>DATMBL010000236.1:0-25194 GCA_035559295.1 Candidatus Eiseniibacteriota bacterium
TCGCGGCAAACTGCTAAAGATCCATCGAGCGAGAATCGTTCAAACGGCCGCAGCAGGCGATCCCGGCGAGATTCTCAGGGCCGATTCACACGGGTTATGGGTGGCCACGGGAGCGGGCGCGCTCTCGCTCGAGGAGGTGCAACTGGAAAATAGGCAGCGCATACCGGGAGTGGAATTTGTCAAAGGCGCGAGGCTCGCTCAAGGTGAGCGCTTCTGAACCAAACGTCCGCGCGCTCGCCGCCGATATCCTGCTAAAAATCGAGACCCGAAAAGCCTATGCCGATGTTGTTCTGGACCGAGCGTTGGAATCGATCTCGCTTTCCTCCAGGGACCGCGCATTACTGACCGAGTTGATCTACGGCACGCTTCGCTGGCAAAAGAGACTGGATCATGAGATCCGCGCCTTCGTCCGCCGCCCGAGCCAAGACCCGTGGATCACCAGTCTCCTCCGCGTATCCCTCTACCAGCTGCTTTTCCTCACAAAGATTCCCGCCTACGCCGCGGTGAACGACGCGGTGGCGCTGGCCAAAAGGCGCGGGCGTGGCCGCGCCGACTTCGTCAACGCGGTTCTGCGCAGTTATCTCAGGGAAAATCCGCAGCTCCCTAAGCCGGACCCGCAAACCGCCTCGACCGCCGCTCTCGCCGTATACTGGTCGCATCCTGAATGGCTGGTTCGGCAGTGGCAAGAATATTTCGGCTCCGATCAGATCGAAGCTTTGCTGAAAGCCGACAACGAGCCTTCGCGCCTGGTCCTGCGCGTCAATAGCTTGCGCGCGGGCAGGGAAGAGCTGCTGCAGGCGCTAGGGCGCCAAGGAATTGAAGCCGGGCCGACGCGGTGGTCGCCCCAAGGCATCGTGCTCCGCGGCGGCGCTTCGGTTCCTGGGCTTCCGGGTTTTCGTGAAGGGCTTTTTTCCGTCCAGGGCGAAGCCTCCCAGCTGATCGGCTATCTTGTCTCTCCAAACCCGGGCATGCGCATCCTGGACGCCTGCGCCGCTCCAGGGGGGAAGAGCACGCATTTGGCGGAGCTGATGCAAGACGAGGGAGAGGTGCTTGCAGTCGATGTTTCCGCGAGAAGCCTCGACAGAATGGCGGCTAATGTCCAGCGGCTCGGCCTAAAATCGGTGCGCCTGCTGCGAGGCGATATCACTGAAGTCGGGTTCGAGGCAGTGGATCGTGTCTATGACCGCGTTCTCCTCGATGCGCCGTGCAGCGGGTTGGGAACGTTGCGCGCGCATCCGGAGATCAAGTGGCAACGAACCGAACGGGATCTGAGCCGGCTCGCCCGGCTGCAGCTGAAGCTCCTCTTTACAGTCGCCGACCGGGTAAAAGCGGGCGGTGTTCTGGTCTATTCCACCTGCACCCTGAGCCCGCAGGAAAACGAATCCGTGGTGGAGAGTTTTCTCACCGACCGTCGGGACTTCCAGCTGGATGTGGCCGCGGATCATCTTCCCGCTCAGGCGAAATCCATGATATGCGGCCGCTATTTCCTGGCGCTGCCTCACGTCCACGGTACGGATGGATTTTTCGCCGCGCGAATGACAAGATTGAGTTGATGCAAGCGATTAAAATCGCCCCGTCCATTCTGTCTGCGGATTTCAGCCGCCTCAAGGAAGAGATCGAAGCGATCGAAGCGGCCGGCGCCGACTGGGTGCACGTCGATGTCATGGACGGCCATTTCGTGCCCAATATCACGATCGGCCCGGTGGTCGTCGAGTGGCTGCGTAAGGTAACGAGCATCCCGATGGATGTCCATCTCATGATCACCGATCCGAACCGGTACGCTCCAGAGTTTATCGAGGCCGGAGCGGACTGGGTTTCGATCCATCCCGATACCTGCCCGGATCCGAAGGCGACCCTGAGACGGATCCGCGATTTGGGGGCGAGAGCCGCGATCGCCGTCAACCCGGATGTTGCGCTGGAAAAAGTCGCCGGCCTGCTGGGCGAGGTCGATATGATCCTCATGATGACGGTGTTTCCCGGCTTCGGCGGCCAGGCTTTTATTCCCGAGGTGCTGCCGAAGATCGAACAGGCGAGAAAAGTCATCGATGAGCGGCGAGTTCCTGTCCTGATTGAAGCCGATGGCGGCATCAAAGCGGAAAACATTCACCTGGTCACGCGCGCCGGAGCCGAGGTGATCGTCTCCGGTTCCGGGATATTCAAGACTCCCGATTACGGCGCAACCATTCGCCGCATGCGCGCGGCCGTCGCCCAGGCATAACCACGTGCATGGCTGTCGGTTGGGTCCCTAAACCCAGTACTCGATCGCTCCATAACTCGATACTCCATTCTCGAGTCAGTTGTTTTCTCTTTTCGGTGTGTTAGTTTTTACCGGTCGGGGCGTGGCTCAGCTTGGTAGAGCGCACGGTTCGGGACCGTGAGGTCGGTGGTTCAAATCCACTCGCCCCGACCATTTCTGCCGTTAGCGCGTCTGGATTCCCTGCTTCTCCACACAAGACGTGAACGCGCTAAACCATTCCTGGTAGCAGGAAAGGTTTCATCACAGACGACGAAAGATCTTCGGCTCCACCATGAACGAGCGCGCCGCCCCGCGCTGCGGTTTTTATCGGGTCGCGGCGGCTCAAGCTGCGGCGGCGCAGGCGCGGACTGCGGCGATGCGCTCGGCCGGGCTCGGATGCGAATAGTGGTAGGCCGAGTACCAGGGGTGGGGCGCCAGGTTGGATAAGTTTTTTACCGTCAAGTTGACGAGCGCTTCTTCCATCGATTTCGGGTCGCGGAGCGTTTCCACAGCGAACCTGTCCGCTTCGTATTCGTGCCGTCGCGACAGCAGATTCAACAGTGGGCGGACATAAAACGTAAACGGGCCGGCTATTAGCGTGAACAGCACCAACGCGACGTGATTCGAAGGCTGCTCGAACCCGAAGGCTCTGAACAGCGGCGGGAAATCGAGCATCCAACCGAGCGCGTACAAACCGGCGAGCAGAAAAACGGCTTCGACAGCAAGCATGCGGCGGATGTGTTTGAGCTTGTAGTGGCCGATCTCGTGCGCCAGAACCGCGAGGCATTGATCGGTCGTCATCTGCTCGATCAATGTGTCGAACAAAACGATGCGCTTCGCTTTTCCGAGGCCCGTAAAGTAGGCGTTCGAGTGAGCGGAGCGCGTTGATCCGTCCATTGAAAAGATTCCTCTGGTCTCAAAACCGACCTGACGCGCGAGCGCCAGGATACGCTCGCGCAGCTCCCCCTGTTGGAGCGGCTCGAAGCGATTGAACAGCGGCGCGATCATTGTGGGATAGATGACGATCATCAGGAGCTGGAATCCCATGATGAACAGAAACGCCCAGATCCACCAGTTGGGCGTGCGCGCATCGATCAGCCATAAAAGGCCGAGTAAAAACGGCACGCCCAGCACGATCCCAAGCGCGAACGCTTTCAGTTTATCCTTGATATAGAGCGTCACAGTCGTCCGATTGAATCCGAAGCGGCCTTCGATGCCGAAGGTCGCATAGGCATCGAGAGGCAGGCTGGCCAGAGAGAAGATAAGTCCGACGCAAAGGCAAAACAGGATGCCGTGGCCCGGCGAGGGCAACCCCAGCCGGCTCGCCATCTCGATCGATAAACGGTCGAGCAGAGGCAAGAGCCCGCTAAACAGTACAGTCAACGTCAAGATCCGGCCGTAGAGTTCGGCCCAGCGCTCAAACCGCCCTTTCGCGAGCGTGTACTCGAAGGACCTCTGATAATCGCCGTCGGTTACCTTCGATGCGACAAAGTCGGGGATGGTCCGATCCGCCCGCCGGCGACGCGCATGCCGCAGATTGATCTCGTTGAGAGCGGACTCAACAATCCACTCCAGGGCAAAAAAGAACAGAAAGAGCCCGAGGACGAGCTGTTCCATTACCCCGTGTGGGGAAATCAGTGGACTGCGCTGGGAACCCTTGCGGCAAGCGGGCTGTAGGAAAAGACGAGCTTGCCGTCCTGTTCATCGACCTCGACGTTCCCTCCGTTTTGCAACTGGCCGAACAAAATTTCATCCGCCAGCACCCGCTTGATCTCGTTCTGGATGAGCCGCGCCATCGGCCGCGCCCCGAACGCCGGATCGTAGCCGCGTTCGGCCAGCCAGCGGCGCGCTTTGACCGTCAGCTGGAGAAAAACCTTCTTTTCGTTCAGCTGCCGGTCGAGTTCCAAAATGAACTTATCGACGACCCGCTCAATCACGTCCATCGTGAGCGAATTGAACGTGATCATAGCATCGAGGCGGTTGCGGAATTCGGGGCTGAACATCTTTTCGATCGCCTCCTTGCCCCTCCCCGCGGTCGTTTGCGCGCCGAACCCGAGCGGCGCCCCGCTCATTTCGCGCGCGCCCGCGTTGGTGGTCATGATTAAAATGATGTTGCGGAAATCGGCTTTTCGGCCGTTGTTGTCGGTTAGGGCCGCGTGGTCCATCACCTGAAGCAAGATATTGAACAGATCCGGATGGGCTTTTTCGATCTCGTCGAGCAAGAGGACCGCGTAAGGATTGCGGATGATCGCATCGGTCAAGAGGCCACCCTGATCGAAGCCCACGTAGCCCGGGGGCGCGCCGATCAGCCGCGAAACCGTGTGTTTTTCCATGTATTCGCTCATGTCGAAGCGAATGAATTCGATCCCCATGATATGCGCCAGCTGCTTGGCGACTTCGGTTTTGCCGACGCCGGTGGGCCCCGAAAACAGAAAGGAGCCGATCGGCTTTTCCGGGTGCCCGAGGCCGGAACGCGAGAGTTTGATGGTTGCGGCCAGCGTCTCGATCGCCGCATCCTGCCCAAAAACCGTGAGCTTCAGGTCTCGCTCGAGATTTTGCAGCTGCTCCTTATCCGAGACCGAGACGCTCCGCGGCGGGATCTTGGCGATTTTGGCAACGATCTTCTCAATGTCTTTGGGGCCGATGGTTTTCTTGCGCTTGTCGGGCGGCAGAATCTTGACCGACGCCCCCACCTCGTCGATCACATCGATCGCCTTGTCGGGCAAGCGCCGGTCGTTGATGTGCTTCGCCGATAAGTCGACCGCCGCGTGCAGCGCTGCCGTCGAATAATGGACGCCGTGATGCTCCTCGTAATACGACTTGAGTCCCTGCAGGATCTTGTAGGCGTCCTCCTTGCTGGGCTCGGCGACTTCGATCTTTTGAAAGCGCCGCACGAGCGCCCGGTCGCGCTCAAAATAGCTCTTGTAGTCGTGGTAGGTGGTGGAGCCGATGCACTTGAGTTCTCCGGAGGCCAATGCCGGTTTAAGAATGTTGGAAGCGTCCATCGAACCGCCGCTCGTCGCCCCGGCTCCGACGATCGTGTGGATTTCGTCGATAAATAGAATCGCATGCGGCTGTTTCTTGAGCCCGGCCAAAACCCCCTTGAGGCGCGCCTCGAAGTCGCCGCGAAACTTGGTGCCGGCAAGGAGCGCGCCCATGTCCAAAGCATAGATCACCGCGTTTTTGAGCGCATCGGGCACTTCCCCGCGCGAGATCTTTAACGCCAGCCCTTCCGCGATCGCGGTCTTGCCCACGCCGGGGTCGCCGACGTAAATCGGGTTATTCTTTCGGCGGCGGCAGAGGACGTGAATGGTTCGCTCGATTTCATCCTCGCGCCCGATCAGCGGATCGATCTTGCCCTGGCGCGCCTTCTCGACGAGATTCACCGTGTACGCTTCGAGCGGCTTGGTGCGTTGCCCGGTCCGCTCCTCCTCGCCGTGCTCTTCTTCGGACTGCGCCGGTTCGTCGGCGCCCGGGATTTTCGAGACCCCATGGGAGACGTAGTTCACGACGTCGAAACGCGTGATGCCCTGTTCCTCGAGCAAGTAAACGGCGTACGAATCGGGCTCGCGGAACATCGCAATCAGCAGATTACTGCCGTTGATCTCCCGCTTTTCTGCCGACTGGGCGTGGATTACCGCGCGCTGTAACACCCGGTGGAAGCCAATCGTTTGCTGCGGCTCTTGATCCATGCCGCGCGGCAGCGTTTCGAGTTGACTCTCGAAAAACTCTTCGAGCGCTTTTCTGAGCTTGGCGATGTCTCCGCCGCAGTTCACGATTGCGCCGCTCGCATCTTTATCCTGCAGGAGCGCATAAAGGAGATGCTCGAGGGAGACGAATTCGTGGCGGCGCCGCTTCGCCTCCTTGAGCGCGTTGTTGAGCGTTGCTTCGAGTTCCTTGCCGATCATGGCCTAGGCCTCTTCCATCGTGCACTTCAGCGGATACTCGTGCTGGCGCGCCAGGTTTTCCACGAGTGCAACCTTCGTTTCCGCGATCTCGTACGTATACACACCGGCGACGCCGATGCCTTTCTTGTGGACGTGGAGCATGATCTGGACCGCTTCGGTATGCTCCTTGTGAAAAACGTACTGCAGGATCTGCACGACGAATTCTTTGGTGGTGTAATCGTCATTGTGCAGCAGTACCTTGTAGAGCGGCGGCTTCTTTAGCTTCTTTTTGGTCTCGGTGACGAGTCCGTGTTCGTGTTCGGTTTCCCTCCGGCTCATCGCTTCGCCGTCCCTCCCGTAATTCGCGTAAGATAAATCTAACCGCATTTCAAGCCGCCCGCAATCCTGTCGGCGGCTTTACGCCGGGCGTTTATCCGGGAGCGGCGAGCGCCGGGGGATCGAAGACGCCGAACTCCGGCCGTGCTTTGGCGAATCCCCCTTGAGCGACTGACACCGATGGGCGTGAGATCCCGGGGCTCGGTCTCTGCGCGGCCCTTGAAACCGGCAAGGAAAGCGGTGTTATATTCTTCCTACCGCGCCAAGAGGAGGCGGCTATGCTGTCGAATAAAGTCAGCGAAATCATGACGACTCATATCACGACCGCGAACGTCGCCGAGAACGTGCGGCAAGCGGTCGAGAAAATGGTAGCCGAGGACGTCGGCCGTATCGTGATCATGGACAACGCCATCCCGGTGGGGATTTTCACCGAAAAGGATGTGCTACGGCGTGTCGTCAATCGGGTCGATATCGACAAGACCCCCATACGGCAGGTGATGACGGCGCCGGTACGCGCCGTCAGAGAGGAGACGCACATCATCGATGCGCTCGCGAAAATGTACAAGGGAAAGTTTCGCCACCTCCTGGTTCGCGGGCGGCGCGGCAAGATCGTCGGCATCGTTTCCATGCGGCGCATCCTCGGGCTCGCCGTTGAGCTGGGGCACGGCATGAGCGACACGAGAACGCTCGGCAGCATCATGTCCTCGCGCGTCGAAACCGTTGACGAATCGACAACCGTTTACGACGCCGTCGGGCGGATGGTCGAAAAAGGGGTCGGGGCCGTGGTCGTTTTGGCGGCGGACCGCCCGGCCGGCATCTTCACCGAACGCGACGTCCTGAAGCGGGTGGCGGCTCAGCCCGTGGAGACCCGGGGCGTTTCAGTGAAACAAGTCATGACCGCGCCGCTGATTACGATGGCCGGCAATGATCTGGTGAGAGACGCGCTCGCGGAAATGTACAGGCGCGACATCCGAAATATGCCGGTCCGGGGTGAGGGCGGCGAGTTGATCGGCCTCGTTTCCATGCCCGACATCTTACAGTATGCGAGCGCGTTCGACATCGATGAAAAGGTCCGGCAAACCTGGAAAGAGGTCGAAGAGTACTTCGATTCCGAAGACCAATACACGCCGGGATAACGTGTTGTCTTCTAAAGGGAATGTCGGTAGAATTCGAAAGTTGCGCCGATCGAAGGAGGTTATATTTTGGATATCCCCGTAAACGATTTAAGCATCTGCGTCGCCACTGAAAACGGCTCCGGCAGCGCATCGTCGAACAACATTCTGTTCAAGTCGATTTTCAAGATGGGCATCCCATGCTCGTCGAAGAACATGTTTCCTTCTAATATCCAGGGGTTGCCGACCTGGTATCAGATTCGCGCCTGCGCCGACGGGTACCTCAGTCGCAAGGACGTGATCGACGTCATGGTGATGTTCAACGACGCAACTGCGGCCAAGGATATCTACCGCGTGCGCGACGGCGGCCTGATTCTCTATGATGATTCGACTCCGCTCCCGGCGCATCTAAAGCGCGAGGGGGTCCAGTACCTCGGCGTGCCGGCAAACAAGCTCGTAGCCAAACTCGTTCCCGCTTCGCCGCTCCGCGCAAAGCAGAGAAACATGATCTACGTCGGCGCGCTTGGCTATCTCTTCGGAATCGACATGGAGGTCACCAAGGCGGTGCTCGAGGACACGTTCGGCAAGAAGCCGGCGGTCATCGAGTCGAATCTCGTCTGTATCGATGCCGGCTATCAGTACATGAAGGAACGCGGCTTCAAGCAGAACATCGCGCGCCTCGAGCCCATACCGAACGGCAACAAGGGTAAGATCATCACCGACGGCAACACCGCGTGCGCCCTCGGCGCAATTTACGGCGGCGCGTCGGTCATCTCCTGGTACCCGATCACGCCCTCGAGTTCGCTTGCCGAGGCGCTCGAATACTACCTTCCGCGGCTTCGCAAAACCAAAGGCGGCAAGCGCGCTTACGCAATCGTGCAGGCGGAAGACGAAATCGCGGCCGCGGGCATGGTGGTGGGCGCCGGCTGGGCGGGCGCGCGTTCGATGACGTCGACCTCGGGCCCGGGGCTGTCGCTCATGAACGAGACGATCGGCCTCGCCTACTACGCCGAGATCCCTTGCGTGTTTTTCATCATTCAGCGAGGCGGCCCCTCGACCGGCCTGCCGACGCGAACCCAGCAGGCGGATATATCGCTCATGTATACGGCGTCGCATGGCGATACGCGCCATATCATTCTCATTCCGCATGACATGAATTCTTGCTTCGATCTGTCGCGCCGGAGCTTCGATTTCGCCGACCGCTTCCAGACGCCGGTGTTCGTCGCGATGGACCTCGATCTCGGAATGAATCTCTGGTCGTCCGAACCGCTAAAGCTCCACAAGGAGCCGTTCGATTACGGCAAGCGCCTGAGCGCCGAGCAGCTCGACGAGTGGGCTAAGGCGGGAAAGAAGTTTCGTCGCTACTTCGACCAGGACGGCGACGGCATTCCTTATCGTACGGTGCCGGGCAATGCCCATCCCATGGCGGCGTATTTCACGCGCGGTTCGGGCCACGATGCCGATGCGCGGTATTCGGAAGACGAGCATGACTACAAATACATCCTCGATCGGCTGCGCAAGAAGTTCGAAACCGCTCGCAACTACGTGCCGAAGCCGATTGTCGAATTCACCCGGGGCGTAAAAACCGGCATTATCTGCTATGGGTCGAGCTACGAGCCGGTGCGCGAGGCGCGCGACCGGCTCCGCGCCGCCGGCCTCAAAACCAACCACCTCCTGCTGCGCGCCCTCCCGCTTACCGTCGAGGTCCGCGATTTTCTCGCCGAGCATGACACGGTTTACCTCGTCGAGCAGAACCGGGACGCTCAGATGGCGGCAATCATCAAAGACGAATATCCCGAACTTGGCGCGAAGATTACGAGCATTCTCGTGTACAACGGGTTACCGGTCACCGCCGGTGAGGTGGTACGCCAGATTTTCGAAGCGGCCCAGTCCGCGCAACGTAAAACAGCCCAAATGTAAGGACACCGACGATGGCACAAGCTAAGGTTAACCGACTGAATCTCACGGAAAAGGACTACGAGGGCGCGCCTTCGACCATGTGCCGCGGTTGCGGCCATGACGCGATCTCGGCTTCGGTGATGCGGGCGTATTTCGAAAGCAGCATCGACCCGAAGAAAGTGATCAAGTTGAGCGGCATCGGCTGCTCGTCGAAAACACCGGCCTATTTCCTCGGGCAATCCTTCGGCTTTAACGCCGTTCACGGAAGGATGTCGGCGGTGGCGACCGGCAGCAACCTGGCGAACCACACGCTGCTGCCGATCGGCATCTCCGGCGACGGCGACACCGCAGCCATCGGGTTGGGAAACTTTTGCCACATGATGCGCCGCAACGTGAACATCACTTACATCGTCGAGAACAACGGGGTTTACGGCTTGACCAAAGGTCAGTTTTCAGCCACCGCGGACGTTGGATCGGTCATGAAAGGCGGCAAAGTCAACGATATCCCGGCGATCGATCTGGCCGAACTCGCGATTACGCTCGGGGCGACGTATGTGGCGCGGAGTTTCTCCGGAGACCGAAAGCAGCTGAGCCCGCTCATCCAGGGAGCGCTCGCGCATCGAGGCAGCGCCATTCTCGATGTGATCAGTCCGTGCGTGACCTTCAACAACCACGAGGGATCGACCAAGAGCCTCAAGTACGTCAAAGGCCACCTCGACCCGATCCACGATGTCGATTTCATCCCGCCCTACGAGAATATCGAGGTCGACTACGAGGAAGGGACCGATCAGGAGGTCGAACTCCACGACGGTTCGCGCATCATCCTGCACAAATTGGGCCGCGATTACGACCCGACGAACAAGTCGCAGGCGATCACCGCAATTCATGCAGCCATCGCAGAGGGGAAATTCTTGACCGGTCTGATTTACTACAATCCGAACCGGAAGGAGTTCGCCGAAGAGCTGAACCTTTGCGACACACCGCTCGCCGAGCTGACACAGGAGGATTTGCAGCCCACGATCGAACAGCTCGAACAGGTGAACGCCGAGTTCATGAAGTAGGCGCTCTCACCGGGCGCGCTGAAATCTCTGAACAATTTCCCCTTTGCCCAAAGTTTACCCAAAGGGACTAAGGGGATTTTTCTCAGTAAACTCGCTACAGGCCTGCGGCTTTTCTGTTCGTTTGCCGCCAGCAGTCGATCACCTCATCCGACGACGCTACCAGCCCGAAATGCCGGCGCATGTTTTCCAACGTCGCCATGTGGAGTCGCGGCTCGTACGCCGCGGCACAATCTTCGAGGAGCGTGACGTAATAATCGAACATGTAGGCGTCGCGCGCGGTCGTTTCCACGCAGACATTGGTCGCCACGCCGGTGACGAGGACGCTTTGGATGTTCTTCGCTTTAAGCACGGTGTTCAAATCCGTGTGGATGAACGCGCTGTAGCGGTGCTTGATGACGACCCGCTCGGACGGGAGGGGAGCGATGCCGGGATAAAACTCCGCGCCCCAGGTTCCCTCGCGGCAGGTGTTGAGATTGGCCCTCTGCGAACTCCGATAGATCCAGGAAGGGGTATCGGTCCATTCGCTATGCGTGGTCTTGATATAAACGACCGTGAGCCCTACCTGCCGCGCCTCGCCGATCAGCCGCGTCAGCCTCGGCACTATCGCCATCGCTGCGCTCACATCCTCGCCTCTTTTCGCGGCGCTCCCCTCGGGACTGACAAAATCATTCTGGACGTCGACGACCAGCAAGGCGGCCCATTGCGGGTCACATCGCTCCTTCAGGTCCTTGAGCACCAGCATAATCGCCTCCGCTTTGGACTAGAATCGTTCAAGCCGTTCAATCGCTACGCGCAGTTCAACGGTTCGGCGTTGACCACTGGAGTAATGGAGTGTTGGAGGACTGGAGCGTTGGGCCGAAAACCCATTACTTTATTACCCCTGTATTTCTCTTGCGCCTTGCTCCAAGCTCCATGCTCCTTGCTTCTTTAGTGGTCATGTTTCGCCTGAAGTCCCCCATGACCAAGCGCGAGGATGTCCGTCCGCGTGATCCGCTCACCCGCCAAAAGTCGCGGCAAGAGCGTGTCAAAGGCGGTTACCGGGTCATGGAGGACGCAGCCAGAGAGCCCGAGGACCGGTGTCTCCCCAAGGTAGGCCATGAGGAACATCGAGCCCGGGAGCACAGGGAAGCCGTGCGTCTCTATTTGCGCGCCGCTGCGCCGTATACCTTCAGGCGTCTTGTCATCGGGATCCACCGACATGCCGCCGCTCACAAGGATCAGCTCGGCCCCGGCTCGGCGCGCTTCGTTGATGTGGCCGGCGATCACATCGGGATCGTCCGGCGCGATCTTGACCGATGCCAAATCGGAGCCCATGTCGTTCAATTTGCGCCGCACCACCGGTTCGAAGCCATCTTTGATCCGTCCCGTGAACACCTCGCTCCCCGTGACGATCAGGTGCACGCGCCGCGGCGGCATCGGCAAAACCGCCACGATCGGCTTCCCGGCGCACAGGGCTTCCGCCTGCTCGATCAACTCTTCCCTGACCACAACGGGAATCGTGCGCGTGCCGGCCAGTACGGTGCCGCGCTTGACGTAGCGATCGCCCCGGAGCGTCGCCAGGATCAGATTACCCAACGCGTTCAACCGAAAGAGGCGCTCGGTATCGACCTTCAGCAATCCTTCGATCGCTGCAACCAGATTGACGCGGCCTTCCACCGGTTCGGTAAGCCGGATGTTCGGACCGGCTGCGGCGCTTGCCAGGCGCCGGGCGGCATCTTCCTCGTGAAGTTCGCCCTTTTCCAACTCCATCACGTAGATATGCGCCTTGCCGACATCCAGAAGCCTCGCGACATCTTCCGGCCGGATGATATGGCCGCGGCGAAAGGCCGGCCCCTTGTGCTTGCCCGGAACAATCTCGGTGATGTCGTGCGCCAGCGGCAAACCGATCGCTCTTTCAACGGGTATCACTTTCAGCATGCGCGCTTCCCCTACCTGCGCCGTTCAAGGCTCTCTTGACTATAGTCCGAGCATCGTAAGCTTGTCTAGAATCAGTCGTCCGCATCGGGTATGGCCCGATGCCCCCCCTCATACGGGCGCCTCGCCTCAACCGGGACAGCCGAAACCAGAACTTTGTCGATGCGCTTGCCGTCCATGTCGACCACCTCGAATCGGAGGTTATTCCACTCGAAAGAATCCGAAACCGCCGGGACTCGACCAAAATGCGTGAACACGAAGCCGCCCAGCGTTTGATACGCCTCTCTCTTCTCCCCGGGAAAGCTTTCGACCTGGAAAATCTCCTTGAACTCCTCGATCGTCAGCATTCCATCGAGCAACCACGATCCGTCGTGTCGCTGGATCGCTTTCTTTTCGCTCTGCTTCTCGCTGAACGGGATGTCACCCGCGATCGCCTCCAAAATATCGTGATGCGTGACGAGCCCCTCGATCCCACCGTACTCATCGACCACCAGGGCTATATGCTGGCCCGACTGCTTGAACTGATCGAGTATTTCCAAAGCGGAAAGACTGCGCGGCACGAACAAGGACTCTTGCACACAGGCTCTCGGGTCGAATGGTTTGCCGGCGAGACAGTTCGCCAGCAGATCCTTCGCTTGCACGATCCCGATCACGTTGTCGAGACTGGCGTTTGCCGCCGGGAACCGCGAATGCCCGCTCGAGATGATCGTATTACGGATCTCCTCGTCCGAAGCTTCGAGGTCGAGCCAAGCGATTTGCGTGCGCGGGGTCATGAGCGACGGGGCGGTGCGATCCCCGAGTCGCAACACCGCTTCGAGCATATCCTGCTCCGACTCTTCGAAAACCCCGGCTTCCGTGCCCTTTTGAACCAGCGTCTTGATCTCCTCTTCCGTCACCGGCGGTTGTTGCGCCGGCTGGCGGCCCAAGAGGCGAAAGGTCATGTCGGTCGAAAAACTCAACACGTGCACGAGCGGGGCGAAGACTTTTGAAAACAGCTCGAGCGGAACGGCGATGGCGCTGGCGATCGTTTCCGGATGGAGCAAAGCGAGGCGCTTTGGCACCAGCTCCCCGAGAAGCAACGAGAAGTAACCGATCGTCAAAACGACCAGGCCGAGCGCGATCTCCCCGCTGAAGGGCTCGATCTGCGGAATCCAAGCGACATAGGCAGCCAACCGATGAGCGAGCGTGGTGGCGCCCAAGGCGCCGGCGACGATGCCGATCAGCGTGATTCCAACTTGCACGGCGGAGAGAAAGCGGTTGGGCGTTTGGGCCAGTTCGAGGGCGGTCTTCGCCCTGCGGTTCCCGTTTTTCGCCCAATCCTCGAGCCGTGATTTCCGCGCCGCGACGATCGCCATCTCGGACATGGCAAACAGGCCGTTCATCAAAATAAGCGCAACGATGACACCGACTTCGGTCAACATCGATTTTTACCTCACGACATCTCGAACCGATCGGGCAACCGCCCAGGGCCGGTGTGGGCGGCGCTAGCCGCTGGGACGCTTAAGGCGCGGAAAAGGGGAGGGGTGCAGTGGAAGACGCCTTGCAACTCTGACAGTTGCTCCTGGCTATCCAATCGGATCCGACCAACCTCTAACGTAACTTATCACAAACCCGCCGCCTGCTGAAACGACGAACCTCAGGGCGTTGTCATCGCGGCCGGGCGCCTCTCTTCTTCAGCGGGATGCAAATGGCGAAACCAACCGAAGATCGAGAGGTCATAAACGACCTTCAAGCCGCCGGCAGTCAAGAACAACCATCCCGCCGGTGGATTGGCCAGCATCGGTCCGGTAAAAAGCGGCGCGAGCGCGGCGCCGGCATTGCGCGCGACTGAAAAAATCCCCGCGGCGGCGGCCCGCTCGCCTTCCGCCACCACGCCCATGGTGTAGGACTGGCGCGTTGGCACATCCATCTGGGACAACAGATTGCGCGCGAGAAACATCGCGACAGCACCTTCCAGGCTCGGCATCAGCGGCACCGCCGCGAGCAGCACATTCGACGGCAGATGCGTAAACACCATCGTATTCAGCAAGCCGATGCGGCGGGCGATCGCCGGCGCCGCCAGAAACGACAGCGCCGCAAGCAGATTGGCGCCGAAGAAAATGCTGCCGAGGAGTTCGGTGTCGGCTTGGTAGCGAAGGTAAAACCAGTACGCCACCAGGCTCTGAACGACAAATCCGCCGGCAAAGGCATCCAGAGCGAAAAGCCCTCCGAGCCTGGCGACAACGCCCCGCGATCGCTCGATACCGACCTTCAATACAGGCGCGGAGGCCGTTACCGCTGTTTCGACCGCCGGTGAGAGCACGAGAAACAACAGGCCCATGACGATGCTGCAGACGATATACAGCCCAAGCAGCCAGCGGAACCCGGGCAGCTCCGGTAGGGAGAAAAGCGCCGGGATTCCCACTGCCAGCGCGCCGAGCGCGCCACAGAAGGAGTTGACGACATTGTACGCTGCAAAAACTGCGGTTCTCTGGCGATCGATCGTTGTTTGCGGCAGGATCGCTTGTTCGAGGGCGAGAAAGGGACCGACCTCTTTTCCCGAAGGACTGATGCTGCCCAAAACGGCGGCACACGCCAACACGAACGGATCCACGCTGAGGGCGAAAACGGCCCCGGCAATCGCCATCAGCGCAGCGCCGAAAACCAGCATCGCTCTTCGGCCGACTCGATCCGCGACCGCCGTGACCACGAGCGTCATCACGGCGCCTCCGGCTAACGCGGCGGAAAAGATCCATCCTATCGCGGCGGCGCTCAAGCCTACCCGATCGAGGTAAACCCCTAGAATGACCGAGAGAAGCCCGTAGGCGAAAGAGCGAAGGCCACAAGTTGCGAACAGAAGCCAGCCGTCTCGGGATAGCCGTGGTATCATGGGCAGTAGGTGCGGGTGGGCGAGGAAGACGCTGAGACGAGCCGCCTAACCGGGATGTTTGACCAGTGTTCTCGCCCGTAAAAAAATCAATACCCGCGACGTCCAACGGGTAACATGAAGACCCGGATATTCTTGCGTCATCTCTTAGCCGGCTCTTTGTTGCTAGGCTTGGGAGCGTGTACCAGCCGCGCCGTGATTTTGGTTCATCCTCGGAGCGGAGCGACGGCTGAGTGCAGCAGCTCCGGCTGGGGACTTGGAACCGGCTGGGCGCAAAGTTACCTTGACGACTGCACCCGCCGATACGAACACCAAGGGTACGTAACGCCCGATAAACTCAGCCCTGAGCAGCGGCGCGACCTCGAGCAGCGCGGCTTGATGCCAAAAACTTAGTCGAAAGACGCCGTGTCGGCCGGATCACCACGTCAGCCGCCGAGCGAGATCATTTCAATTTTCTTCTGCCGCTTGGGATCGTAGCTCGATGAGCGGAGGGCGAGCCATCGTTCTTCGGAGTAGCGGTCGTTCCGTCCACCCCAGAGGGACCGGATAAAAGCCGCGATCTCAGCATCCGAAGCGCTCCCGCGTAACAGCGCCTTCACATCGGCGCCGCTCTGCGAAAACAGGCAGGTCACGAGCTTGCCGTCGGCTGTAATGCGCGCGCGCGTGCAGCGACCGCAAAACGGCTCGGTCACCGAGGCGACCACGCCGACATCGCCGGCCCCATCGACGAATTCATAGTCCACTGCCGGCGCGCTTCCCTGCTGCCGGCCGACTTCGCGGAGCGGGTAGCGGGAGCTGATTTTTTCGATGATTTCTCCCTTCGAGACGAGCTTCTTCGAAGTCCAGTCGTTCGCGTTACCCACGTCCATGTACTCGATGAACCGCATCGCAAAGCCGTTGCGGCGAGCAAATTCCACAAGCGGCAGAATATCGTCTTCGTTGACGCCGCGCTCGATCACCGCATTGAGCTTGATCGGGTGCAAACCGTGGCGTTTCGCCGCCTCGATGCCTTCGAGAACCTTGGCCAGATCGCCGCGTTTGGTGATCCGTTTGAACTTCTCCGGGTCGAGTGTATCGAGGCTGACATTGATCCGCTTGAGCCCCGCGTCCTTCAGCGCCGCAACCTTTTCCGCGAGAAGCGCGCCGTTGGTCGTAAGGCAAATGTCCTTTAGGCCGTCGATCGCCGCGAGCTTCGCCACCAGCCTGTCGAGATTCTGACGCACGAGCGGTTCGCCGCCCGTGAGTCTCACCTTTTCAACGCCGAGGCCGACGAATATCGCCGCAAGGCGCGCGATCTCCTCGAATGTCAAAATTTCCTTTTTGTGGATCCACTCGTAGCGGTCGAGCGGCATGCAGTAGGTGCAGCGAAAGTTGCACCGGTCGGTGACCGATACTCTCAGGTCCTTCATGGACCGGCCGTAAGCGTCTAAAACCATCGCCTTAACTATGCAGGAAAGGCTTGCGCCACGCAAGTTTATCGTGGCGCAGGCGAAACCGGAACTTTGCCGGTTTCCGGCGATCTGGTATCCTGTCGCAGCATGACTCTCCGGCAGCAGCAGGCGGCGGTTTTTCTCGGCACGGTAATATTCATCTTCGGCCTTTTTGCCGCCGGCCTATGGCTCATTGCGCAGCGCCTCACGAGAGAGGCGACTTTGCAGACCGCGCTCGTCATGGCGCGCCAGGTGGAGATCGCCCTGGCTGACAGTCTACGACAGCGCCCGGACTCGAACCCGAGGCGACCGGCGTCCGCGCAACCGCAGTCGTTTTGGAGCTTTCTTGGCAACATCTTCCCCGGGCGGCCACAGTCGCGGCCGCCGTCGAACCCCAACGTTTCACGGCACTCCGAAGTCAAGGGCCTGATGCGCGCGTTCATCGATCGGAGCGGCAGCATCGAGGCGATGTGGGTGCTGAATGCCGATGGCAAGGTTCTCTATAGCTCCATGGGTCACAAGCCTGGAGAATCCCTCGGCGACGAAAAGATGTACGAAAACCTCAAACAGGGGCTCACGACGATTCATTCGCGCGCGCGCGGAAAGAGCGTCACCTACGATGTGCTCGTACCGTTGCAGATGCCGGCCGGCGTCGAGGGCCCGGGAGGGCTTCGATTGTGGATCAATCCGGCCGATTGGAGCGAGCTTCTCGCCGGCCTATGGCGCCAACTCACGCTGCTTTTTGTTCTTGGCGGCAGCGTCGCGCTCCTGAGCGCGCTTCTAACCACGGCGCTCTACACGCGCCGTTTTCGTTTGATCACGGAAACCTTGCGCCAAGCCGACCAAGGAACCTACCGAGCGCGCCCCTCGTACTCGAGCCGTGACGAAGTGAGCGCGAGTTTGGACCTGATCGACCGGCTCGTCATGAAACAACGCAAGGGAGCCCGCGCGCCGGATCCGAATCAGCGGTTGGCGGTGGCCGCCAGGACCCTGGCCCACGAGGTCAGGACCCCGCTCAACGCCCTCGCGATTCACCTCGAGGTGCTGCGCTCAACCAACGGTTCACCTGACGATGGCCGAAAGGAGCGGTCTTTGGCGGCGTTGGAAAACAGCATTCGACAAGTCGATCGGTTGGTCCGAGACTTCACCGAGTACACCGCTCCCGTGGGCATGCGCAGGGAGCCGCTGGATCTGTCGCAGGTGCTCGAGGCCAGCCTTCACGACCTCGAATCCTCCTGCAAGCCTCGCCATATCGCGCTCCAAAAAGCGCTCCCACCCGGCCCGTGGCCCGTTTACGGTGACCCGGCGCGGCTACGTCAGGCTTTCGACAATCTGTTTCGCAACGCCATCGAGGCGCAACCGCATGGAGGCGAAATTCGCGTGAGCGGCGAAAGGACCGGGGCTGAATTGGTCTTGTGCGTCGCCGATCGCGGCCCCGGGATAAGCCCCGAGCAGCGCTCGAGCCTTTTTGAGTTCGGGCATACAACCAAGCCCGGCGGCAGCGGCATCGGCTTACCTCTAACCCAGCTCATCCTGGAGGCTCATGGCGGTAGTGTAACCTACGAGGACCGAAACGGCGCCGGGGCGGCCTTTCGAGTCACTCTCCCCCTGGAGGAAAGCTGATGGCGCGAGCCCGTGCGACCGTTCTCATCGTCGATGACGATCCCTCGACCCGCGACGGACTGACGACTCTGCTGGAAACTTGGGGCTACCGGGCGCTTGCCGTGGCGGACGCCGAAGCCGCGCTCAAAGTATGCGATGACAAGCTGCCGCACGCGATCGTCACCGACCTCATGATGCCCGGCATGTCCGGTATCGAATTCATCCAAGCGCTGCGCGATCGCGCCCGCTGCGTGGCGATCATCGTGATCAGCGGCCAGGGAACGATCGAGACCGCCGTCGAAGCGATCAAACTCGGGGCTTACGATTATCTGCTCAAACCGCTCGAGCCCGAGAAGCTCCGGAACACACTCGACAAGGGACTTAAACAAGTGGCGCTCGGACGCGAGACGGTTGCGCTCCGCGACAAGCTCGAATCACCGCTCGGTTCCTACGGCCCGCTCATCGGCAAATCGGCGCGCATGCGCGCGCTCTATCAGATGATCGGCCAGGTCGCCGCAACCGATGGCGCGGTCTTGATCAGCGGCGAGAGCGGCACGGGAAAAGAATTGGTTGCGCGAACCATCCATGATCTATCCCCGAGGCGCGAAGGACCGTTTTTACCTTTAAATAGCGCGGCGATCGCGCCGAGTCTGATGGAGAGCGAACTGTTCGGCCATGAAAAGGGTTCCTTCACCAACGCGATTGAACGTCATATCGGTTGCTTCGAACAAGCCGATGGCGGGACGCTCTTTCTCGACGAGATCACCGAAATGGCGATCGAAGTGCAAGCCAAGTTGTTGCGCGTTTTGGAGGAGGGGCAGATACGCCGGATCGGCGGGACGGAAAACATCGTCGTTTCGGTTCGCATCGTCGCCGCCACCAATCGCGTTCCTACCGCAGCGCTCAAAGAGGGAAAGCTGCGCGCCGACCTGTTCTATCGCTTGAACGTTTTCCATCTCCAGTTGCCGCCGCTTCGTGAGCGCGAGCAGGACGTGCTGTTGCTCGCGCGGCATTTCTTGGAGAGCTTTGCCGAAAAATATCAACGGCCGCCCTTACCTTGGGCGGCGGACTTTGGCGCCGCCCTTCAAGCATATTCCTGGCCCGGCAATGTCCGCGAGTTGCGTAACGCCATGGAGAGGCTCGCCGTACTGCCCGCCGGTTCGGAATTGACGGCCGAGGATTTTCGCCAATTCTGCCTTCACGATGACGCACCCGAAGCGACCGACGGCGCGCCCGTTTCTCTCGCCGAAGCGGAAAGAATGGCGATCGAGCGCGCGCTTGCCGCCACCGGCGGGAACAAAACCCACGCGGCGCGGTTGCTCGGTATAACACCCAAGACGCTGAACGCAAAACTGTCGCTGTACCGAAGGCTATGACGTTTCCCCACCCACCGCCTTTACGTTCACAGTAAAACTCATCGTCTTTCCGCGGCATTTGGCCCGGACGCGCTCTCGTGATGCTGCGCGGCTCAGCCGCAATCAAAAAAGGCTCGCGTCGAGCTCGCGAAGAACGCCAAGTTAAGAGATTAAATTTGCTCGGGGCTTGGGTTACGGGCTGGCGTGCTTGGCGCGAGAACGTCTTATCTTTCCGCCCATTACGTTAAGCGCCAGCGATCCCCGGCCTTGGTAATACAGCGTCCGACCGGTCCGGCCGAGGCCCCCTTTTGTTAATAAACAGCTTTGTAGCGCGTCCATTGGGGCAGAAGGAGGATTCAGCTATGAAACCCATCGCGACGCTTTTGCTGTTGGCCGCCTTGCCGATTGCCGGGTGCGAGTTCGTTGCGGGCGCCGCAACCGGGGCATTGGCGACGGGCGCGGGATACGAGCTGAACGCGAAGCGCCAAATGGACCGACTCGAAGAGGATTTCCGGCGTGAACGCATCGGCCGCAGAGAATACGAAGCGCGCCGGCACCAGATCGAGCGCGGTTCAATCGTTTACTAGAACCGATCCGTTCGGTTCCGCCCGTTTTAATTGCGGTGTCACACGATGAAGCCTGTGGGGATCGCGTGCGCGCTCGGTCTGATCTGGGTAACGATCGCCAGCGGCGCTTCGCCAGCCGAAGTTGTTATCCTCAGGGAAGGTTCGCTCGCCAAACGCGCTTCGGTTACGAGCCAGAGCCAGATTGAGCGCGTGCGCCGCATCATGCTGCCTCTGATCGAGGGCGCGGGAGGCGCGCGGCGCACCGAGGAAATTCGCATTCGCATCATCGAGGAGCCGAGCATCAACGCGGGGAGCGCAGGTGACGGCCAGTTCATCGTGACCACCGGTCTCCTGGAAAAAGCGAATGACGATCAGCTCCGCGGCGTTCTCGCACACGAAATCGCGCACGATCGTTTGGGGCATCCCCGGCGAGCCCAGCTCCTCTGGAGCGGTTTGGGCTTGGGCACGAGGCTGCTCGAACAGTTCATCCCCGGAAGCGGCGCCCTTGCGCCGGTTGCGGCTGCGCTCCTCGCCCATCGTTACAGCCAACCTCAAGAATACGAAGCCGATCGCTACGCAGTGAAGATTCTCCACCGTAGCGGCTACTCGAAGGAGATCATGATCGATACGCTCGAGTGGCTAAAGCAGACAAGCGGCGATGGAGGCGGCTTCTTGTCAACCCATCCTGCTCTTTCCGACCGCATTCGCGCGCTTCGCGCACGCTCCTGAGGGGACATTCATCGTTTAGCCGAATTATGCACGCGCTCAGCTTTGGTCCGAGAGCGCGAGGCGCTCCGGGCTCGGTCGCCGGGGCTTTTAGACGGCACCGTGTAACCGGGTAAATTCTCCCGCCAAGCGCTGTTTTTACTTACCTCACATCACTAAGCAATCTTAAAAACTTATTATTTTTCATAAGTTACTTAGTGGCACGCGAGTTGCCCTCAAGCGGGACCGAGAGGAGAAAAGAGCAACATGAGGTTTTCCGGTTCGATCGTGGCTTTCATCGTAGCCGGTAATCTCTTTGGGCTCTCAGCCCAGCCAGCCGCCCAGGCTAACGGAAGCGGCGCAGCTAAAGCAGCCGAGGCCGTGGGCCAGAGAAGACCGCAGTGGTCGGCCGATCCTGAGCGTGGATGGATTCGCACCGACCAGGGCGTGGCGAGCACAAAGCCAAAGAACGAGAGCAAGCGCGACAGCGAGAAAACCCGTCGGGGAAACGAGCGAAACGCCATCCGACGCTGAACCAAGAAAGGAAGAGGGTATGAAAACGACTCGGAACAATCTGCGTAAGACTTCGTTGGCCGTGCTCTCCTGCACTCTGCTCGCGGCCGGTTGCGCCGGCGGCCCGCTTACGACCCGTGAAAAGGGCGCGGGTATCGGCGCACTCGGCGGCGCCGCGGCCGGCGGTCTCATCGGCGCGGCCGTCGGACGGCCTGGGGCCGGGGCGGCGATCGGCGGTGGGCTGGGTTTGGGCGCGGGCGCGCTAATCGGCGATCAGCTACAGGGTCACGAAAACACCAACTACCGCCAGCAGCAGCAAATCAATAGAAATCAAGCGGAGATAGAGCGTAACCGACAGGAGATTGAGCAGATACGCCGGCAAAACGAGTACTGAGCGCGCGCCCGGGATCCTGACCACGCCCGGGCATGCGCATGGGCGCGGACCGAATTGATGTTGCAGGACTGAGACAGCAGCCCCGACAACCAGAACCGGCGAACCGAAAAAAGTTTTATTCCCCGCTTACCGTCATGCCTGGCATCATAGTTGCTTCCACCTATGGTAGGAAGGAGAGGGCCATGATCGACACTACTTTGGCGGGCTTGCGTTGTCGGGCAACAAAAGAGATTCGAAGCCAGCACGGCGTCACCGCGAGATTTAGCGAGGGGACGATCCAGTACGACATCGACAATTGCGGCCGGCACTTGCTCAGCGTTCAATGGGACAACGGTGTGACTGATTACGTCTTTCCTTTCGAAATCGAAATCATCGATGACGATGAGTTCGACAGGCCGGAGCGCGATCTGCACGGCACTGATAAGATCTCATGGAGTTAAGTGAAGCGCACGTTAGCTTGTCCGCTTAAGGCCCATCTAGGAGAGGTTCACCGCCAATCGCGCGGCCGCTCGAAGCAACCCAACCAACGGCATCGATCCCGCGTCGCCGTTTTTGCCGGGACCGAGACGTAGGCAACCCGGTCGCCCTGCGTCTTGGTCCCAGGTGACGTTGTCCCAAACACCCCCGGTTGTTATAAGGACAATAATCGTTGTCGATTCCGGAGGGCTCCAATGCAGTTGATCGATGCTGACGGCCATCTCGAGGAGAGCGCCGTAACGTTCTCGGATCAGTACCTCGAACCCGCCTATCGATCCCAACGCCCGAAAGTCGTGAATGTCGACGGCATGATCTACTGGATGATCGACGAGCAGCTGTTTCCCCGACGCATAGGCAGAGGCTGCCACAATCTCGGCACGCCTGCGAGCTTCAACGGACAACCGTCGCCGCACGCCAAGAAGAAAGTCGATACCGTTGCGAGCATGGAACTCAGCGATCTCGGGGAGCGGCTTCGGCTGATGACCGAGGAAGAAATTTCCGTTCAGGTGATCTATCCCACGCTGTTTTTGGCGTATCCGCTCACCGGCAACGTCGGTCTTATGAACGCCCTGTGCTCGGCTTATAACCGCTTTCTGGGAGATCGACTGGGAAAACACGAGCGGCTCAAGTGGGCTGCGGTGGTCAATCTCGACGACCCGGTTGGTGCCGCCGCCGAAGTGCGGGCGGCCAAAACGCTCGGCGCCTGCGCCGTCATGGTTCTCGGCACCGCCGGCGATCAACTGCTGGATAGCCCAAAGCTCCTGCCTTTTTTCGAAGCCGTGGCTATGGCGGATCTGGCGTTGGCGGTCCACGTCGGCTGGGCCTGTCCGTCTCTCAGCAATCTCTTTACGCATATCTACCCGTCGTCCGTCAACGCGTTTCTCCTGCCCGTGCTTTTGGGTTATTCGGCAATCATCAGCGGCGGAATCCTCGATTTGTTTCCGCGAATGCGTGTGGCATTCCTCGAGGCGGGCTGTCAGTGGATTCACTTCATGACCGAACGGCTCGAGCACCGCTTCAAACACTCGAAAGGATACCTTTCCACGATCCTGACCGAAACGGCGCCCAAAGCGAAACTCTCGCCCACGGAGTACCTCAGTCAAGGAAATCTCTATTTCAGCGCCGAGGTCGAAGACGTGCTGCTGCCGCAAGTGATCGAGCTTGTCGGTGAGACGCAGATGGTTTTCGGCAGCGATATGCCGCACGGCGACCGCGAGCGCTTCGCCGCGCGGGAACTGCGCCGGCGCAAGGACCTGAGCGATTCGGCCAAGGCGGCGATGCTGCGCGACAATCCGGCTCGGCTTTACCGCCTTGCGTTGCCATAAGCCCGGGCTCGACGGTTCAGCGGATCTCAAAGAGAAAGAGCCGGTGGTCGTGGAATAGCCCGCCCTTAACCACCTCGACGCGATCGGCGATCCAGCCATCGACGGCAAAATCGTGCGCCACAACTCTCGAGCCGGGCTTCAGATCCCGCTCCAGAACCGGCCGGAGCTTGGTGTTGAACTCCGGCAGCATGTACAGCGTCACGACGGTTGCCGGCGAGAGATCGACGGCGAGCGCATCCGCGGTATGGAATTCCACCAGATGCCCGACGCCTTGGCGGGCTGCTTCGCCGCGGGCCTTTGTTACGAGATCCGGGTCGATCTCGACACCGACACCGCGCACGCCGTATTTCTGCGCCGCTCGGATAACGATCCGGCCATCACCGCTCCCGAGGTCATACACGACATCGTTGCTGCCGACGCGCGCCATTTCCAACATGCGCTCGATCACCTCGGGCGGGGTGGGCACGAACGGCACGTCGCCGGCCGTCCACCGGGGGAGGGCGGAACACGCGCTCAACATCGCCGCGCTGAGAAGGCCGGCCAACAAATGGCGCTTTCGCTTCATCTGGGAAACCCTCTTATACGGGCGCGTACTTCCGGCGTCAAACCCGCGCTCTTGGATAGGCCGGTAGCTGGAGCCGACCATCGGCTCCGGGTGAAGGTAGGCCTCCTTCGCCGGTCGTGGTAAAGCCCGTACCTTTTGCGCGATTGACAAGAAAGCCGGTTTGTTATCTGCTTCGGCCGATAGCGCGCAGACGAAAGGAGAAAAACGCGATGGCGATTTGGGACGACATCCTGACCGAACGGGATAAACAGGTCTTCGCGCTCTCCGGTTACGGCAAACGAGCCGGATTCGGGCAGCGACCGGCGCTGTTGGTGATCGACGTGAATTACAATTTTGTCGGCGATAAACCGGAGCCGATTCTCGACTCCGTAAAGCGCTTTCGCAATAGCTGCGGCGCGGAGGGGTGGGAGGGGGTGTATCGAATTCGCGAGCTACTCGACGTATCGAGAAAGAAACGTATTCCGACTTTTTATACAACGGGTCATGACGACCGCGAAAACGCCGTTGCGTTCGGACGCTGGCAGGCGAAGAACAGCCGCTCTTCGGAGGACATGACCGAAGCGTGGGATAGGGGAAACCAGATCGTCGCCGAGATCGCGCCGGCAGCGGGTGACGTGATCGTGCGCAAGCAGAAGCCGAGTGCGTTTTTCGGCACGCCGCTCATCAGCATGCTCACCGAAGTTCATGCCGACAGCGTGCTCGTCGCCGGAACGACCACGAGCGGCTGCGTGCGCGCGACCGTGATTGACGCCTTTTCGTACAACCTCAAAGTTTCGGTCGTCGAAGAATGCGTGTTCGATCGCGGTCAGGCATCGCACAAGATCAACCTCTTCGATATGGCGATGAAATACGCCGACGTGATTCCGCTCAGGGAAGCGATCGACTACATCCACGGCCTGCCGGACCATCTCTACGCCCCCGCTTTATAGGAAAAGCGCGCCTCGACCGCCA
>DATMBL010000237.1:0-3734 GCA_035559295.1 Candidatus Eiseniibacteriota bacterium
AGAGCGCGAAAGCGAGATCGAGGAAAACGCGCAGAAGGATCGGATCGCTCGCGTCACCAGCCGGTTGAGCGAGCGCGACCGCCAAGCGATCGAGCAGATCGACGCGGCCTTGGCGCGAATTGAAGCCGGAACTTACGGCCAGTGTGCGTGGTGTGAAAACGACATCAGCCCTCAGCGGCTGCGCGCATTGCCCACTGCGGTCCTGTGCATCGATTGCGCGACCGCCCGCGAAAAACGGCAAAAGGCTATGGCGCGAAACGGCGACTCGGAACGCCTGATCGCCAGCGAGCGGGATCTCGATCCGGACCTGGATCTCGGCGAAATCCAGGACTGACGCGGAAACGAAAGATCGGGAGAGATCGCGATTCTTTCTCGATCCGTCGCTCCGCCTGTGTCTACGTCTCGTTTCGGATGCAGTATAATTCGCGCTTGGCCGAGTGCTCCAGTAGATCCGAGACCTGTTGGGCCCAGTGCTGGAACTCGCCGTTCTCGGTTACCTTCTTGATTTGATCCTCGAGTGCGCTCGGGTCGGTAACCTCTTGCTCGAAAACCAGGTCGGGGGCGCCGGGCGAGCCGTAGTGTGTCCGTAGGATTCTCGGCCGCATCCCGCCAGCTTCTTTGACCCAGCGCACGAGTGCCCCTAACTGATCTTCAACCGCCTGTGTTTTACCCGGTTGCGTGTGAAAGGTAATGCGCGAAACATACATAACCAGTCCTCCGCAGTCTCTTTTAGCGCTCGATCGGAAAATCGCTGAAACGAAGTGCAATGCTTATGCCATTCACGGAGCCGTTTCCAAAACGCCAATGACGTTGCGCGTCTTGTTTTCGAAACTTAGCCAAGCCTATATTGATGCGATGGGTTGGGTTGAATTCAGGGGTCTTGCGGCTGCCGTTTTTTCTCGCCGGAGACCTTTTTCTTTGCAAAGAAAACGAGCTATTCCGCCGGCTGAGGGTTCTCCTAGCCGCAACCGAATGAGCCTTTTTCGTACGTAGCCACAGCGGTGTTAATCGAGAGGAGTTCACATGGCAACCGCCAGTCAGGGATATCACGAGGCCGAAGACAAACTGTCGTCCACCACGAAAAACGTGCATCGCGCACTGGTCTCTTTGCAAGAGGAACTGGAGGCGATCGATTGGTACCGCCAGCGCGCCGACGTCACGGATAACGCCGAGCTCAAGGCGGTCTTGCTCCACAACATGGAAGAGGAAATCGAGCATGCTTGCATGGTGCTCGAGTGGCTCCGGCGCAACGAACCACTGTTCGACGAGAAACTACGCGTCTATCTGTTTCAGACGAAGCCGATCACCGAGATCGAGGAAGCCGAGGAGCGCTCGGGTGGTGTTGCTCGGCCTGAGCCGAAGCCGTCGGCGCGGATCGGCTTCACGGTTGGGCCGATGAAAGGAGACTGAGGAGCGATGAGCTACTTGAACCGGGAGTCCGCCCCTTTTGGCGATGAGATCTGGCAAAAGATCGATGAAGCCGCCGTAAGCGCGGCGCGGGACATGCTCACCGGCCGCCGTTTCCTCGATGTCGAAGGACCCTACGGTGTGGGACTGACATCGGTGGAGGTCGGAAACGATGAATTTTGCCGCCAGCCCCAGCCGGACGAAGCCGGCGCCGTGATGGGGCGAGCGCTATCGGTACCGATGCTGCGAAAGAGTTTTCTTCTGAGCATCCGGCGAGTTGCGGCCCATCAGGAAATGGGACAAGGTTTGTATCTCCTCCCGGCTACGACCGCGGCGGAAGCCGTGGCCAAAAGAGAAGAGGAGTTCATCTACTATGGCCAGCCCGCGTTTCAGCTGCCCGGCCTGTTAAACGTTCCCAACCATAACCACCATGCCGGCGGCGACTGGGCGAACATCGATCAAGCCCTTGAAGACGTGGTCGCGGCGGTCAACATTCTCGACGGCAAGGGCTTTCGCGGCCCGTATGCGCTTGCGCTATCGCCGGCGCTCTACAATGGCCTTTTCCGACGCTATCCCGGGAGCGATCTACTGCAGCTCCAGCATCTGCGTAGCCTGTGCATGCGCGGCGTTTATAAAGCGCCGATCGAGGGCGGGGTTCTGGTCGATCCGCGGCTTGGGCGGTTGCTCATCGGGCAGGATCTTATGGCGGGATACGCGAACCAGGACGGGGTACACTATCATCTCCACCTGAGCGAGAGCCTGGTGCTGCTCATCGAAGAACCGCTCGCGATTTGCACGATTGGGCCGAAGGCTTTTACTCCGAAGCCGAGTTGATTGCGCCGCATCATGGAGGCTCTTCCTCCTCATCGCTCGGTGAGCTTTTCTCTCAGCGCTCCGATAGCTACTGGAAAGGCAAGCGTAAAGGTCGTGCCTTTGCCTTTTTCAGTGACATAGGTCACGGTCCCGCCATGGGCTACGACCACCTGTTTCACGATCACCAGCCCGAGGCCGGTACCCCCGGGTTTGGTGGAAGTAAAGAGATCGAAAACGTCCAGTCCCTCGGGAATGCCGGGGCCCGTGTCGGTCACGTCCAGACGAATCTCATTGCCGCGGCGGTAGGTTTTGATCGTCAAGGTGCCGCCGTGCGGCATCGCTTCACAAGCGTTATGCACCAGGTTGACCAAAGCCTTCTTCAAACGTTCGGAGTCACCGTCGATCGGCGGCAGGTCCGGCTCGCGTTCGACAACGATTTCGATTTTTGCTGGTTCGCACTTAGCAGTGCTCAAGGCGGCGACTTCGTGGCCGAGTTCGCCCAAGTCTACGGGCTCGAGGTTTAACCTCGAAGGTTCGGAAATCGTCTGAAAATCACCGACCAGCGCTTGCAGCCGATCGAGTTCGTCTTTGAGATCTCGAACGGCCGCGGCAAGCGTTTCTTCGCGCGCCTGTCCCCTGCCCAACGATCGCTCCAACAGCTGCACGGTCGTGGATATGCCGTTGAGAGGGTTTTTGATTTGGTGCGCCAGCATCGCCGCCGCGGTGCCGATTGCCGCCATGCGCTCCCTTTCGCGGATTTTTTCCTTTACGGAACGCTGCTCGCGATCGTCGCGAAAGACGAGGAGAAATCCTTCCAACCGACTTTCCTCGTTGCGCAAAGCGACAGCCGTGACGAGCGTATGCAGCGCCGGCCCTTCTTTGCGCGTTATGCTCATGTAGTCGGCGGCGCTCTCTCCGGCGGCTGCGCGTTCGAGCAGGCGGTCAACCCGGCCGCTTTCCGCTGTCGCCGCCCGGCAGAGGCGGGAAAGATCGAGTTCGAGCAGCTCGCCGGCGGGGTAACCGAGAAGGCGCTCGCTCCCGCGGTTGCAATAGACGATCGACCCCGCAGGCTCCACGACCAGAACGGCGAAATCAGCCACGTTCTGTATCAGAGACCCCAATCGCTCGTGCATCTCAGGCTTCCGCTTTTCTGTTCATCGGTCCGCGCAGCGCGAGTGTTTTCTCCTGTCGAAGGATGACGGTTTCGACCGGTTTTAACGTTGTTTTTGGAACGATGCAAGCCGTCGCATGCTCCTGTGAAGAGGTGGGACCGTGGCGCAGCGCACTATCATTCGGGGCGCGCCGCTGACCGTCACGTCACGGCGCGCGCTTTTGATCGACAGCGTTAGCTTTTGTCCTCTGGCATAGCCGTTGCTCGCGGCTCGTCGCGAATATAGATTGAATGAAGAGCCCTTTTATGAACCGCTTCCTCGTCTTACTCACCGGCCTGGTCGGTCTTTTGGTCGGCGTTGCTGGCGGGATATTTTTTCCTCCTGCCGACTCATCGGCGCCGG
>DATMBL010000238.1:0-33411 GCA_035559295.1 Candidatus Eiseniibacteriota bacterium
GATGACGGTCGTAATATCCATGCCTTCGCGCACGAGTACCAAAGGGCAAGTGATCACAACCGGCGAAGCGATGAGCTCTGAGAAATTCCACTTGGACGCCGCTTCGATCATGCTCTTTTTAAACTCGCTGTCGGGGATCCGCGAACCGATGTCTCTCACGTTCGTGACTTCACCGCCGGGGCCGACGTTTAACTGGAGGAGGATACCGCCCATCAGACCCGGATGCGCTTCCGCCGCCTGGCGATAGCGGTTGCGGAGCTCCCCGAGCTGCGCCTCGATATGGGCCGCGAGACGCGTCGTATCGGGGGCTTCGTCCTTTAAAGCTTTCACGTGAAACCCGAGCTCGGGCGCGAAGACCACGACGTCGCCCAGCGCGACGTTCCATGCCGGTTTCGACTTTTTCGGCTTCGCAGGAGAAGCGGCTTCGGAGGAGGCGGCGTTCCCTTCCGGGGCTTCGGATCCCATGCGCGATCCCCAGAGAATCATGCCCAGTCCAAAGACACAGCTGGCAAGGGCGATCGCCGTACGTTTGCTAATCATGGGCTTTTGACGACGCGTTTCAGAGCTCGAGCTGAATGCTCCCAGCTTCCCCTCTCACCTTTTTTCGCCAAAGAGGGGTCCAACGCTGAAAGATTCTCTTGGCAAAGGCAATTTACGAATCGCCGACGGGGAGCAATTCTCGTACCGGGCAACTCGCGCTCACCCGGGTCCTCTTGGGGAGCCGGCGTGAGATGGCCGATGCGCGCCGCGCTGGAATTTCTCGGCAGGGGCAAACGCTTTTGGGAGCCGCACGATTCGCGGGAGGAGACGGGCGGTGGATCGGGTGGAAACCCCGGTGAACATTTCCCGGCCATTTTCCTCGTGGCCGGACTTTTTTCGTCGCCGACGGCGACCTCGGGAATGTAGGCTCCAAGACGCGGGCTGCGCGCCACGCGCACGGCGAAGTGTTCCGGCCTACTACTCCTGGGTTGCAAATTGGTATATGCGTTGCATTGCGCTGCCGGGTGCGCATTGAGTATCGGGTAATTCGTGATGCTCGGGGCGGCGTTTCAGAGGCGAGACTCGGCACCTTGATCGCGCGGGGAGTCCACATCCTGTCCGAAGAATGAGGAAGCGATGCAATACCATGTTGCGATTTCGGGATCTTATGGCGGCATGAATCTCGGGGACGAGGCGATTTTGGAAGCGATGCTGGCCGAGCTACAGGCTTCGCTCGACGTCCGGGTCGTCGTGTTTTCGAACAATCCCGAAGACACGGAGCGAAGGCATGGCGTACGCGCCATTCCGATACGCGAGCTGCACAAGAATGATGTCCTCGATGAACTCCGCAGGGTCGATTTGCTGGTTCTTGGAGGAGGCGGCATCCTCTATGACGACTGCATCGAGGTCTATCTCCGCGATGTGATTTGGGCGCATGAGTTGGGCGTGCCGGTCATGGTTTACGCCGTGAGCGTCGGCCCGTTGAAAGCTCCGGAATCGAAGCGGCTGGTCGCGCAGGTCTTAAACCGGGTCGCGAAAATCACCGTGCGCGAGGGGGAGGCGAAAAGAGTCTTGCACGATCTCGGGGTCAATCAGGACATCGAGATCACGGGCGATCCGGCTCTGCTGCTCAAGCCCAAGCCTTTTACCGGTGAGATGCTGAAAAAAGAAGGCATCGAAATCACGGCGCCGCTCGTCGGCTTCTCCGTGCGCGAGCCCGGGCCGGCCGCGCCCGACCTCGTGGTCGAGCAGTATCAGGCGGTGCTCGCCAATGCCGCGGATTTCATGATCGAACGCGTCGATGCTCAGGTGCTCTTCGTGCCCATGGAATGGGGAGAACACAAAGACCCGCAGCACTCGCATGCGGTGATCTCGAAAATGGCCAATGCCCAGCGCGCCAACGTGCTCAAGAGGCAATACACCTCGGGCGAGGTCCTCGGTCTGGTCCAGCACATGTCGTTTGCCGTGGGCATGCGACTGCATTTTTTGATCTTCGCGGGCATTCAGACGGTACCGTTTGTGGCTCTGCCTTATGCCGCCAAAGTTTCTGGTTTTCTCTCGGACCTCAACATGCCGATGCCCCCGATTGCCGCCCTGAACGCCGGCAAGCTTTGTGCTTTTCTCGATCGTTCGTGGGATTTCCGGAATCATCTCAAAAAGCTGCTGGAAGAGAGGGTTCCGCCGCTGCAAGAGCGCGCCAAGACAACCAACCGGATCCTCCACGATCTGTTGCGTTCGATCCAGCCGAAGGGTAACGGCGCCTGACCTTCAGGCAGTGGCTATGCCGTCGCTTTCACGCCCGGATCGTCCGATTACCGTAACCCTCCCGCCTCGTAGAGCCCAGATCATCGCGGAAACCGATGTGCTGGTCGTCGGTGGCGGACCGGCGGGGTTGGGCGCTTCTCTCGGCGCGGCTCAGGCCGGAGTGGGAGTGATCCTGGCCGAGCGTTACGGCTTTCTCGGCGGGAACGCAACCGCCGCGCTGGTCATGCCGCTCATGTCATTTCACACCCAAAACCCGCGCGAGCCCAGGCAAGGATCGGCAACGCTTTTGCCCTCGGATCACGGCCGCGGGAAACCGGTGATCGCGGGCGTCCTGGCCCTGTTGCTCAAACGATTGGTGGAGGCGAACGGGGCGATTCCGCCTTCCGTCAAGACCGGGTACGTGGTTCCGTTCGATCCCGAGATTTTCAAGCTGACCGCGCTGGATCTTTTGGATGAAGCCGGAGTCGAATTTCTTTTTCACGCTTTTGCCAGCGATGTGTTCGACGAGAACGGCATCGCCGGCGTGGTGTTCGAAACCAAATCGGGGCCGGTCGTGATTCGCGCGCGCGTGGTCGTGGACTGCACCGGCGATGGCGACGTGGCGGCACGAGCCGGCGCGCCCTACGAGGTCGGTCGGGAAGACGACAGTCTCGTCCAACCCATGACTTTGATGTTTCGCATGGCGGACTTCGAACGCGCGGCGTTTGAAGCCTACGTGAAGACCCACCCCGATCAATGGCGCGGGGTGTACGGGCTTTGGGAGCTCGTGCACCGCGCCGCGGCCGCGGGAGAACTCGACCTGGCCCGAGAGGACATCCTTTTCTTCGCCACGCCCCATGAGCGCGAAGTCAGCGTCAACTGCACTCGGGTGACCAAGGTTCTCGGTGTCGATGTCTGGGATCTTTCGTACGCCGAACGGGAAAGCCGGCGCCAGCTGCGCCAGATCGTGGCCTTTCTGCGCCGCTATGTGCCCGGCTTCGAAAGCGCCTACAACGTGCAAAGCGGCGTGACCGTCGGCGTGCGGGAAACGCGACGCTTCATGGGCGAGTATCGCTTGACGGCGGACGACATTCTCCAGGCGCGCAAGTTTCCCGACGTCATCGCGCGCAGCACGTACCCGGTGGACATCCATAATCCGGAAGGCAGCGGCACGTTGCTCAAGCGCGTGCCGCCGGGCGACGCTTACGATATTCCGTTACGCTGCTTGATTCCACAAAAGATCGATCGCGTGATCGTGGCCGGTCGCTGCATTTCCGGCAGCCACGAAGCCCATTCCTCGTATCGGGTCATGCCGGTGTGCGTCGCCACGGGGCAGGCCGCGGGCGTTTGCGCCGCGCTCGCCGTGCGTCAGGGGAAAACTCCGCGAAGCCTTCGCGGCGCCGACGTGCAGCGCGAGCTGATTCGGCAGGGCGCGGATCTGGGCAAGGCACGGTAGCGTTGAAGGGAAGAGTACCCTTCGCCAGAACTGGCCCGTAGGGTGCTCTGCGCAAAAGGTCCTGATCCGTACTCATTCCCGTTTATCACTTGGCTCGGTCAGGGCTTGGGCGATACCGGCGAGCATTTCTTCGAAATCGGCAAGCGCGTTGAAGCGCGGCGAGCCGGCGAGGTGCGGCGTGACGATCACGTTGCGAAACCCGAGCAGCGGGTCCTGCAGCGGACCGGGTTCTTCGTAGAACGTGTCGAGCCCGAAGCCGGCGAGACGGCCCGAGGAAAGAGCCTCCCGGAGCGCAACGCGATCGACGAGATGCGGCTGGGAGACGTTGATCAGCAGCGCGCCCGGCTTGATGAGCGAGAGTTCGCGCCGGCCGATCACGCCGTGCGTGGCGGGGTTGCCCGGCAGGTGGAGGCTGACGCAATCGGAGGTTGCGAGCAGTTCGTCGAGACCGAGGTACGCAGCGCGATAGGCTTCCTCTTCTCTCGGGTCGAGGCGATGCCGCTGCGTGTAGGCGATGCGCATGCCAAAAGCGGCGGCTCTGATGGCGAGCTCTCTCCCGGTTTCACCCAGGCCGACGATGCCCAGCTGCTGGCCGTAGAGCGTGCGGAGGCCGGTCACCCGCGCCCAATTGCCGTTGGGTGTGTGAGCCCGATCAAACCGGGTGGGAGAAAAACCGGCCGCCCTGAGCTGATAAAAGCCAACAAGCCCCGCGGTCTCCGTGATCTTCCGCGCCAAAGCCAGGAGCAGGGCGAATGCATGCTCCGCAGTCGCGATATTCGCGCGGCGGCGAATCGTCAGCACGCGAATGCCGCCGCGCTCGCATGCCGCGCGATCGATCTGGTTGGTGAGGGTGCCGTATTTCTGAACGACCCGGAGCGCGCCGCGACTCGCCTCGATTTCTCTCCTGCCCACGGCGAAATGTTCGACGATGAGCACGGCAGCGCCGGCAAGTCGATCGTGGAGCGCGGCTTCATTCTCGACCAGGCGGACTTCGGCGGGGTAAAGCGGATCAAGGCGAGCGCGAAGTTTCGCGCGCCAGCCGGCGAAGTCGGGCTCGTCATGCGCCATGAAGTGGGCGAAAGCCTGAACCCGCTCGACCGGAGTCCGGGGATCCAGGATCACCTGCACCAGGCGCAAGAAACGATCGTCTTCGACGACGACGACGGGTCGAGGCGCTAAGACCATCAGGTCGCGACTGTTCGTGCCGGCGGCTCCGGATCGACGCGCAGGGCCTGCAGAATGCGGGTCAGCATGTTGTACGCTCCGATCAGCATCGTGAGTTCGAGAATCTGCCGTTCCGTGAAATGGATTTTCAACTCGGCAAAGACCTCGTCCGGGACCTCGACGCGCCGTGTCACTTGATCGGCGTAGGCCAGAAGGGCGCGCTCTTTCCTGCTAAAGACATTCGACCCCTCCCACTGCGCGAGCGCGTCGAGCTGTTCCCGCGTCAAGCCTTCGCGGAGCGCGATGGCCTCATGAGCGCGCAGCACATACGGGACCTCGTTCACGATCGCGACTCGCATGATGGCGAGTTCGCGGCAACTTCCTTGAATCTCGGTTCCGTAACGGACCGCCTGATTGAGCTCGAACCAGGCATTGGCCAGAGCCGGGCTGTGCAACATGAGGCGGTAGATCTGAATCAACCGGCCGCCGCGCGCGCCGCGAATCTTCTCGATCAACGCGGCCAGCTCGGGATGTTCGGCTTCCTCGATCAATTTGATGCGCGCCATGTTACCGTTCCACGGGTTTTCTCTTATCTCAAGGCGATCGAAATATCCATCCGCTTGACTGCAAAGGTGCGGAAAGCGAAAGTAAGCAAACCCCCCGCCGGAGCAACCATGCTGATCAACTGTGTCGCGTATCGGAACGGCCGCCGGGTGCGCGAAATCCCGGTCAACGAGATTCACGAGTATTTAAAGGAGCCCGATGCGTTTGTGTGGGTGGCGCTGAAGGATCCGGAGCCGTCGGAGCTGGAGGAGATGCAGCGGCAATTCGGGCTGCACGAGCTGGCGGTCGAAGATGCCAGGCACGGACACCAGCGGCCGAAACTCGAAGAATACGGCGATTCGCTGTTTGTCGTCCTGCACATGATCGAAGCCGAAGCCGGGGAGTTGAACGTAGGCGAGCTCGCGATTTTCGCCGGCAACAACTACCTGCTATCGGTGCGACGCGGCGCGAAGCGGGGGTTCGTCGATGTCCGGACCCGCTGCGAACGGGAACCGGAACTCCTGCGCCACGGGCCGGGCTACGTTTTGTACGCGTTGATGGATGCGGTCGTGGACCGGTATTTTCCGATCATCGATGGTCTGGAAACGGAACTCGAGGCGATCGAAGAGCAGATTTTCGCCAATGAGACCACCGCCGTGGACATCATCGAAGCGCTCTACGATCTCAGGCGAAAACTCATGACCGTGCGGCATGCGACCGAGCCGCTCCTCGAGGCCACGGGCCGCCTGTATGCGGGGCGCGTGCCGCAACTCGTCGCCGGCCTGCAAGACTATTTCCGGGACGTCTACGATCATCTGATTCGCTTGAACCAGGCGGTGGATAGCCTCCGAGACATGACCGCGACCGCTATTTCCGTGAACTTGTCACTGGTCACGATTCAGGAAAACCAGGTGACCAAGCGGCTCGCCGCCTATGGGGCGCTGGTCGCCGTCCCGACGATGATTGCCGGGATCTACGGGATGAACTTCCAGTACATGCCGGAGCTCAACTGGTGGTTCGGATACCCGTTTGCAATCGGTCTGATGGTTGTTCTCGACGCGTATCTTTTCTATCGCTTTCGCAAGGCCAAGTGGCTTTAAACGAATCTGCGATCAGGGAGGACTAAACGATCTTTCGGGAGCTGAGCGCCGCATCGCCCCTGGTCGGGTTTGCCGGCCTTGTCTGGTACGCGTTTCCGTTTGCCCGCCGCAAGCGCGTAACGATCGTCGAGCACCGGCGAAAGTAAGAACGGTGCGGGGAAAATCAAGCGGGACCGGGTTCTTTACAAACGATACAGGCGCGCGGCATTGCCCCACAGGATTTTTTCTCGCGCTTCGGCCGAAACGCCACGGAAGCAGCGCTCGATCGTTTCGTGCGGGCGCGGCCAGGTCGAGGTCGCCAGCGGAAAGTTGGTGGCCCATAGAATGTGGTCGGCGCCGACGTATGGCGCAAAGGGCGCGATCTGGTCGAACCAGGAAGTCAAAAAGCATTGCCGCCGGAACATTTCCGAGGGCTTCAAATCGTAGCCTTCGCGCGCCAGGCCGTCGTGATCGAACTGGTGATCGGCCCATTCCATGTAGAGCATGCCCCAGCTCAAAGCGCTTTCCGCAAAGATGAGACGGAGCCCCGGATGGCGCAGAAGCACGCGCGAGAACGAATAGAGCGAGAGAACGAAGACGCTGGAGACCGGGCGCGTCACGGCATCGAGCGCTTCGGCCAGGGGCGCGCCGAGCGCCGGCCCGGGAGCGTATTGCAACTCCGGTGAAGCGCCCGCGTGCAGACAGACGGGCACATCGAGCGCCACGCAAGCTTCCCAGAGAGGATCGTACTCGGGCCCGCTGATATGCGGCACTTTGCGCAGGTGCATGGGAAGCGAAGGAAAGACAACGCCGCGGTGACCCATGGCAACGGCGCGCCGGATCTCGTCAACGGCCGCATCCACGGGCCAAACGGGCGCGATGCACTGCGGAATGAACCGTTCGCTTGTCGCCGCCCACTCTTCGATCAGCCAGTCGTTGTAGGCCCGCACGCAGGCAACCTCGAGCTCTCCGTCCTCGAGGCGGCCAAACGCCTCTCCCGCCAAGCCCGCGACCGTCGGATAGAGGACCGAGTAGTCGATGCCGGCGGCGTCCATCGCCGCGAGCCGTTCCGCCGGCCGCCAGGCTGCCGGCGGAACCTCATCCCAGAGCGACGGTTCGCGATTGCGGTTCGGCATCAACGCCGCCGCGCGGCAAACGAGTCCACCGAGCAGGACCTGGCCATCGGCGACCCATCGGTCAGCGCCGAATGTGCGCTCGATATGAGGAATGCGCTCCCCCCAACGCTCTTTGGACAGCCGATCGGTCCAGAGATTCGGCGGCTCCTGAACGTGGTCGTCCACGCTGATGAGTCCGTACTTCAGCTGCACCGGAGTTCCGCCCCCTGGACCGCTTTCTCCGGTGCGCTGGCCTCGACGCCGTAGAGACGGAGCGCGTTGACGTACAGCAGTTTTTGCCGATCCTCCGCCGGCACGCCTTGAAGAACGCGCTCGACCTCTTGCCACGAATGCGGGTAGTAGGACGCGACATGCGGGAAATCCGATTCCCACATGATGTTGTCGATGCCGATCTCGTGGCGCAGCTTGATGCCTTCAGCTTCAAACCAGAAATTGACGTACATTTGCCGGCGCACCGTTTCGCTCGGCCGCGTGCCCAGGCCTTCGGTCCATAACCGGCGCGTCTCCCACTCGTGATCGCAAGCCGCGAGCACGTAGTTCAGGCCACCGATACCAGCCTCGGCAAAAACGAACTTCAAACGCGGAAAGCGCTCGGTGAGTCCGGAGAAGATCAAGTGCGGGATGATCTGCGCGGGTGTGACCGCCGATGTCGCAGTCATTGCCGAGTGCGCCTGGCGCGGCGTGTAGCCGCTCCATTTGCGCACCGAAGCCCCCGCGCGCAATCCCGCCGAGCCATGAATGTGGACCGGGAGTTCGAGCTGCTGGCAGACGTCCCAAACCGGATACCAGCGCGGGTCGGTCAAGTGGGGCAGCGGTTTCGGCATCTCTCCAAGGCAGTTGATCCCCTTATGGCCGCAGGCGGCGGCGCGCTCGATCTCGCGCGCGATCGTTCCAGGTTCACTGAGGTAGGGGATGATGGCGAGCGGCCAGTAACGCTCGCTCGCGCGCGCCCAAGCGGCGAGGGCGTCGTTGTAGGCGCGCACGACGTCGAGTTCAAAATCCGCATCGCCGAACTCGAAGAAGGTGCCGCCCGGCGGGTTGGGAAAAAGAACCTCCGCGTCGACACCGTCCAGGTCGAGCGCCTTGAGTCTTTCGAGCGGCTCGTAGGCCGTTTTCGGCACTTCGTCCCAACGCTTGGGGAAGGTTGGAAACGGCTCCCCCATGAGCGCGGGACAGTTGCACACGTCAACGTCGGAAATCTTGCCGTAAACCGACCAGCGATCGACGCGCTCGCCGTTTTCCTTGACCTCGACGACGTGGGGTATTTTGTCGCCCCACTTGGTTTTGGACATCCGGCTGGTGTACGTATCGCGATCGAACGCCGCGTGAGAATCCGCGCTGATAAGTCCATACTTGAGCTGCATCGATCCTCCTGTACCACTATCCCCTATAAGATATCCTCACACGACGAAGCACACGAAGGCCACGAAGGGCTCGGAAACAGTTCTATTCAATTTCTTAAGTTCGTGCTCTTCGTGTCCTCTGTCGTGAGTGTCTTATGCTCTTTTGTTGCGGCGTAGCCGCGCTGTGTAATGTTGCGCGACGAGAATCGGGCCGGGCGGTCGCGCGATTTGAGAACGAAATACTATGCTCGAGAAGCGAAAACAAGGAGCCGAGCCTACGCGCCCGGAAGCGCAGCCGCCTCGGGCGCAAAGAAGTCTTGGTAGTCGATCCGGTTGGGCGAGAGTCCCTGATCGTAAGCGTACTGTGTGATCGCATCGAGCGCCTTACGGTTGTTTTCGATGTTGTAAGCCCAGTAGTTCTCGCCCATGAGGGCGCGCTGCTCTTCGACCGCGGCCGCGGCCCAGGATATGATCAGAACCTGCGGATCGGCTCCCTCGAGGCGGTTGAAGGCCTCGTCACGCGCCCGCCGGAAAGCTTCGAGCAGCGCCACCGGCGCCTGGGGATGGGCTTCGACGAACTCCCGCTTCAACGTCACGACATGGCTGATTGGAAAAATCCCGGTTTTTCGAAAATAGGCTTGCTCTTCGGTTTTGTAGTCGGGGAACAGGCGGCGCACCCGCGAATCCCTGCGTGAAATCGAGCGCAACACGTTCGGGCCGATGACCGCGTCCAGGGCGCCGTTCACGAGAAGCCGGTCAAGTGTCGCGTCATCGTCCACCCCGCTCGCCGAGAGCGGCTCGATCTCGATGCCGGGGGCGACGCCGTCTTTTTGCGCGCGCACCGCAAGCCAGTGAATGCGCGTCAAATCGACGCCATAGTAGTGCTGTAGCGCGCCGCGCGCCCAAACTCCGGCCGTGTTATCCCACTGCAGGATCCCGACCCGTTTGCCCTCGAGGTCGCGCGGCGCATCGATGCGCGCTTGGCTGTTGACGAAGATGTAAGACTGGCGAAATTTTCGGTTGGGAAAGGCGGGAATCGAGAGGTGGCGCGCGCCTTTGACATGGGCGCGCACGCGCGCGGCAAAACCGCAGTCCCACGCATCCGCCTGGTTTTCGTTTTCCACGACCTCGAATTGAAAACCTTCGACTCGAACCGTGCCGTCGGTGAGCGGTTTGTTCGTATCAACCGTCGGTTCGCGAAAATAAAAGCGCAGCTTTGGGTTTGCCATCGATGGTCTCCTTTGCAGGTTCGAGCGATTTGGTCGGTGGTCAATTTTTGACCATCATCGAACCGGCTGAATCTCAGTTGCGGACTGCGGCACGTGGGTAAGTCTCTCGGCGTTTACTTGAAGTCCGTGACGAACGCCCATCCTCCGGCCCAGCGCTCGGACCGCCAGGGCGTCTGTAACGGTTAGCAAAATGATGAAGACACTGATGATGCTTGCGGCTTCTCGGTTGCTGATCGCGACCGACGAGAGCTCGAGCGCCATGAGCGACAGCGTCATGGTGTCGCGCGAGGCGAGGAGAATAATGCTGCTGGTCGCGCCGGCAGCGTTGACGAAATTCATAACGGCCAAAAGCGTCAGCGTCGGCATCAGCAACGGTAACCAGACGCGAAAGTAGGTTCGGAGCCATCCCGCGCCGGCCACGCGAGCCGCTTCCTCCATGTCCGCGCCGATCTGAACGAACACTCCCTTCATGATGTTAACGCCGTAGGTGCTCCCCTGAAGAACCACGACGATGATGAGAGCCCAAATCGTGCCGAACAAAAAACTCAATACCGGTGTTCCGAGAAAGACCCAGAGCAAACCGAGGCCTGCGAGAATACCGGGGACCGCACCGCCGACCCAGATGATCAGATCCAGGGTGCGCCGCCCCGGCAGCCGCGTACGGACCAGAATGTAGGCCAGAACCGAAAACAGGAGCGGACTAAGAATCCCGGCGCTCGTACCGAGTAGGAGCGTGGTGCGGAGCGCATCGACGAATACCGGATCGCTCAAAACCAATCGCCAGTGGTCCAACGTGTAACCGAGAACGAAATAACCGATCCTGCTCATAAAGCTTCCCACCAAGAGGACGAGCGCCGGTCCAATCGTCAGTAACACCAGAAGCAAAGCAACCGCGCCGAAAGCGACGTAATTCCAAAGCCCGAGATCGATCAAGCCGGGCCGGAAGCTGCCCGAAATCGTGGTATAGTGTCGCCGCTCCAAGATCCAACGTTGAAGCGGAATAATGAGGCCAATGAGCAGCAGTGTGATGCTGGCCAAAACCGTCGCCTCGCCGTAATTGGGGACGGGGTCTCGCACAAGCGCATAGATTTTTGTCGAGTATACGTAGAACCCAAACGGCATCCCGAGCAGGTACTCGGTTTCAAACGACTGAAAAACGCGCAGGAGCTGCAGAGCAAACACCAGGATCATGGGGGAAATCATCAGTGGCAGCGTGACCCTGAACAGCGTCCGTAAATTCCCGGCCCCGCCCACCCGCGCCGCTTCTTCGAGACTCGCGTCCATATTGCGGAAGGCGGGTGTCAGGAGCATCACTTTGATGGCAATGCCGTGACCCATCAGGTTCGCAAAGACAATCCCAGGGACACTAAAGATGTTGAAGGGGCCGCGCTCGAAGAGCCCGAGCTTTCGCAGCCCTATGTTGATCCATCCGATATCGGGGTCGAGCAACGTAATCCAGGCGATCGTGGTTGGGAGACTGGGAACCATGTAGGCGACCCAGAACAAGAATTCGAGCGTATGGCTGAAGGGAATCTTCGTGCGCGCCAGCAGCCAGGCAATCGTAACTCCGATTGGTAAGCTCGTGGTGACGTTCAAAAACCAGATCAGCACGGAGTTGCCGACCGTACCAAGGAGCCCGGGTCGCTGGAAGGCGTTCTGCCAGTGGCGCAGTCCCCAACTGCGCGGCTCAACAAACCAGTCCGCGGCCGTGTTAAAACTGTTGATCAGAAGGAGCAGCACGGGCCAGATGAGGAAGTAGCCGAGTGAGAGCAGGAGTATCGCCATGCCGAGATGGGCCGCGGTAAGCGGCGCCCTCTCGGACTGAGTGATGACCGGAGCCGATTGCTCCTCGGCGCGTGACTGCTGCACGGTACCTACAGAAGGAATCGAAGATAGAAGCTGGAAAATGGCGATCTTCGGTTTCCCGCCGCCGGGCTTCGGACGGGCGCGACCTTTGGCGTAGTCGATCCTCGATTGCTTGTAATGAGCGCTAACGTTGCCGCGATTCCCAGATCTTCAAAATCCATTTCTGCGCTTCCTCCTGTTTGGCGCCCATTTCAGGGTCGGCGTCCGGAAAACTGAATTTAGCGCCGGGCTTGCGGCGCTGTTCCGGCACGACCTCGCCAAAGGGGATATCGACCCTGAGCGATGCGCGGTCCAGAAACGGGATCGTCGTGTGCGTCAGCGTCTGACCCTCTTTGGATAAGAACCAATTCACGAAGAGTTTGGCTGCATTCGGATGCGGCGCTTTGTCGAAGACGGAAATGCAACAGCCGGATCCTCCGGCGCGAATGAGATCGATCTCCTTAGGCATCCAGCGCCGTTTGATAGGCAAGCCTTTCTGCTCGAGCGCGCGTAGCTCTTCATCGCCGGTGACGATCGCCAGGAGCGGGAATCTACCGCCGACGAGCCAGGTTTCCAGGACCCGGCGATCGTCGGAAAAGGTCACTCCGGCATCGAGCAGATAGGTTTTCACCCATTCAGGCCCGCGATCGGGCTCGAAATAGCTGTCGATCATCTGGCGAATTCCGGACGGGTCGCCCATTCCCTGGCCCGCTATTTTGCCCCTCCAACGCGGATGGAAAAAATCGGTCTGCTTCTTAATCGTCGCAATCTCATCTTCTTTGATCTTCTCGGTGTTGTAGTACGATTTATAATCGCTCTCCACCGAGACGTGATAAATGAAAACGTATTTTTGGTCTTTATCGCCGTACCAGTGTCTTCCGCCGTGCCACCCGCGCATGTCTAAAACCTCGGGATGGATGAGCAAAGGCGCAAACGGCACAAGCGCGCCGGAAGGAACCAGCCTTTGTTGATTCTCGCGCACGCTGATCAACGCGACGTCCATAGTGTACCGGCCGGCCTTGCGCTCCGCGAGCACGCGGTTAACGGTATCGGTGGCGCTGCCTTTGGAAATTTCCGCTCGGATGCCGAACTGCTTCTGGAAGGCGTCGATGACCGGCCGGTACTGGCGGGACGGCGCGCCGCCCGAGGCGATCGAAACGGTTCCCTCCTGCTTTGCGGCGGCAACGAGCTTGGTCCACTCCTGTTCAACGCTCGCCGCCTGGGCATCATGAGCGAACCGGACGAGTAAAAGAAAAGCGGCCTGCGCCGCTAACAGCAGGCGAATCAGCCGCAACAGGTGATGCGGGCGCGGTATAGAGCTCAATGTCCCTAAAGAAATCTGCTTCATCGCTTTCGCTCCCGTTTCCAAAGTTCTGGGTTCGGACCTCGGAGTGTGAATTTAACCGGTATCCTCCGTATGCAACCAGTTGGATGCCCATGCACTGTGACCGTCAGGGCGCAATTTGAGCCAGACCGGACTGCCTTCTTCAATTGGGCTGTGCCGTTCGCCGTAGATGATGATTTCTCCCTGCCCGTCGATCCGCACCTGGTATTCAATTCGCTCGCCAACGAAAAGCGCGGCCTGCGCCGTGCCGCCGATCATTCCGGCCGGGATTTTCGACCCGAGCGCCGGGAGAATCTCGACATCCTCCGGGCGGACTGCGACGTAGACAGAGTCCCCGGAAGTGATCCCTCCGGGATCGGAGGTGCGTCCAAAAACTGTGCAGTCGGGCGCCCCGGCAACTGAAATCGCAAGATGTCCCGAGGGATTACTGGTCTTCACGGTGCCTTGCAAGAGTAAAGTTCGGCCGATGAAGTCTCGAACGAACGCGTTAGCGGGCTGTTCGTAAAGCAGGCGAGGGCTAGCTTGTTGCTGGATAACACCGAAGTTCATAATGGCAATGCGATTCGACAGGCTCAACGCTTCAATCTGGTCGTGCGTGACGAACAGAAAGGCGATCTTCAACTGTCGCTGGAGGAGTTTCACCCGGATACGCATCTGCTCGCGAAGCTTGGCGTCGAGATTGCTGAACGGCTCGTCGAGCAGTAAAACCCGGGGCTCCGTTATCAGCGCTCTGGCGAACGCCACGCGCTGCTGTTGGCCACCGCTGAGGAGCGGGCCGGGTCGATCTTCGAAGCCCGCCATGCCCACCAGCTCGAGCGCTCGGCGAACGCGGTCATTGATTTCCCTCCGCGGGAATTTACGCGCTTTGAGTGGAAAGGCGACGTTTTCAGCGACCGTCATATGCGGCCAGATCGCATACGACTGAAAGACCATGCCGACATTGCGTTTGTTGGGCGGAAAAAACAGACGACGCGAGGTCATCACCACGGGCGCGCCGTCGAAAAAGATGTCGCCGCGGTCCGGGACCTCCAGGCCAGCTGCCATTCGCAGTGTCGTGGTTTTCCCGCAGCCGCTCGGCCCTAGCAAAGTGACGATTTCACCGTCATAGACGTCCAGCGAGAGATCTCTGACGGCGGGCTGGGAATTGCCAGGGTAGGTTTTCCACAAATGCTCGAGGCGGAGTGCAATTGTCGGCTTGGCGAAGGGTTTCTCGCTCCTTTCACCGGGAACCGTGTCGTGAACGTTGGTCGTGGGATTCGGCAGCAAACTCAAGCCCGCTGATTTTCTTTCATATAGAAGCCGAGCTTTTTCATCGCCGGCCAGTCATCGATCGAAAACAAGATCGAATCCTGGCCGCTCGTATTCTCATGATGGTGCCATTTCCAGGCCGGGACGGCAAAAATATCGCCTCGTTGGTACTCGAGTCGTTCGCCTTCGATGATGACGGCGCCTTCGCCCTCGAAGGCGAAATAGAAAGTGGTGCTGTTATGGCGGTGCGCCAACGTTTTCTCTCCCCTCGCGAACAGCTGCGCTTGCCAAGCGATTGTGGGTAGCGTCGGGCCGGCGTCAACGGGACTGGCCAACATGACGAACACACCGTCGTATGGGTCGCGCTCGCCCGCCTCTCTCAGGGCCATCAACGCGGCTTTGGTATGCCGCCAGGGGTAACGCATGGGCGGAAGGGGAAACGGTGTTTCGTCAACCACGCGGCGGGCGTGTCCTAGGACTCTCTCGCCGTATGCCGCAGGCTTTCTGATCTCTTCGTACGGCTGATCGTTGGCCATGCGCTCGTTGATGTTCACGTTGGGGTTGTAGCCGTTGTCATAGCCATCGATCCAAATCGCAGGTGTCTTGCCACGATTCCAGTGATCGTGAAAAGTCCACGGCGGACTCACCACTACATCGCCGCGTTCCATGGGATAGGATTCGTATTCGCATACAAAGATCGCCTCCGGCGGGGCTTCACAGACGAGGCGAGTTTCACTTCTGAGGTTCCGATGCGCCTGGGTGCGCTCGCCGGGCATGAGGATCTGCGCATTCATCCAAATCGGGAAGTTGCGCGCTTCGATGCCGGTGACCGATCGCATGCCGGTCATGCCATCCGGCCCCACGGTGACAATTTGCCCCGAGCGGAGGAGGCCGTGATAGATGCCATCCCACTTCCAATGTGCTGCCGTGTTGCCCCTGCGCGGCTGCGCGCGGCTGTCGCGGCGAAGACCGGCGCCGACGAGGTGATGCTCGGCAAGAAAACGCTCCAGATCTTCCTGGGTTCTGCCTACGCTATCCACGATGCTCCTGGGATCGCAAAAAATCACACGGCCGAGGGACGGAGGGCGCAGTCACAGCGGAAGCTCTACCGTCTCGTGGTTCAGTTTCCGTTTTCTGACCGAGCGCGTAGCCGTTCACTGGCCCAGATGAAAAAACCTCACGCAGTTATCGAGCAACATAGCGCGCTTCTCGTTTTCCGGTACGTCGCGAAAGTCCTCCTCAATAATTTTTAGTGAATGCGGGAAATTGCTCGCTGCGTGCGCGAAGTCGCTGCCCCATATGAGCTTGTCGGAGCCGATGCAGCCGCGGCGGCGGACCCCCACGGGGTCGTGCAGGAAGCCCCAGTAGTTCCGCTCTCTCAGATACTCGCTCGGCTTTCGCTCCAAATAGTTTAGCCCCCAATGATCATGGATCATGCCGATGTAGCGGTCGTAGTGATCATCCACCTGCCACAGGGCGTACTCCAACCATCCGATCATCGTCTCGGCCCAGTAGAATTCGAGTGTCGGGAAACGATCCCAGACTCCGGCGAACGCCATCTGTAGCGGCGCCGTAAGGCAATCGTTCGTGAAGCGGGTGAAGAAACGGAACGCTTCCTTCTGATGAATGTCCGGCCCGGGGTCCTTTGGGTAAAGGAAATCGGGCTGTCCTTTGCCGGACCCCATGTTACCGTTGTTGTGGTTGGTGAGCGCGATGTTGAGATCGAGAGCCGCGGACCAAAATCGGTCATCTTCAGGAGTCGGGTAAGTCTTGCCGCTCGGATAACGCTCGAGCTTGACGCCTTTGAATCCGAGCTTGGCGCAATGCTCCAATTCCCGGAGAGCGTCGTCTATGCCCGTGATCGGGATTGTCCCCATGCAGACGAGGCGGTCGGGAGCGGCGGCCATGTATTCCTCGCCAAGAAACTCGTTGTAGGCCCGCACCAGCTCCCGGTAAAGATCATCGTCTTTTGTTTGGCGCAAAACCGACGAGATCTGCGAGAACAGGATCTCGCACTCGATACCGTCTTCATCTTGCTCGCGCAAGCGTTGCTCGGGCGTTCCGGTGCCCGCACTATTCTCAAACGTGGGGACCTGTTTGCCGATATCCTTGTGCGCGACGCGAACGCTCCGCGTAACACCGATGGTGTTGGGCTTGCCGCCGTCCACAACGACCGCGTCGGAACCGTTCGGCATCTTTACGCGCTTCGGCGCGCGATCGCGCCACTTGGCTGCGACACGGTCGCGCCAAACATCAGGATTTAGATCGATGTGCCCATCTCCGGAGATGACTTTGTACTGCCGTGCCATTCCTCCATCCTTTCACGCCGCCTCTTTGACCACGCCTTTGAAATTGACACCCTCACCCTTCCCTCTCCCATCAGGGCGAGGGTTTGGGAAGGGAGCACGGCATTCAATTCCCTCTCCCATCGGCAGAGGGTTAGGGTGAGGGCGATTTTCTTTCTCTGCAGGCGAGCGTAAGCTCATGTCACACTCTGGTGATTATCTGATTCTTTTTGGGTTCGCCGTAGCCGCACTAGAATCTTCGAATCCCAAAACTATTCCCGTTCTTCCCGATAAAGCCCGAGACTTTCCAACACCGGTCGATCCGTGACCGAAAAGATGATCGCCGGCTCGGTTCGCGAGGTGTTCTTAAAATGGTGCCACTTCGATGACGGAACGAAAAAGCAGTCCTTCGCCGTCCATCGGAGTTCCTGACCGCCGGAACGCTTGTCGCCGACGATCGTTACCCCTTCGCCCTGAACCACATGGTAAATCGAGCTGCTGGTATGACGGTGAGGCCGGGTGGTCTCGGCCGGGGACACCATCTGTATCCAGCAGCCGATCGTCGGCATCGTTGGTCCGCCGGTTATTGGATTCGCATACTCGAGCAGTATGCCGTCGCAGGGATCCTTCTCTCCGGCCGCAGCCATTTCGTTCAGAGCGTGAAGTGTATCGCGCCACTTGTAGGTGTATGGCAATGCGCGGCCGTTGGTGTTCGGCGTGCGCGGGCGTATCGCTCCCAAGCGGCGGCGGCAGAAGCCGTCGGGTTTGACGACCGGTTGCGCCGGGCCTTCTCCATAGTTTTCCTGGATGTTGGCATCGAGATGGCTTACCAGGTGGACATCAAGGACGTCGAGCCAAACGAGCGGTTTGCTTCCCGGATTGTAATGGTCGTGCCAGGTCCAACTCGGCGTCAGCACCAGGTCTCCGGGCTCCATGAACATCTGCTCGCCTTCGACGCTGGTGTAACCGGTGCCGTCGCCCTCGACGACGAAACGCAATGCGGCCGCGGTGTGGCGATGGCATTCGGCCCGCTCGCCCGCCTTCACGAGCTGGACCGACATCTGCAGGGTTCGGCTCGTGGCTTTTTGCGCGCGAATCGCGGGATTCACCAGCTGGACGGTTCGCCGCTTTGCCGCCTCGTCGATATGCCCGAGCTTTACGACTTCGCCGGACTCGATCAGGCACGAATAGATCGTTGCCCAGGGCCACAAAAACGGCACCAGCTCGGGTTTGCCCTCGCGCGGCTGCCAATGGCCGCCGAGCGAATGTTCCGCCATGCGGCGGTGCAAGGCATCGAGCCTCGGATCCGCGCTATCGAGATGCTTTTCGCTCATCGCTCCCTCCTTGCTCGGCGACGGAAACGCGCCGCAACGCTTGCGGGCCGAGTTGGGGCTGTTCGTTCAGGCTGGTGTTTCCGGACCCGCTGGGCAAGCCGCCGGTGCCTTTTGCCTAACAATTTGAATCGAGTCTTGTCAACCGCGAGTTTTTCGTACATTCTCCGGGTCCAGCGGTTTCCGAAGGCTAACCGCCGAGTCGTCGTTCCAGTCCGAAAAACGGGAGGCACGCGTTGAAGATTTCAGAGATCGAAACCGTTGAACTGCAAAATATTCCGATTACGCCGCCACTGTTCAAAGACCCGTTGCGCGTCGCCGTGCGCCTGCTCAAAGTCAAAACCGACGAAGGTCTAATCGGGGTAAGCCAGATCGGCGGCTTTATGCACGCGGCCACCATCGCGTTCATCGAGAACGACCTCGGGCCCTTTCTGAAAGGACAGAATCCGCTGGAAACCGAGCGGCTGATGCATCAGATGCTCTGGAGGTTCAACACCCGGGGGCATGGGGGCGTTTGGAATTTCGCCGTCAGCGCGATCGACGTGGCGCTCTGGGATATCAAGGGAAAATTCTACGGCGCGCCCGTGTGGCGCCTGCTCGGCGCGGCCCAAAACACTATCCCGGCTTACATCACGTTCGGCCTGCGCGCATACGACAACGAGGAGCTCGCCCAAGCCGCGAGGTACTGGGTTGGTCGCGGAGAAACGAGACTCAAAATCCAGGTCGGCCGGACCAACGTTCACGGCCGCATCGACCCGTCCGGCGCCACCGGCGAGCACCGCGATGACAGCCCGGCTGCAGACGTCGATCGCGTCAGGGCGGTCCGCGAAGCGGTCGGCGACAAAATCGAGTTGATGGTGGACGCAAATTGCCTCATGCGATACGACACCGCGCTCCGATGGTGCAAAGCGCTCGAACCCTTCAACCTGATGTGGTTCGAGGAGCCGCTGGTGCGTAACGATCGTCGGCTCCTTGCCGACCTGCGGCAGCGGACGGCGATCCCGATTGCAGCTGGGCAATGGGATAATTTTTTCACGCTCTGTGATCTGGTGCGGGAACGCTCGGTGGACTTTTTGAACATCCACGTGCTCTCGATCGGCGGCTTTACCATGGGAATGAAGGCGGCCGGAGTGGCGCAAGCTTTTAACCTGCCGATCGGCAACGGTGATCATTTCGATTTGCACCTGCACGCGGCGGTTCCGAACGGCTGGCGCGCAGAGTTCCACGTAAACAATTGGCTCACGTGGAACGTGCTTTACAAGGAAGCCCCGAAGCCGGTAAACGGTTGGGTGACGATGACCGAGAAGGCCGGCCTTGGGCTCGAGATCAACGAAGACGCGGTTCGAGAGTTCATGGTGAGGTGAGCGCGAGCGGCGCTCGATCGTTTACGTAGGCGACGCAGTCGCTTTCGGGAGGAGAACCGATGACAGCACGTTTACTGCGAGCAATCGCGGTGGCGCTCTGCGTTTGGGCGGCGAATTCGCTCCCCGCAGCGCAAGCGCAGGAACCGTTCTATAAGGGAAAAACCATCCGACTGGTCGTGGGCTCGACGCCGGGCGGTTTTTATGATCGCTGGGCAAGGTTGTTCGCCCGGTACATGCCCAAGTACATCCCCGGAAGCCCAGAGATGATCGTCCAGAACATGCCCGGCGCCGGCTCACTCGTCGCGGCGAACTACGTCTACAACGTCGCCAAACCGGACGGCCTCACGCTTGGAATGGTCCAGTATAACATTTACATGGACCAGCTCGTCGGACGTAGCGAAGTCCAGTTCGACGTGCGCAAGTTCGCGTGGATCGGGTCACCGGTGAGCGAAACGGTTTTGCTCTATATGCGAAAGGATGCGCCCTACAAGTCGATACACGACATTGTCAAAGCCAAGGAGCCGCCGAAATGTGGATCCTCCGGTACCGTGAGTTCGGATTACATTCTAGCCAAGCTGTTGGAAGAGACGATCGGCGCGAAGTTCAACACGGTTTTAGGTTACCCGGGTGGAAGCGAGATCGACGTCGCGGTGGAAAAAGGCGAGGTTATTTGTCGCGCGCATAACATCTCGGCGCACTTCGGCCGGGAGCCCTTCAACAGCTGGCACCAGAAGGATTTTGACCGCCATATCGTTCAAACCGGCCGGAAACGAGACGCGCGACTGTCGGACACTCCGACGATCTATGAGCTGTTCGATCAGTACAGGGTCGTCGATATCAGCCGCCGGGTCGCGCAAGTGATGCTCGCGGGCGGCGAGCTGGGGCGCCCCATGCTGGCGACGCCGGGAACCCCGGCGGACCGAATCAGGCTTCTCCGCGAGGCGTACATGAAGTCCCTGAAAGACCCCGAGCTGTTGAACGAGGCGAGCAAGGGGAAAATGGACGTCGATCCTTCTCCCGGCGAAGAACTCCAGGACCTGATCACAAAAGTGATGGACCAGCCGAAAGAAGTCCAGGACCGGGTGAAGAAGATGCTCGGCTCCTAAGAGATCGAGCCCGGTTACCGCCGCAAGAGCTGTTCTCCAGTGACCTTGAGCTCTCGATTCTTCCAGGCGGCGTATTCTTCGGCGCGTCGCTTTGCTTCGGGACCGGAAAAAAGCGCCAGATACGGCTCATTACGGTAGTCTTCGTTGATCGCGATCACCAGAAAATCGCCGGGGCGTTCGTGCAATTCTTGGACTTCGTATTTCATCTCCAAATCCACCTGTGGAATCTACAGAGTCCCAAGCCCGCGCAGTTGCGCGGAGGCGGGCGTTAAAGCCGCCTCCGCGCAGCGTCAGCGAACGTTTACGACGAGCTACACGCCCGTGCCACGCGGCAGCGGCTTGTCGGTTTCAGCAAAGTCCGCGGCCGCTTCGCCTGTTGAAGAGATGTCCCGGGCTCCGGTCTCTTCGAGGATCCGCTTCGCCTTGCTCGTCCACTCCCGATTATCGGCGTGGACCGACATGAGAAAGCCGCCCTCCTTGATCATGCCTTCATAGCGCTTGGCTTCGTACTCCGGAACGCCCATGCCGATCAATGCGCCGGTAAGGCCGCCGACCGCGCCGCCAACGCCAGCGCCGGCGAGCGCCGCCATGATCGGACCGGCGGCAATCAGCGGTCCGATTCCCGGTACGGCGATCGCGCCTATCCCGGCGATCCAGCCCAGAACGCCGCCCACAACCGCGCCGGTTCCGGCGCCGGCGGCGGCGCCCTCAGGCGCTTTCGTCCCCTTTTCGTGGGCGAAGTCCTTCGTGCCCACGTTTTCGGGAAAGAGAACCGAGATATCCTCGGTGCGGAAGTTTTCGGCCTTGAGTCTTTCGACGCCGCGCTCGAGGGAAACGCGATCGCGGTAGATGCCAAACACGGCGGTGTTTTTTCCTGCCATAAACATGCCCCCTTTCTAAACAGAGTCGCTGGCCATCGGGAAAGCCAAAGACGTGCCAATGAAGAAGGTGTCTCACGACCGATGCTTCCGTTCGACTCTGGCGATATTCCCGCCTGGCGACGCCCTTTCGATACTGCACGAATGCCCCCCGGCAACGTTGTTGTCCCGTGATCGAAAAAATTCCCGGCATCCGGCTGTTCGGATTTGGGACGCTCGGTTCCTCCCGTTGACGTGGAGAACTTCGTGGCGTGTCCACGGCTCCAATATTACGAATCCGATGTCGTGGTATTTTCTGATCGCGTTGTTTCTCGCCGCACCCGCGGTCTCCCACCCCAATTCCGCTGGCGCGACGCTCGACTCGGTTCCCGAGGCGATTCCGCTGGCCGAAGTGGCCGGTGACGCGGAGTCCGCGATCGCGCGCGCTGAGGACCTCGGGCGAGAGGCGATGAGCCAACGCTTCGCGGATGATGTCCTGGAACAGCTTCCGCCTTTGGCGCGGCAGATCGAAGCGCGCATGCGCGAAACCCGAAAAATCATCGCCCATCGCCCGTCGGCGGAAATGCTCGACGCGCTTGAACGGAGCTGGTGGCACTTGGGACGCGTACTCTACGGTTGGACATGGAGCCTGACGCGCGGGGTCGGCGAGCTCGAAGAGCAAAAAGAGGATCTCGCGAACCTGGCGAGTTGGTGGGATCGCACTCTGGAGTCCGCTCATCAGTCGGACGCACCGGCCGAACTCGTCCGCCGGATCGAGGAGGTACGCAGCGAAATCCGCCGCGCGATTCATGCCGTGGACGCGCGGCGCTCCCGGTTTCTCACGGCGCAGAACCGCGTGGCCGCGCAGGAGGCCAGGATCGCGGATGCCTTTCGCTCGATTTCCGAAGCGCGCGAACAGTTCCTGAAACGGCTCTTCGTCAGAGACGGCGCGGTCTGGGCCGTTGCCGATACGTACGCCCCGCTGGACCACCTGCTCGAACAGACCGGGAACTCGCTTGCCATTCAGTGGGCCGGCGTGCGCTCGTACGGCGCGCGCGAAGGCGGTCTTCTCTTTTTCCACGGCGTGCTGTTTGCCGCCGCGCTAGCGCTTCTCTTGGCTGCGAAAAGCGTGCTGCGACTGGCGGCGTCCGATGCTATCGTGGAGCGCGCCGCTCGTGTTTTAAAGGCGCCGCTCGCGGGTGCGCTTCTATTGTCCGCGACCCTTGGCTGGTGGCTTTACCTGGAGGCGCCGCGGCTGTGGACGGCATGTGTGGGAATGGTTGCCCTGACTACCGCCGTGCTCATCCTCAATACCGTCGTTGATCGCAGGCTCCGCCCGCTGCTTTACGTGTCGATCGCCCTTTACGCGCTCGATCACGCGCGGGTTCTCTTGGCCGCCGTGGCGGCAATCCCGCGCGTTCTTTTCACGGCCGAAATGGCCGGGGCTTTGTTACTGGCGCTCTGGTTCGTTCACACGCTACGGGTCGGCTCGCTGCTACCGGGCCCATCGCTCCTGGCGAGAACCGTCCGCGCCGCCGCGGTGCTGGCGTCGGCTGCCGTGGCGCTCGCGCTTGCGGCGGATTTATTCGGCTACGTTACGTTTTCGGTTTTCCTCGGAACCGCGGTCGTGCGCAGCGCCGTCATGGCGGTGATCCTGGGAGCCCTGCTTGAAATCGTCGATGGAGCGGCGACCCTCATGCTCGTCAGCCGCCCGGTTGCGCGCCTTGCCGCGGTTCAACGCTACGGCCCCTTGCTGAGCCGGCGCATCCGGCGAACTGTCCAATGGATCGCGGTTGTTCTCTGGACCCTCTATCTGCTCGATCGTTTGTTGGTGCGCGAGCGCTTGTTTCGTTTTGCCGCAGACCTTTGGAGCGCCGAGGCCGCCGCGGGCGCCTTGCGCCTTTCCCTGGGCAATCTCGTGTTGTTCGCGCTCACGGTCTGGGCGGCCTTTCTGGTCTCGCGCTTCCTGCGTTTCCTCCTCGAGGAGGATGTCTACCCACGCGTTCGCCTGTCGCGCGGCTTGCCGTATGCGATCTCGACCCTGCTTCATTACGGCATCCTGACATCGGGGTTCTTTGTCGCCGTCGGGGCGTTGGGCTTCGACATGACCAAGGTGACGATCCTTGCCGGCGCTTTCACGCTGGGTGTCGGATTCGGGCTGCAAAACATCTTCAACAATTTCGTTTCGGGTATTATCCTGCTCTTCGAAAGGCCGGTCAAAGTCGGCGACATCGTGCAGATTGAAGACGCGTCAGGCATCGTCGAGCGCATCGGCATTCGCGCCAGCATCATCCGCACGGCGAACGGTTCCGACATCATCGTGCCGAACGGCAAGTTGATCTCCGAACGGGTGATCAACTGGACCCTGTCGAACCGGCAGCACAGTATCGAGTTGCCGGTTACGGTGGCGCCAGAACACGACCCGCCCCGGCTCATCGAGCTGCTCGAGCGCACGGCCGCGGCACACCCGCTCATCAGCCGCGACCCCCCGCCCAAGGCGTTCGTTGTCCGGCTCGGCCCCAACTCTCTCGGATTGGAAGTGCGCGCGTGGACGGATCACATCGAGAAATGGATCGAGATCCGAAGCGAGTTGGCGATCCGGATCAGCGCCGCGCTCGCGACGGAAAAGATTGCCATGCGGTGAGTGGATGGGGCAATTGACATGGCGGAAGTCGCTGTGTTACTCGCACCGCATGCGGTTTGCCTCTGTATTGTTGGTGGGCGTTGTTCTTGCCGCTTTATCCTCGTCGGTCTCGGCACAAGCGAAAAAAGTTCGTTTTTCGGTGAGCGCTGTCTCAATCGCGGAATTGCCCTTCAGGCTCGCTCAGGTCAAAGGGTTCTATCGTGAGGAAGGACTCGAGGTGGAGGTGATCCTGATTCGCGGCGCCGTCGGTCTCCAGGCGCTTCTCGGCGGATCGGTGGGTTACACTTCGGCTTCGGGCTCTACGATCGCGGCAGCCGTAAAAGGCTTGCCCGTAAAGCTGGTTTTTATCGCTTCCGCGCAACCGCAGTTCGATCTCGTGGCGCAACCGCAGATTCGGTCCGTTCCGGAACTGAAAGGCAAGATCGTCGGCATCTCGTCACGCGGCGGCTCGATCGATCTGTTGACCCAGCTGATCCTGGAAAAAAACGGGCTCACGCCGAACAAGGACGTGACCAGTATCGTCATCGGCGGTCAAGAAGACACGGCCTTGGCGCTCCGGGCGGGCCGGATCTCAGCGGCGCTTCTCACCCCTCCGCGGCCTCTGCTGTTGCAGCGCGAAGGTTTTAATCGCATCGCCTACTCCGGAGATTACATGCCGACTTATCCGAGCGGCGGTATCGGCGTGACCGATCAGAAACTACGCGCCGACCCCGCGGAAGTTCTTTCCTTCGTGAAAGCGAGCGTCCGGGGACTGCAATTTGCCAGACAGAATCGCGCCGAAGCGAAAAATCTCCTCGCGGAATATTTCGCGATCAAGGACGCCGTGCTGACCGAAGAACTCTTTGAAATTTACCTCAGCCGCCTTCCGATGGATGGCTCGGCCGACGAAGCCTGGATGAAGGGTGCGATCGCGTTTACGCAAAAAAGCCTGGGCGGCGCGACGCGAGAAATTCCGCCGAGCCAGGTGTTCGATTTCAGCTTTGTCCGAAAAGCTTCGCGATAGGTTGAGCCACTATGCCCGGCCGACAGCGATATCCCGTCGTAATCGCGGGCGCCGGCCCCACCGGTCTATCTCTCGCGACCGAACTCGGGTGGCGCGGTATTCGCTGCCTTCTCGTCGAGCAGACCAACGGGCAGGTGGAATTTCCGACGACGAATCTCGCCAACACTCGGACCTGCGAATACCTGCGCCGGTGGGGTCTGGCCGATCGGATGCGTTACGAATCGGGATTTCCTACCGATTATCCGCGGAACTACGTCTTTGTGACACGCATGAACGGCTATGAGATCGCTCGTTTTAATCATCCGCCGAACGGCGATCTGCGCTCGCGCTCACCTCACAGCCCCGAGGGACGGCTGTGGATTTCCAAGCCGTACTTCGATCCGGTGTTACACCGGCATGTTCAGAGTTTGCCCGCAGTGGAGACTCGTTATCGCGTGAGTTTGGAATCCTTCCGCCAGTCGGATGCCGGCGTGCTCGCCGGGATCCTCGATCACTCGAGCGGCGCGAAGACGGAAGTCGAGGCGGACTATCTCGTCGGCTGCGACGGCGGTAAGAGCGCGGTCAGGCGCGATCTCGGAATCGAGCTCCAGGGAGTCTTTGCCCAGGGAATGAACGTCGCCGTGCTCTTCCGCTCGCCGCTTCTGTCGTTGATCCGTCACGGCCGCGCCGTGCAGTATCAAATAATCAACAGCGAGATCCAGGGCGCCATCGCTGCGGTTGACGGGCGCGAGCTATGGCGATTGAACGTTCGCGGGGTCAAGCCCGAGCAACTGGATTCGTTCGACGCGGCGGGCAAATTGCGGCGTGCGCTGGGCGAGGAGATCCCGTACGAGATAATCGCTGTCCGTCCGTGGACCGGACACTGTGTTGTTGCCGAACACTACCGGCGAGGACGCGTCTTTATCGCCGGCGACGCCGCCCATCTGCTGTGGCCGGCGGGCGGCTTCGGCATGAACACCGGCGTCGGCGACGGCGTGGATCTTGGCTGGAAGCTCACCGCGGTCTTGCAGGGCTGGGGTGGTCCGGCATTGCTCGACAGCTATGAAGCCGAGCGGCGCCCCATCGGGATGATCAACGTCAATGAAGCGAGTGCCATGCGCGCCGGATTCGATACCGAGATACCGTTCTCGCCGCTCCTGGAAGCGGATAGCGAAGAGGGACGGCGGCTGAGAGAAAAAGCGCGCGAGGCGATTCTGCGCACGCGCGCCAAGGAGTTCCAGCACGATTCGGCGGGCATTGAATTGGGCTACCGCTATGAGAAGTCGCCCATCTGCGCGGGCGACGGCACCCCGCCTCCGCCGCTTGATCACGGAACCTATGCGCCTTCCACGTGGCCTGGCGCCCGGGCGCCGCATGTGTGGCTCTCGGACGGTCGCTCGACACTCGATTTGTTCGGCCGTGGCTTTGTATTGTTGGTCTGCTCTTCCAACATCCGAGACGTCGGCCCGTTTACCTCGGCTGCCGCGCGGGTTGGGCTCCCGCTCTCGGTGGTTAGGCTGGAAGAGCCGCAGGTCCGCGAAACGTATGAGAGATCGCTGGTTCTGGTGCGGCCCGACGGACACGTCGCCTGGCGCGGCGATTCAATGCCGCCCGATCCAGCCGAGATTATCGACCGGGTTCGGGGCGCGTAGTATGGGGCGCGGAGCGAAGGGCAAACAGCTAAGGGCGAGAGGCGGAGAGCAAAGAGCGTTGAGCGATAAGGGAACGCGAGGAGCAGGATGGCAAAGGCGTTGCTGACGTTGGTGAGTTCCCTGGCGATCGTTTTCTATACAACGGACGCGGCGGCACAACTTAGGAAAGTCCGGCTGGCGGTTCCGACTTTAGACATCATCACGCTGCCGATCAAGATGGCTCAGGCCAAAGGGTTCTATCAAAAGGAAGGTCTCGATCCCGAGATCATCCTGATCGCCGGTGCGTTGGGCGTCAAAGCCCTGTTGGGCCACTCGGTCGAATTTTCGACCGCGTCTGGTTCGGTAATGGCCGCCGCCGTGCGCGGCGTGCCGGTAAAATTGGTGCTGGTGATCGCGTCGAAACCGACTTTTGATCTGGTTTCAGAGCCCAAGATCCGCTCGTTTCAACAGCTCAAGGGAAAGCAGGTGGGGATTTCGACGCGGGGCGGCACGTTCGATCATGTGACCCGATTAATTCTGGAAAAAAACGGTCTCGATCCCGATAAGGATGTGGCGATCCTAGCTCTCGGTCGTCAGGACGATCTTCACCTGGCGCTCAAAGCGGGAAGAATTTCCGCGGCCATATATAGCCCGCCGCGAAACCTCATGCTTTACCGTGACGGATTCCACAAGCTGGCTTTTTCCGGAGATTACCTGTCGCATTACCCGATCGGCGGGCTTGGCGTTACCGATGACTTGATCAGAAAGAATCCCGGCGACATCCTCGCGTTCGTGAGGGGAACGTTGAACGGTCTCGCTTACTACCGGCAGCACCGCGGCGAATCGATCAAGTTCATCACGCGTGAACTCAAGGTGAGCGACGAAAGCTTGGCCGCGCAAATGTTCGACTGGCATCCCACTGTATTGGCGGAAAACCCCCGGCCGGATTCGGCGTGGATTGCGGGCGCGATTGAATTCACCAAGAAGAGTCTGGATGTTACGACGCCTATTCCGCCCGAGCAGATCTTTGATTTTAGTTTCGTCGAGAAAGCGACGCGCTAGCGCATGGAAAGAAAAATCCGAAATTCGAATGTCGAAATCCGAAACAAACGTTCGTGGCGACCAAAACTCAAATCGGTAAAATCCAAAACACAGATCCTTAGGAAGATCGTTTGAAGGTTTGGTAAATTTGGTCATTTGAATTTGTTTCGGATTTCGTGCTTCGAATTTGCAGTCATTGAATCTTGGCGTCCTTGGCGCGAGGAAGCAGGCGCCTTCTTAAAGAGAATGCAATGGACTTAAAGGCGATTGATGTTCATCACCACTACGTCCCTCCGGAGATCATTGAGGAAGCGAAGCGCCACGGAGCGACATTGGATGTCGAGGTTTCGGAAGACCGCGCGGGGCGGGTGGCGCTCTCTTTTGCCGGAAGCTCGCCCCATCCTTTGCAACCGGCCTTAACGGGCGTCGATGAACGGCTTGAGGTAATGCGCGCCGGGCGCGTTGCGCTCGCGACTCTGGAGGCGAATACGAACAGCCTGGGCTATCAACTCCGCGGCGAGCAGGGTGAAAGCTGGTGCCGTCTCTACAACGAATGCGCGAGCGAGCTGGTGAAAAAGCACGCGGAGCGCTTCACGGGTATGGCGGCCGTGCCGATGCAGGACCCACCGCGCGCAGCCAGGGTGCTGGAAGATGCGATTGTCAAGCTCGCTTTCAAAGGCGCCTTTATCGGCACCAACGTCAACGGCAGGTACTATAACAGCCGGGACTTCGACCCGTTCTGGGCTAAAGCGCAGGAACTCGATGTCCTGGTAGTAATGCATCCGGAGCACATAGCGGGCGCGGAGCGGATGAAGGAATACGGGCTCAATGCGGTTTGCGGTAACCCGGCCGACTCGACGCTCGCCCTCGGCTATCTCATCTACAGCGGCGTGTTCGACAGGTTTCCCAACTTGAAGCTCTGCGCGCTCCACGGCGGCGGGTTCTTTCCATACCATCTCGGCCGGTTCGACCAGGAGTATGCGACCGGCCGCGGTGCGCGGCCTGCGGCGTGCGCGCACCCGCCCAGCGCCTACATCAAAAACCTTTATTTCGACTCGCTCGTTTATCACGTCGACACGCTCGAGTACCTGAAAAAGAAGGTCGGCACGGAACGGCTGCTGGTCGGAACCGACTATCCGTACACGCTGGGCGATTGGATGGCGGTGGATAGAGTTGAGGCGCTCAATTGCGCAACCGGGGAAAAGGACGCGATCCTGCATGGTAACGCGCGCAACCTGCTGAAACTCGCAGCGATGTGATCGAGTAACGCCAAACACATGCCGACTGCAAACCCGGACGGTCTCACGCTGTATTACGAGCAAGAGGGGGACGGTGCGCCTGTCTTGCTGGTGCCGCCTTCGTGGTGGCCGTGCGATACCTGGAAGGTCTCTGCGGTTCCGGCCCTGCGCGACCGCTACAGAACGATCGTATTCGACTGCCGCGGTACGGGCCGGAGCGGCCGACCCGAAGAAGGTTACTCCGTAGAGCAGTTCGCGCATGACGCGCTCGGGCTCTTGGCTTGTCTCGCAATTTCGAGATGCCACGTCGTCGGCTTCGCGCTTGGCGGCCAGATCGCCCAGGCGATGGCGATTCAGGCCCCGGAGACCGTCGCCACGCTAACGATGGCGGCGACCGGTCCCGGAAACAGATCGTTGAGCGGTGAAGCCCGCGCGCAAAACCGGGACGCCGAAGCGATTGAAGAGAGCGGTTTCGAAACGTTCATCCGGTCGCATATCGACAACGATCGGAGCGCTTTCAGCGCGGAGTTTTACCGCACGCGTCACGACGTTGTCGCGGCACTCGCGGACGCGCTCTGGGCGGAGCAGGCCGGGCCGAAGTACTTTCAATACCACCACAACGCGCGCCGCACGTGGGATACGCTCGCGCAAGCGGCGCATGTCAGGGTGCCGACGTTGATCTTGGTCGGAAGTGACGACCACGCGAGCCGGGGCGGGAGCACGCCGCTGGCGACGGGCCAGCGGCTTGCCGAGCTTACGCCCGGCGCCGAGCTGGCGCTCCTTCCGGGCGTCAAACATATGACATTTTGGGATGGCAATGCCGGTATTGCAAAGCTGCGCGATTTCCTCGCCCGCCATCCATTGTAATCAGGGCTCGACCGCAGAGACGGGGACCCAGCGCCGGTACGCCGCAACCAAAAACGAACGAGACAGTCACCACAGAGTGTGACATGAGCTTGCGCTCGCCTCCAGATAATGAAAATCGCCCTCACCCTAAACCCTCTCCCGATGGGAGAGGGAATTGAATACCATGTTGCCTTCCCAACCCTCGCCCTTCATGGGAGAGGGAAGATGAGGGTGCCAATTTCGAAGGAGGACACGAAGAGCACGAAGTTAAGAAATTGACCAGGACTATTTTCCGTAATCCTTCGTGTCCTTCGTGTGCTTCGTGGTGTGATGGTATTTTACTTGCTGCTTCAGACGTTTCGGAAAGATTTACGCAAGCTGCGAAAATTCCCAGCACTCCATTTCGTTATCTCAGCCTGTGCCAGTTCGCGAACGTGACTACCAGACCCAGAACTCCCCACGCTGCCATCAGCAGATACATCCAGACGTAACCGGCGAGATCGACGGCGCTTCCGGCGACGAACCCGCCGACGCCGTAGCTCAATGGATACGCAACGGAAAAGCTCGCCATCGCGCGCCCGCGCGCTTGCGGGTTGGCTCGATCCATCGCCAGCGCCAAGGTTGTCGAACTGCCGATCGCCACGGTGAGGACGTACAACATGCCGGCCGCCAGCAAACCCGCCAGGCTGGATGCCAGTGCCAAAAGGAAAAACGCGACCACTTGAAACGTAAAAGCTCCCGCGAGTGACGGGCCGCGGCCGATCGTGTCCGAGAGCCGGCCGAGGAGCGGTCGCGCGAGCAGGCTCGTGATGCCGCTGGCGACGTAAAACCAGCCGATCGATCCCAGCCCGCTCTCGCGCGCGTAGAGTACGATAAAGCTCGTGATCGAAGGCATGGTCAGCTGCAGACAGAAGTGAAGCGCGGCGGGAAGAAGCAGGTTGCGATCGAATGAGTGGAGCAGCGCGCGCCATCCCGCCGGAGGCAGTGAAACTTGCGTATCGCGGCCGCCTCGCGTGAGATAGCCGCCCAGCAGGAAACCCAAAGCGGCCGCGGCTACGGCGATGGCCGCAGCGCAAACGAACACAAAACGAAAGCCGCCGAAAGGCGTTTCGAGGAGCCACAGGGCGACGGCCGGAAAGAAAATCGTTGCGCTGTTCTGCACGCCGCTGTAGTAGCCTGAAGCCTCGCCGCGGCGCGCCAGCGGCGCCGAAAGGGCAAGTAGGGAATAGCCGCCCGCGTTGAGACCGGCCCAACCGATGCCACGGAAACCGTTGGCGAACATCGCCGCCGGGATCCAGGGGACGAGAAAAAGCAGCATGCTCAGGCTCTGAAGGAGCATCCCCGAAGCCATGATGCGGCTTTCGCCGAAACGGTCGGCCCAATGGCCCATCACCGGGCGGATTACGACACTCGTTACTGCGAACGATGCCAATACGAGCCCGACCACGGACGGCGAGCCGCCGAGATGGGTAACGTAAAGCGGCAGGGCCGGCATGAGCATGAAATGTTGCGCGTAACCGAGGAACTGCGCGCTACAGAGAAGCGCAAACGTTCGCGTCCAGATCGAATCTCGAGGATTGCCGGCCATCAGGGGTGCTTGACGATTCTTCCATTAACCGGCCATGAAAGAAAAGGGATTTAGCCTTTGCGCACTTGGCGCTCTTGGCGCGAGAAAGTCTTATCGTCTCAAAAAGAGGTTTGGAGGGATCGATTCATTTCAGGCTGGCGAAATACGCAGCCAAATCGGCGACGTCCCGATCGCTCAAGCTCTTTAACATCCTTTTCTTCGTTTCGTCGAGCGCCGTGTCTTCGAGTTTGCGTTTGTCGTCTTTGAGTAACAACATTTGGACCGACAAGTAACCGGGTGGTTGCCCGCGCAGGCTCGGAACGGCTTTTTCCGCGTCGCGTTCGGCCTCCGCGTTATGGCAGGCAGCGCATTGCACGGCGGCGGCAGCGCCCCTCTTTAGCGCCTGCGCGTCGGCTTTGACCCGACGCGGCTGCCGCTTCTGCTCGGCGAAGTACCCGGCCACCTCATCGAGACCGGCTTGCATGACGTACTTGGCGTAGGGCTCCATCTCGGGGGAGGCGCGCCGGCCCTCAGCATAGTCTTTGATCGCCTTTTTGAAGTATGCCGGAGCCAGGCCGGCGATGACCGGAACGGTATCCCCCGGGCTGTTGCCGCCGTCGCCGTGACAGGCCGTGCAAACCAGCGACTTGTATGCGCCGGGAGAATCGAGTGCGCCGGCATACGTGCGGTTCCCGGCGGAAGGTCCAAAGAGAATGACCAACACCAAGAGTACCATGGTTCCCATCGGATTCTCCTCGCGGGGTCAACCCAAGACGTCGTGCCAGATGCTCGCGCGCCAGCCGAGCGAGTTTTGGGCGACGGCGACGCTCTTTCCTGGAGTCAATTTTTGCTCGATTTGAACGACCTTGCCGTTTTCGATCCGGTACGAATTTACCACTGCGATCGCTTCCCTGTCGTTCACCCAACTGTAGCAGGTATTACCCGGCGGAATGGCCGGGGGCTCCTTTTCATTGAGCATATGAGCGACAGCAACGGCGCAGATCTTGCCCATAGCGTTTGCAATGTTGCCCGATTTCGGCACGGGTAAGCCGATTGTGGCATCGCCGATCACGTGGATGTTTTTCTGTTTGACCGATTCGTAGGTGACGTGATTCACCTCACACCAGCGTTGGTCCGCGCCCACCAGGTCCGCTTCGACGGCGATCGCGGCGGCACGCTGCGGTGGTATGACGTTGACGAGGTCGTAGTGAATTTTGTCGCCGGTCTCGCTCGTGACTTCTCTGGCCTTGACGTCGATCTTTTCCACCCTGTTCGATGGCCGATAGTCGAGGTTCGGGTACTCTTTGAACACGGCCTTGAAAAGCCCGGCTTTGGAGACGATGTCCTTGTTCGCATCAAGCACGATCAACTTCGATTTGGGCTTCTTCGTTTGGAGATACCATGCGATTAGCGAAGCGCGCTCGTAGGGGCCGGGCGGGCAACGGTACGCCGCCGGGGGCACGGTCATGACGACCGTCCCGCCGTCGGGGAGGGCCTGCAGTTGCTTGGCCAGTTGCGTGGTTTGCGGCCCGGCCTTCCAGGCGTGAAGGACAGAGTCTTTGGCTTCGGCGAGTCCGTCGATCTGATCCCACAGGAAGTCGATACCCGGTGACACGATGAGCCGATCGTATTCGAGCGCTTCCTTGCCAACCCGGACGACCCGCCGGGCGGGATCGATTGCGATCGCCGCCTCGTGCCTGATGCGCACGCCTCTTTTTCTCAAGCCCTCGTAACCCATCGTCAGCGTCTTCAGCTTCTCGACGCCGCATAAGACGAGGTTACTGAAGGGGCAAGAGATGAATTCCTTGTTAGGCTCGAGCAGGGTGACGTCGATGTTCGGATCGGCAATGCGAACATACTTGGCGGCCGTGGCTCCACCCCACCCCCCGCCGATGACCACGACCCGCC
>DATMBL010000239.1:0-6327 GCA_035559295.1 Candidatus Eiseniibacteriota bacterium
AGGAGCTGCCCGCTCCCGCCGGTGACCACGCCCATCGGATCGATCACCTCGCCCTCGGGCGTCACAAGAGTGGTGTAGAAGCCGTTTCGATTCCACAGCGCCAGGCCGGCTTGGAGATCTTTCACCAGCACGACGTCGGAAAGAAGGTACTCCGCGACCTCGCGAAACCCTTCCTTGACCGCGATCATGTCGAGCAAGGGCGCAATGACCTCTGCCTCACCGAGAGGCAGGGGCCGGGAATTCTTACGCGAGAGCTGGAGAGGGATGAAGCTCCCCCGGCCGGAAGCCTCCCGCTTCAAGTATTCGATCGCTTCCAAACCTTCTTCGTGACCGCGAACGATCACGTACTGGAGGCGATCTCCCAAAACCGCCGTCAACGCCTTTTCGTAAGCTTCCGGCGCTTCGATCACTTCGGCAACCAGCCCGTAGATACCGTTCGGCGCCTGGCGCTGTTTTTTGAGCATGATCGCGCGCACGCCTTCCTGGTAGCCCTCGTAGTTTCTTTGCAACTCTTCGAGGGAGAGGAGGCGCGACCGCTGTTCCTGGACCCGTTCCTTGAGCGCCTCGAGTTTGCGTTCCTGCTCCTCCTTGGCCTGGTTCAGTCCCTGTATGGCGGCCGCGGTGCGGGCCGATTCGAGCCCTCTCTCCCGAGCCTGCGCACGGCAGCTCTCGAGGGCCCGGTCGATTTCAGAGCGTTTTTGCACACACGCCTCAAGCGAGTTCGACGCGGCCGCGGCTTCTTCACGGCAGCGCGCAAGCCGATCGGAGATTTCTGCACGCCGCTTTCTTTGTTCCAGCGATGAGTTGTTCAGCTGAGCCGCGCGATTGACGATTTCGATGAGCGCTTCCTTCTCGCGCTCCAGCTCGGGCTGGAGTGAAGCGATCTCGGCTTTGAGTTCGGCAAGCCGGGTTTCCTTTTCGCCGAGGAGCGCGGTCTCGAAAAGCGACAGTTGGGTAAAGCTCTCGGTCGCGCGTTTCAGCTCCTCGATCTCATGCCGGAGCGTTTTCAGCCGCTCGTCGAGCTGCAGAAGCCCGGCGCGAGTCTCGGTCTCGCGCTGCGTGAGTTGCACGAGATCTTTACGGTAGAATTCGATTTTTTGTTCCTCGGTTTCGATCCGGGTCTTGAGCTGATAGACGCTCTCCTGACGCGCGGCGATCGCCTTTTCCGCCTCCATGAGCGCCAACCGTGTCGTCTCGCTTTCCGCTTCTCGAGCGTTCAGCGCGCTGGCATGCTGGAGGTGCCGCTCCTCGGCTCCGGCCAGTTGCGCCTCGTATTGAGTAAGCTCGTCACTCAACGCCCGGCGCTGCAGCGCGGCCCAGGTGAGATCCTTTTCCCGCAGTTCCGCTTTGAGCGCGCGATACCGTTCGGCCTTCTTGGCTTGCAACTCCATCGTGCGAATTTGCCGGTCGATTTCGCGGACGATGTCGGTCACGCGCAGGAGGTTCTGTTGGGTCCGCTCGAGTTTTCTTTCAGCGACGAGCTTTCGGCTCTTGTATTTGCTTGTGCCCGCCGCCTCCTCGATCAAGGCCCTGCGATCCTCGGGTTTGGCATTGACCAGCTCTTCCACCCGGCCCTGTTCGACGATCGAGTAAGCTTTGCTGCCGACCCCGGTGCCGAGGAAGAACTCGATGACGTCTTTTAGGCGGCAAGGGACCTTGTTGATCACGTACTCGGATTCGCCCGAGCGAAAGATTCTTCGGGTGATCGTAATTTCGCTGAACGCGTTGTATTCGACCGGACCCCGGCCGTCTTCGTTGTCGAAGGTCAACGATACTTCGGCCATCCCCGTCGGAGGCAGGCTCTCGCTGCCGTTAAAGACCACGTCTTCCATGTGCTGGCCGCGGAGGTGTCGCGCGCTTTGTTCCCCCATGACCCAGCGAAGCGCATCGACGATATTCGACTTGCCGCAGCCGTTCGGCCCGACGATCGCCGTAATGCCGGGATTAAACTCGATCAGGGTCCTTTCGGCAAAGGACTTAAACCCCACCATCTCGAGCTGTTTTAAACGCATAAGTGGGCCAGCTTACGTCAATTTTTCAGTACCGGGAGGCGCTGTGGCTATGGCGGCCACTATTTCACAAGCCGGGAAGGAATGTCAAGAAAAATTACAATATACAGGGATTTGGTAAAGAGATAGCACTATATATAGATGGAGCGCGACCGCGCTATTCGAGCAGCTCGGTGTTCCAGTACGATACGTCGACGGTATTTAGGAATGGAAGCCACTCTTTGTACCGCGAGAGGCTGAAGGTCTCCTGCATGAACGGCGTCCATTGCGGCTTGAACGGTTTTCGAAGGAGCGTCATCCGCGCCTGCTGTGGCGTCCGGCCACCCTTGCGCCGGTTGCACTCGTGACAGGAACAAACGATGTTTTCCCAGGTAGAAGTGCCGCCTTGTGATCGGGGAATAATGTGGTCGAGATTCAATTCGTGTCGCGGCAGATGGCGGCCACAGTACTGGCAGGTGCACTTGTCCCGCGCATAGATATTATAGCGGCTGAACCGTACATGGCGCTTCGGCACGCGATCGTAACCGACGAGGAGAATGACCCGCGGCACCCGAATGACCCGATTGACCAGGCCGATCGACTCGTCGCGGGATGATACGGACAAGTCGCTCCAGCTTGCGAAGTCGAAGGTTTGATACTGTTCGTTTACCGCTCGCGCGAGCCCCTGATAGAGTAGTACAAAGGCGCGCCTGACTGAGGTTACGTGAATCGGTAGGTAGGAGCGGTTTAGGATGAGGACTTTGGTGTTAAGAACGGAAGCGCGCGGAGCCGAGATCGAATAGCTCATCGAACATTTTGAGCCGCATACGACATGGTTTTTGTCAGCAAGCTCGTTTTGAAAATAGCGACTGGAGGCCGGAAAGTCAAACGGCGCGCCAGCGGCGAGCCGAAGGGCCGCCGGTCAACTCTGACCGCTTTGGTCGCGGTTCCGGCTGCTGAGCGCCTTGAAGTCCGGGCCCAATTGCACTATAAACACGTTGCCTTTGTCTTTGGATACACTTGACTGGATCTCCGGTCCCAGCGGTGATCCGCGGGCTCGCAACCGCCCGTTTCCCGCCAGACGCGCCCTGCTCGATTCTTATGAAGCAAGAAATTTTTGTTAATTCCACGCCTCACGAAACCCGTATCGCGATCATGGAAGACAGCCTGCTCGCCGAATTCTTGATCGAAAGAAAAGAGGAAAGGGGTATCGCGGGGAACATCTATAAAGGAAAGGTGGCGCGCGTGCTGCCGGGGATGCAGGCGGCTTTTATCGATATCGGGATGGAGAAGGCGGCCTTTCTCCATGCGTCGGATTTTTTCAGCATGCCCGAAGACGTCGAGCTGATTACGGGGGTGGAGGGTGGCGCCGACGCCGACGCGCCGCCGAAGCCCGCCGCGCACCGTCGCCTCCCGCTTGAAAAACAGATCGCGCGAGGCGAAGAGCTGCTCGTACAAGTCGCCAAAGACCCGTTGGGGACCAAAGGGGCGCGGGTGACCTCGCACGTGTCGCTGCCCGGACGTTACATCGTTTTCATGCCCAACACCAAGCATGTTGGCGTCTCGCGGCGGATCGAAAGCGACCAGGAGCGTAAGCGTCTCAAAGAGATCGCGCAATCGCTTCTCACCGAGGACGGCGGATTCATCCTGCGGACCGCTTCCGAGGGCCGGAGCAAGCGAGACATACAGCGCGATCTGCGCTTTCTCACGAGGATCTGGAAGCGGATCAAAAAAAAGGCCGAGACGACGCCTGCGCCCGCCTTGATCCACCAGGATCTCGATTTGATCGCCCGCACCATTCGGGACTATTTCACCGCCGATACCGAGCAAGTGGTCATCGATTCGGCCAAAGACCACCGGCGTATGGTCGATTTCGCGCGCCAGTTCATGCCGCGCGTGAGATCGAAAATTGTCCTGTACTCCGAGAAAGAGCCCCTGTTCGATCGCTACGGGATCGAAGAGAAAGTTCAAAAGGCGCTCGACCGCCGGGTCTGGCTGAAATCGGGCGGCTACATCGTCATCGAGCGCACGGAGGCGCTCACCGCAATCGACGTCAATACCGGCCGCTTCGTGGGCAAGCGAAACCAGGAGGAAACGATCGTCAGAACCAACCTGGAAGCGGCGCAGGAGATCGTCCGCCAGCTGCGGCTGAGAAATATCGGCGGCATCATCATCATCGACTTCATCGACATGGAAAAGGAAGCGAATCGAAAGAAGGTTTACGAGGCCCTGAAAGAAGCGCTCAAAAAGGACAAGGCCCGGACCAATATTCTCAAGATCTCCGAGTTGGGTCTGATCGAAATGACGCGGCAGCGGACGCGCGAGAGTCTTGAAAACCAGCTCCTGAGCCCCTGCCCCTACTGCGACGGCCGGGGCCGGATCAAGTCGGCGGTAACGGTGGCTTACGACGTGCTGCGTGCAATCAGAAAACAGCAACCCGCACTCGCCAACGGCAAGAACATCATCGTTAGGCTCCATCCGGATGTCGCGAATTTTCTCTACGACGAGAAGAGCAACAGCTTGGATACGCTCGAGCGGGAGATCAATCACAAGATCATCATCAAAGTCAGCGAGAGTCTCCGACACGAGCAGTACGAGATTCTGCCCTCCTAATCAGAACTGGCGCCGTTTCTAAACCTTAGCCTCAACCTCAACCTTTCGTTTAGCTTTTCGGCCAGGCCCGAATCTCTGAATCGCGGCGCAACTTGCGCGGGTTGTATACTTCGTGATGAACGAAGGCGGCGAGCATCCGTCGAGGCTTCGGTTTCGGCCAACTCCGAGCATGCCCGATCGGCACGATCCAGAGGAGCCGCAGTTCGGCCGGAACATCAAATAATCGTCTCAAAGCCGGTTCGATCTCTTCGCGCACGGACACCCATACAGTTCCCAAACCAAAACTCGCCGCTGCCAGCATCATGTGCTCGACGGCATTGGCGACACTTGCCTGAAAAAGCTTTTCTCGATCTGCAGGTTGCCGGGTCGTCAAGTAGACTGTTTGGGTTCTCGGGTCGCCGCAGACGAGCACAAGAACGCTTACTTCGCCAACGTAATCTTTTTTGAGTCCTTTGTAGTGGATCGGGTCCTCTCTCTTGCGCGCGCGCCACTCGTTGTCGTAGATCTCGCGCACGCGCTTCATTTTCTCGCGACTGCGAGTCACGACGAATTCCCAGGGTTGGGTATTCGCGCCCGAAGGCGCCCAGCGCGCCGCCTCAAGAATCTCTCGCAGCTGCCGATCGGTTACTTCGCCGCGTTTATAGACCCTAACGCTGCGACGGCGCCGTATGAGTTGCAAGAGCATTTCAATATCGCCGGGCATGGACGCTTCTACCAAAGCTTTCCGTCCGGATTCAACCAACCTGCCTGCTATACCGGCAAGCCGGGGCAGCCTTTGCGCGAGGATTCCCATTTTTTTCGTTGCGCGGAGCCGCGCTGCTTTATTTTGTGTCCTTTCGGCGCGACATTGGAGCGAAAAAATTCCAGCTTCCGGACAATCGGCCGCGGGATCTCCTTCGGGGACCGATTATCGGCGCTGGTCTTCAGATTGCGACGCGCTGACGGAGGGGCTGGGCCAATGGAGGGGGTGTTGCGCCGGACTGTGGCGGCGAGTTTGCCCGGTTTTTGCTGCGCCGGCGTGTAGAAGATCAGCTTATGATTTCGCGCGAAGAGGTCGAACGGCTGGCGGCGTTGAAGAGCGGTCACGGAATTCTGACCGCGTATGTTCGTTTGGATCCGAGGTTACGGTTCGTGCGCCGGCAGGCCGTCACGCAGTTCAAGAGTGCGCTCCAGCATGCCCGCAGCCGTGTCCCGGAACGTTGGCAAGCGGCGCTCGAGCGCGAAAGCGCGCGAGTTGTGGGGTTCTTGACCGATTGGGAACCGGCAGGCCGAGGGATCGTGATTTTTTCCTGTACCCCGGAAAATCTCTGGGAGGTCCGGACGCTCGATGTTCTGGTGCCAAACTTAATCGATCTCGATACCACGACAAAGACCGGATTGCTGGAACAGCTTCTAGAGGAGACGCCGGATACGCTGGTTCTGGTGCTCCAAAGGGACAGAGCGCGACTGTACAGCATTCAGCAGGGCAGGGCCGGAGGGCGCCTCGACGTCGTGAGCGATGTCCCCGGCCAACATGACCAGGGTGGCTGGGCGCAGCCCCGCTTTCAGCGCCATATAGAATTTCATTTCGAGCAACACCTGGAAAAAGTCGTTGACGCGATCAAAAAACTCGCCGGCAACGAACCCGTTAAGTTGATCCTGGGCGGGACCGAAGAAACCGTGAGCGCGTTGTTTAACGTTCTGCCGGAGGCGTTCGCGAAAACTGTGATCGGCACATTCGCGGTGG
>DATMBL010000240.1:0-4169 GCA_035559295.1 Candidatus Eiseniibacteriota bacterium
AGGCCAAAAGCGCTCTTACCTTTCGCCGGCGAGCCCCTGATCGCGCACGTCGTCGATAGACTGCGCGCCATCTTTGCCGACGTTGTGATTGTCGCCGCGCCGGGCCAGGACTTGCCGCCCCTTCCCGCGCGGTTGACGCGCGACGACGTGCCGTTTCAGGGGCCGGTGGGCGGCATCTATTACGGGCTTAGCGCCGCCGCAACCGAAGTCGCCTTCGTAACTCCCTGCGACGCGCCCTTCCTGAATCTGGAGTTGATTGCATACCTCGTCGGGCGTGTTTCGGAGCACGACGTGGTCGTGCCCCGCTGGCAAGACCGCCTGCAGCCGCTCCATGCAGTCTATCGGAAGGACGTGACTCCGGTCTTGAAAGATCAACTCGATCGGGGCGAACTACGTCCAGTGTTCCTCTACCAAAAGGTCCGGACCTTGGAGGTAACTGAGGGCGAGATTCGCCGATTTGATCCCGAGGGTTTGAGCTTCCTTAATATGAACACACCGGACGACTACGCCCGCGCGCTAGAGCAATGGGAAAGACAGAGGCACGAGCTACAGAGGGAGGAGACAAGGAGACAAGGAGAAATCTCTCCTGGTCTCCATGGCTCCCGATCTCCTTGTCTGAATGTCACCGTAGAGCTGCTTGGTGTGGCGCGCTTGCTGGCCAAAACACGCGAGATCCCGCTGTCGTTCGCGGCGCCGGCGAGTCTCTCGGAGGTTTACGAGGCGCTCGCCGAAGCCTGCCCGGTTTTGGTCGGCCGCGTTATCGCTCAGGATAAGCGGAGCCTGGCACGCGGATACGCCTGCAACATTAACGGACGGGATTTTGTCCGTAACGGCGCAGCCAAAGTCAATCCGGGCGATAGGGTTTTCATCCTTTCGGCGGACGCGGGGGGATGAGTAGCCTGGGGCGTGGAGCACGGAGCCGGAAGGGAGCGAAAGGCAGACAAGGAGAAGGGTCGGGCTGAACGGTTGGAACGATTGGAACGGCTGGAACGGGGCGTCGCGATCGAACGCCATGAAAGCATGGAGCACGGGGCATCGAGCAACGGCCAAGGCACTGAACAACGGCTCACTGCTTACTGCTCACTGCTGACTGGAATTTGAGAATGTACGGGTTTCACGGTCGCCTGCTCCGCGTCGATCTCACGAGCGGGCGGCATTTTTGGCAAGAGCTTTCGGAACGCCGGCTCCGCGCTTTTCTCGGCGGCATCGGTCTCGGCACGAGCTTGCTCTACGACTTCGCGCCGGCGGGCGTCGAGCCGCTTTCGCCGGAAAACCCGCTGATCTTCGCCAGCGCTCCTCTGACCGGGACCGGCCTCACGACCACGGCGAAATTCGCCGTCGTCACCAAATCACCGCTTACGGGATTCATCGCCGATTCGCTCTCCTCGAGCTTCTTCGCTCTGGAACTCAAGCGGCTGGGGCTCGACGCCCTGGTCATTACCGGCCGCGCCGAGGTCCCTGTCTACCTCTCGATCACTCCCGAAAAAGTCGAATTACGGGATGCCCGCGTGCTCTGGGGACAAACCGCGGCGGCAGCCGAAACCTATATCCGAACCGACATCGGTGATCAGCGCCTGCGGGTCGCGGCGATCGGACGAGCCGGAGAGAAGCTAGTTCGCTTCGCCACGATCAGCAACGAAGGGCGCCACGCCGGGCGCGGCGGCGTCGGCGCAATCATGGGAGCAAAAAAGCTGAAGGCGATCGCGCTTCGCGGCGAGATCGCAACGCGCGTGGCCGACCCGAGCGGCGTCGAAGCGATCGCCTCGATCATGCGCGAGCGAAGCCTCGGCGCGATGACCGACAAGTATCGCAACATCGGCACGGTCGCCAATCTCGCCGTTTTCGATCGTCTCGGCGCGTTGCCGACGCGCAACTTTCAACAATCGACTTTCGAACGCGCCGATGCGCTCAGTGGCGAGAGCCTGACGGAAAACAATTTTAGTCGCCGCCATGGCTGTGCCGCCTGCACCATCCGGTGCGAGCGGCTGTTCAAATCGCTCGACGGCGAGGAACAGCGCCTCGAGTACGAAACCGTCTTCGCGCTTGGACCGCTCTGCGGCATCGACCGGCCCGAACAGGTGCTGGAGGCCGCGCGGCTCTGCGACTTCTACGGGCTCGACACCATCAGCACGGGCGGGACGCTGGCATGGGCGATGGAATGCGCCGAAAAGGGGCTGTTGCCGGAAGCCGATCGCTTGGGGTTACGCTTCGGCCGCGCAGAGGCCGCACTCGACGCGATCTCGATGATCGCCGGCCGAAGCGGGCTCGGCGATCTCTTGGCCGAAGGGTCGAAGCGCGCTGCGGAGCGGATCGGCGGCGCGGCCGCCGCGTGTTCGATGCACGTCAAAGGGCTCGAGCTGCCGGGCTATGAGCCGCGCAGTTTGAAAAGCATGGCCCTGGGCCTCGCCGTGAGCCCGCGCGGGGCTTGTCACAACCGCTCGGGGGCCTACGAGCTGGATTTCTCCGGCGAGCTCGATCGATTTGCCGCAGACCGGCGGCGCGGCGCGCTCGTGGCCGCGTCCGAGGACTTCGCCACCGTGCTCGACTCGCTGATCGTTTGCAAATTCTTGCGCAAGTGTTTCGACGATTTTTACGGCGAAGCAGCCGAACTGTTGAGCCGTGTCACCGGCTCGGCATGGTCCAAGAATGATCTCCGCCGAACCGGCGAGCGTATTCACACGTTGAAAAAACTCTTCAACATTCGCGAAGGCTGGCGTCCGGAGGATGATTGGCTGCCGCCGCGCATGCTCTCGGAACCGCTCCCCACGGGGGCCGGACGCGGCGCCGTCATATCCGCCGCAGAACTCCGCGAGATGATCGCGAGCTACTATCAAGCCCGCGGCTGGGACGCTGACGGATACGTTCCCGAAGAGAAGTTGCGGGCACTTGGACTCACCGAACTCTTGAGTTCAAACCGCTCGAACGGTTCAAGCCATTCAACCGTTTCAACGGAGCGTAGCGATTGAACGGTTTAAACCGCTCGAACAGGAGCTTCTATGCCTACCGATGAAACCCGTCGCCTGCTGAAGGTTTTCGGCGTCGCCGTGACCGCGTTCGAAGACGCGGTCGATAAAAACGCGCCGGATCAAGAGATCAAGAAGGCGGAAGCGGAGGCCCGTTCTCGTTTAGAAGAGGTGAGCGCGTTGATCGAGCGGCTGAGCGCAAAGAAGAAGGCATGACGGCAGAAGCGGAATCGTCAAAAATCGCCTTGCCGTCACGCGCGCCGAGGGTTATCTTTTGACTTGGTGCTCTGTGCGAGCTTTGCGCGAGCCCCCGCTCCTTCGCCGCTTGGGTCCTCGTGGGAACGCTCGTTCCCTCCGTCACGAGGCAAGCGGGCTTGCGAGGCCGCTCAGCTTTTGGTCGCTATCACAATCGAATCCGGGTCGAAGAATAAAGGGCTCGAGCGAAACGGCCCGTCAATCGACGAGAACCCGGCCCGGCGAAGCCATCGGTGCACGTCATCGAGCGCGTAACAACGGCCGCGCGGCGTATGCAAGAGGAGCGACACGGAAAACAGAGCGCCCCATTCGGGGTCGGTTCGCTCCCGGTTCATCAACACGTCGCGCAAGAGGAGTCTTCCTCCGTGATGGAGAGCGTCGTGCGCGCTTTTGATTAGGCGGCGATTCTCCCTCTCCCCTTGTCCGTGAAGGACGTTGGAAATCAGCACGACATCGAATCCGCGCGGAAGCGGCTCTTTCGCGATATCGAGGGCGATAACCTGCACCCGTTTTCCTGCAGGCGCGTTTCTGATGCTGCGCCGCGCCAGGGGGGCGATTCTCGGGTGCTCGATTACTGTCGCCCGAAGCTGTCGGAATCGGCGGCAGCACACGAGAGCGAAGCTCCCAAGGCCGCCACCCACGTCGAGCAGGCTCTTACTGGCCTCCATAGGAACCCGCTCGATCAAATAGGGCGCGATCTTCCGCGCGTCACGATCGAGGGATCGAAGCAGGCGCTCGCTTCCCTTGCGGTCGGTTGAGAACGGCCGCGCGGCTTTCGGCCGTTTTCCGGTCGTCAACAGCTCGGGAAGCGCGCGCCAAACGTCCCAGGCATCGTGCTCGGGCAATAGGAACGCCGCGCTGCCGGAGCAAAGATGGCGCAGTGCGAACGGGGAATTGCGGTACCGCCAGGCCCGCTTGTGGAGCAGGCCCATTGCGGAAAGGGCATCGAGG
>DATMBL010000241.1:0-20585 GCA_035559295.1 Candidatus Eiseniibacteriota bacterium
CGGGCCGCACGACCTGATTAGCGGACTGATCGCGCGGTTCGCCGACTACCGCGCGCGCCTGCAGGAGGCGGCCGAGCGGAGCCAGGGTGTGCCGGTGAGCCAGGTGCGGATCCGACCGCCGCTGCCGAAGCCGTCGACCATCGTGTCGTTGTCACCGATGACCGATCCGGGCGACTTGAGAAAGGCATTGATCGGGGCGGGCTCTTTGCGCGTGCCGTCTTCCATATAATTGACCGCCATGCAGACGATGTTGACGGGCCGCGGCAGCGGCGGCCGGATCCGAACGCGCGCGAGCGGCTTGCCGCTCCCGCTTTCGGCCGCTTGCTGCAGTCGGTTGCGGTACAGCGAAAAGCGCTCGATCAACCCGCTGATCAAGTTGTGCGCTGCGGTGTGGGGAATGTCGCGGACCAACTCGGAGACGTCCACGACGCGGTTTCCGTCCTGTACGACGCCGAGTCTAAAATCGTCGAAAAACAACAACTTCATAGAATCTCTTCCTCCGGGTCAGCGCGTGGTGACCGGCCGGAGATCGCTGGGATCAATCGGGTCGCTGCGCCCCGTGGCGATCGTGTCCTTCGACCAGATGCCGGCTGAAAAACGCCGTTGCCTTGGGCCAGGACAGCGCAGCGGCGTGCGGTCGGTAATTGGCCGAGCCGGCATTGGCGAACGCGTGAGCCGCGCCCGGGTAGGTGTGAAACTCGTGGGATTTGTCCCAACGGGCAAGCTCTGCGTCGAGCTTGCGCATGTCATCGGGCGAGGGATTGTGATCGTCGGACCCGAAGTGGCCCTGGAGCGGGCAGCTGATTTCTCGCGTACGATCAAACGGTGACGGGCCTACGCCAAACGGCTGCATGATGCTGCTGCCGTAAAACATCACGGCTGCGTTGAAATCCCGGCTCGCGGCCGCCATCAGGTAAACGATTCGGCCGCCCATGCAAAAACCGACGATCCCGAGACGGCTGACGCGCAGATCGCGCTTGAGCAAGCCGGCGGTCGCATGGATGTCTTTGATAATCATGCCGTCGCGCAAGCGCGATTTTCGGGTGGCGTTGTCGTCGCTGCAATCCGGACCGTCACGATGGTAAAGGTTCGGAGCGACGGCAGCATAGCCCTGAAGCGCGAGCATGTGAGTCGTTTCTTTGATAAAGCTCTCGAGCCCGGACTGTCCATGGACGACAATAATCCCCGCGACCGGATCGCCGCGCTCGGGCACGCTCAGGTAAAGCGGCATCTCGCTTTCGTCCACTTTGAGAGTTTTCCACGATCCCGGCATGGCTCCTCCAGGCACCAACACGAATAATGAACCAGAACTAAGCACGAGCGCCGCGCTTTGGTCAAGCCGATCGCTAATCCGGCGCTCCCGGCTTGCCAGGGTAGAACCCTTGGGATAAAAGCGCCACATGGATAACGGCCAATACGTCGACCTCTCGACATGGCTAACCGAGTCGGGGTTGGCAGCCGAAGCGAAACGGAGACGCTGCAAGGGTTTTGTGAACGAGCCCTACTCTTCGGCGTGCCGCTTGCTTGGGCGCTCGTTCTCATCGATACACTCCATCCAATTTACGAAGGAAGGGTTCTTTGCGCGAGATATCCCCATTCTCTTTGGACACTTCCTGCGGAGCTGTAAATCGGGTTAACTGCAAAGCGAAGATCGAGTCGGAGGATGAACATGTTCGCAAAAATTCGACATCTCGCGATGTACACACATAACCAGGATGCCGTGACGCATTTTTACCAGGCGGTCTTTGGCATGAAGCGAATGACCAGCGGCACCGTGGATGAGAGCGGCAAGCAGAATCCGAACCGCGGCCACATCAGCGACGGCGTGATCGGCATGGCGATACTGCCGAGGTATGCCGGCATTCAATCCGGCATGGACCATTACGGCTTCGAGGTCGAAGACGTAACTGAATTCGTCCGCCGCATGGAAAAACATTATCCCGAGATCTTGATCGCGAAGGCTCTGGAGTACGTGCCGTTTGCCGGGCTACGCAGCAGCGATCCGGCAGGGACGCAGTTCGACATTGCGCAACGAGGGGTCGGCAACATACGCGAAGGCTACACCGAGGAAGGCTGGGATCAGCCGCGCCGGATCAATCACATTGCGATTCGCGCGCGAAATCCCGCCACGGTCGCGGAATTCTACGCCAAGATCTTCGAGCTTCAAGCGCTCGAGCGCACGGGCGAGGGCGGCACGATTTCTCTCACCGACGGCAGGGTTACGCTCGTCATCCGCCCGTGCGACAACAGCCTGTATCGGGGGTTGAGGGAGGGGCTCGACCACATCGGCTTCAAAGTGGAAAGCCTCGATTCCGTCAACAGCGACCTTGAAGTAATCGGTCAGTCCGCTCCCGAGTCGGCGCCGAAAAAAATCGCCGTGGGCCGACACGGTCACATGATCGAGGAAGATTTCAAGCGCTGTCACATCGGCCGGCAATTCCTTTCCGATCCCGACGGCGTGCTTGTCGATCTAACGGACAGGTAATCGGCACGTCCTTCGTGCCTGCGGCTTTCAAGCCTCGCCCCAGAACTCCGGGAGACAGGAAAGCGTGGCCGAGAGGCGAGCCGGAAGACGTTACACCCGATCAGTACTTCCGCTCCGACGGCGGCGGCGGGGTCCACTGGTAGAGCCAGGTCTCCGTGAGCGGCTGCCCGTTCAACCGCAGGTAGAGTCTCAGATCGATCGGCTCGGTGCTTGCGTCCACGGGCTTCAAATCGAACATTGCGCGATACCCGTTGATTTCCTTTTGCGGCCGCGCGGAGGTGATTTCGATCTCGCCGCGCGATGCGGTGATGACCGGCTCGACTTCGGTGTCTTTGGGCAGCGTTGCCAGCTCGCCGCCGGCGAAGTCGACGGCAAAGCGCCAGGAGAAATACGTGCGCTTTTGACCCACGACGCCGCCGAGACCCGTGCGTGTTGCCACCACCCGGCCGAGCGGCGACCCGAAGGGCAGCCCCGTACCCCAATAGAGCCGGTAACTGAACAACAGCTCCTTTCCCGGTTGCGGCTTTTCGGCGGGATTCCAATACGCGACGATGTTGTCGTGGGTTTCATCGGGCGCGGGCAATTCGACGAGCTGCACGGCGCCTTTACCCCAACCTCCGGTTGCGTCCGTCTTCGGCTCGACCCAGAGGCTCGGCCGGAGATGATAGTGCGCACCGTCGTCCTGGTAGTGATCAAAGCTGCGGTCGCGCTGGAGCAGGCCGAAGCCGCGCGGGTTTTGATCGAAATAGGAGTTGACCCGGACGCCCCGCGGGTTCACCAGCGGGCGCCATATCCACTCGCCGGCACCGGTGAAAAGCGCAAGACCATCGGAGTCGTGGATCTCAGGCCGCCAGTCGTTCGCCATACGGCGATCGTTCTCGCCGTGCTGGTACATGCTCGTCAACGGCGCAATGCCGAGCCTCTCGATCGAGCGACGCGGATACAGCGCGGCATCCACATCCATGATCGTCGTTGGGCCGGGAGCGATCTCAAACCGATAGGCTCCGGTGACGCTCTTGGAGTCGAGCAACGCGTAGACCGTCAAGCGGCTGGAATCTTCCATGGGCCGTTCGAACCAGAAATGCGTAAAGCTCGGGAACTCCTCGCCGTGGTCGAGCGCCGTGTCGATCGCCAGCCCGCGGGCGGATAAGCCGTACTGGCGCGTGTCGGTCCCGACCGCGCGGAAATAGCTGGCGCCGAGAAACGCCGCCACATCGGGGTCCCAATAGGTGTGAAAGTGGACGCGAAAGCCGGAGAAACCGAGATCTTTCGGGAGCGATCTTGGGTCGATCCCGGTTTTTCGGAAATCGAACATCGCCGCGTCATAGCCGATTTCCCGCGCGAGGCCTTTCTGAACTTCGTAGAAGCGGACCCGCTCTTTGAAGAGCGAAGTCCGATGAAAAAACTGGATGCGGAAACGACTCGATCCGGCATGCCAAAGCGCACGGTTGGGACGAAATCGGAGCGCCTGATGCCCGTCGTAATCGAGGCGCGCGAGCGAGACGGGGAGCTTGCTATCCGGAGGCTGATAGGGCCGATGCGCGAGCCCGCGCGCGTGGCCTTTGAGCGCGGCGTAGTCGAATCGGCTGGTCAGGGTGCCATGTCCGGTGCGACCGCCGAACCAGTCGGCAACAGAAAAAGCACTCCCGGCGAGGATAACGGTGGCGGATTTCAGAAAAGCGCGTCGTTCGATCATAACTAACTATCTTGAGATTCTTGCCTTCGGCCACAACCATCGATTGAAGGGAAAGCGCGAAAGTAGAAACCAAAGCGCCGGGGACAACAGCGATCCACAACGCATCGTGTGACTCGAACCACGGGACCGGCGATTGCGCTCCCGTGGTTTTGCGCTTGCTCTACTTACTTGTTATTTGGCGAGCGGGTGGGGGCGGAGCTGAAAATGCACGACCTGGGGCTTTCTTCCCTTGCCCCCTTCCTTGAGCCACGGCGCCCGATCGCCGCTCGTGGTCCATAAGCCCCGGCCCTTCCATCCGGCTTTCGGGTCGTCGATTCGCCCGTCGAAGCCTTTGGCATAAAATCCGAGCGGATACGGCACACGGAGCACGATCATCTTACCATCTTTCAGCGCGATTAGGCCGTCGTTTAAGTTGCCGGTAGACATCGGCACGTCCTCGCCCAGACCAAAGGTGTTGTGCTGGTCGACCCATGTGTAGTAGCTCGATTCGGCGCTGTTTTCGCCGATTCCCTTGAAACCGGGGCCGGGATACTGGTAAAAGGTCCAGCCTTCCGGGCAATGGTCGCCGGTGGCTTTCGGGCCGTTCAGGGGTCCCTTGCATTTGCTCCGGTCGAAGCTCCCGAGATGGCCGCTGGCAAGTGACACCCAAACGACGCCCTTGCGATCGATGTCGGCGCCGCGAACGCCGAAACCGGGCGGCGGCACGTTATAAATCTCGGCGAGCGCGGTCTCGGGCGGATTGTCTCCCGGAGCCAGGCGCACGATCGAGCCGGGATTACGGCGCACCGAGCCCCAGATCGAGCCATCCACCGGGCTCGGCATGACGGCGTAAAACCCCGCCACGATGCGCTTGTCCTTGGTCGGGTCAACCGGTTTGTCAGGCTCCACGTACTCATCCCGCTTGCCGTTTCCGTTCGTATCCAGGATGAGCGCGGTCCACCCCTGTGATTGCGCGAGATCGCCCGTTTCGTCGAGCATCTTGGTGTTGATCCAGCCGACGACCGGGCCGCCGCCGCTCGTCCAAAGCGTTTCGTTGGCGTCATAGCCGAACTGCAAATGGTGTGTCTGGAAGCAGGTGTCGACGAAGGCGTACTGGCCGGTTTTTGGATCGAGCATCGTCAGCTGGCGATTGGTTCGTTCCAGCGGAAAGAGCTTGGCCGAAGGATGGGTCGATCCCTTCTTGCAAAAAGCGGGATTGTCCGGGCCGCGGAAGCGGGCGGCAAACCAAACGCGCCCTTTCCGGTCGAACATGGCATTGTGGTTGTTTGTCTTATTCGACCAGATCTTTTCCGCGCCCCAGTAAGGCGACGGTTGCATGAGTTTGTCGCTCGCGGCATGACCGGGGCCCAGGGCCTCGGGCGTATCGGGATCACGCACCGGCGCGGTATAGTGCGTGACCCTATGTGACTTGGGATCGAGGATTGGGATGACGTCGGTGCTGTACTCGGGTGAACCGTAGAGCGGGCCGTACGCGTTGACCGTCGGGTAGCGGCGGTCGGAGGCGATCAGGTCGTGGAGGTAGTGTTTGTCATTGAGCCACTCCCAGGTCGTAACCACGATGTTACGCTCGACTCCCTGGGGCCGCGGCGGCTTGGCATGCGGCAGCTCGCCCTTTGCGATGCGATCGGTCCAGTCCGCGAAGTAGCGGATCGGAGCGCCGCCGAGTTCCTTGACGATCGTATTGAACATCGTTTCACCGGACTGCCCGGACTGGATCCGCCGAAACCAAGCCTCCTGGGAGTTGTTGTGCGGAATCGGATGAGGCACGTTCTTCGGAAACGTCCGCGTGGAGAGCTGGCCCATTTGATGGCATCCGACGCAGCCGTTGCTCTTCATCGAGTTGAGCCAATCGCTTTGCGTAACTTTCGCCGGGATCGCGCCCTTGCCGCCAAACTCGCTCTTGTCCGGAATCTTGAGCATCGAGTACCAGTAGATCGCGGGATAATACTGCGCCGCGGCGGCTTCGCTCGGAGCAATCACCGCTTTCAAGTTGAGGATGTTTCCGGGACGACTTTTGACTTTGGGAGAATCCACCAGGCCGTAGCCGCGCACCCAGATGTCGTACACAGCGTTGGGCAGATCGGGCAGAACGTAGCGGCCCTGATCGTCGGTCACGACCATTCGCGCAAATCGGGTAGGGAGGTCTCTGGTTTCCGCAATCACCCAAACGCCGGCTTCCGGCCCCTTTGCGCTGGTGACCACGCCGCCAATGTCGTCGCTGTCGACGGCGACCTGGACCGTGGGTTTTTGCTGGGCGCTCAGTTGAGTCGCTAAAGCGGCCAAAGACAGGCAGGCGCCGGCCGCGGCGGCAAACAGCCAAGGCTTGTTCGCGTGCATGAATTGCTCCTCTCAACGTGGTAGCGGGAGTCTTTGCGGCCGGAGACTACCACAAAGAAGCATGCTGTCAATCGACGACGGCTCGCTCGCGACCGTAATCGCTCGGAAATGGGATTTCTCGCGCCAGGCCAAGCGTGATGGCATTCATTGGTGCTTTTACGCTTTTTCGGCCACCGGCTTCCGGGTCCACCGTCCGATGAGCTCTTGCTCAAACCGTCGCATGAAGTCAGTTTTCGAAGGACGAAGACCACGAAGTTCAAAGCATTTTTACTCTGGCTTTCCCTTCGTGAACTTCGCGTTCTCTGTGGTGAAACCTTCCTTCGCGGCTCATGCCCGCTTCAGAGCGGCATCGAGATCGGCAATCAAGTCGGCGACGTCTTCGATGCCGACCGAGTAGCGGATGAGGTTATCTTTGATGCCGACTTGGAGGCGTTCTTCGGTCGTGAGCTCGTAGAAGCTCATCAGCGCGGGTTGTTCGATGAGACTCTCCACGCCGCCGAGCGAGGGCGCGATCTGCGGAATGCGGCACGCATCCACCACGCGGGCGGTAGCCTCGAGATCGCCCGCGATCTCGAACGATACCACGCCGCCGAAACCGCGCATCTGTCGCCGCGCGACTTCGTGCTGCGGATGGGTGGAGAGCCCGGCGTAGTGCACGACGGTGACGCGTGGATGCCCGGCGAGGAACTCCGCGATCGTCTGCGCGTTGGCGTTTTGCCGCTCGATTCGAAGCGCGAAGGTCTTGAGGCCCCGGATCAACAGGTAGGCAACGAACGGAGCGACGATGCCGCCGGTCACGGCTTGCATCCCGCGAATGGCGTCGACCAGCTCGCGCGCCCCCAAGACGGCCCCGGCGAGGAGATCGTTGTGGCCGCCGAGGTACTTGGTGGCCGAATGGACGACCAGATCGATCCCAAACTCGAGCGGCCTCTGGTTGTAAGGCGTGGCGAAAGTCGCATCGATTATCGTTTTCACGCGATGCCTCCGCGCGATCGCGGTGAATCGCTCGAGGTCTACGATGTAGTTGTACGGGTTGGTCGGCGACTCGCTGACCAACACCCGCGTGTTCGGCCGGATCGCTTCCTCGATCGCATCGTAATCGCCGGCCGGCACGACCGAGACCTCGATGCCGTAGCGATGGACCACCTGGGTGAGGAACTGCCGGGTTCGCCGGTACGAATCGTCCGTGACGACGACGTGCGAGCCGTGCGACAGCATCGCGTACAGCGTCGTGGTAATCGCGGCCATGCCGCTGGCGAAAAGCAGCCCGTCTTCGGCGCCCTCGAGGGCCGCGAGCTTCTGTTCGGCGATGCGCTGCGTCGGGTTGCCGTATCGCCCGTATTCGTCGCGTTCGATGCGGCGCTCGAAATGGTCGCGGAGCTCCGCGGTTCCGGCAAACGTGTAGGTCGCGGTTTGCCAAATCGGCGTTGTGAGCGCGTCGCCCGGTTTCGGGCGCGGCTCACCCCCATGCACCGCGAGCGTGCTGATGCCGGCTCCACTCCCGATAATCGGCGCGCCGGCAGATTCTTTGTTGCGCCGGCCCTCCATCACGCTTCGAGAAGCCGCATGCGTTCAACGTAGCGTGAAATCGCATCGGCGATCTGCGTCGGGTCCGCCCGTAACTCGACGGGACGGTTTTGTTGCGTCGGCTGGATACCGGGGAGAGTGCCCATGTGATAAGCGATTTTTTGATCGGCGAATTTGAGCCCGTTGGCGGTCGAGATGACCACGACACGTTCATGCGCTCGAATGACCTTGCGTTTGACGAGCTTTCGCAGCGCCGCCAAGGCCACGCCGGTATGCGGGCAGTTGAACATGCCGGTGCGATCCGCCCGTGCGGTTTCCTCCGCGAGCTCCGCCTCGGAGGCCTGCTCGACGATCCCATGGAACCGCTTGAGAATGGCGATCGCCTTCTTGATGCTCACCGGATTGCCGATCTGGATCGCGCTGGCGAGTGTCGGCCGGGCGGTCACCGGCTCGAAATGCTCGAAGCCCTTCTGATACGAGAGGTAGAACGGGTTGGCGTTTTCCGCTTGCGCGACGCAGATGCGCGGCAGCTTCGAGATCAAGCCGACGTCGCGCATCATGAGAAACCCGGCGCCGAGCGCGCTGACGTTGCCGAGATTGCCGCCGGGAAGAACGATCCAATCCGGCACTTCCCAATCGAACTGTTGCGTGATCTCGATCGCGACGGTCTTTTGTCCCTCGATCCGGAGACTGTTCATCGAGTTGGCCAAGTAGATGTGTTTTTTGCGCGTCACCTGTTGGACGGCGGCCATGCAGCCGTCGAAGTCGGTGTCGAGCGAAAGCACGAGCGCGCCGTTCGCAATCGGCTGCACGAGCTGCGCCGGGGATACCTTGTTGCGCGGCAAAAAAACGACCGTCGGGATTCCCGCGGCTGCGCCATAGGCGGCCAGCGCCGCGGAAGTATCTCCGGTCGAAGCGCAAGCCACGGCATCGATCGGGTGGCCGTCGGCGATCATTTGCTTCACCACCGAGACCAGCACCGTCATGCCCAGGTCTTTGAACGAGCCGGTATGCGAGTTGCCGCACTGCTTGACCCAGAGGTCTTCGAGATGGAGTTGCTTGCCGTAGCGGTCGGCCCAGAAGAGATTCGTGTTGCCTTCGAACATCGAAACGATGTTTTCGTTGTCGATGAACGGCACCACCCACTCCTTTTTCGACCAGACGCCGGAGCCGTAAGGATAAACGTTCTGCCGGCAGCGATCATCGAACAGCTTGATCCAGGCCGCCGGCGCGCGGGTGCGCAGGGCTTCGATGTCGTGGCGGACTTCGAGGAGGTCGCCGCACGCGGGGCAACGATAGATCACCTCGAGCAGGCCAAACTGCCCCGGACACCCGTTGATACACTGAAACCAGGCGTTATAGTTCGTGCTCACGGCGATGCGAGGGACGAGCCGGATCGACCGGCAGAGAGAAGACTAGCCGATCGCATTCGACGGTGTCAACGGCCGCAACGCGCGTTTTTAGCAGCGTACGCGAACAGGCGCGGGGAATTTCCCGGCGGCTGTTCGCGCTCGGATTTCCGCGGCGGCTCAATTCGCCCAGCCGCGCTCGGAAAGCACCACGCGGTTTCCCTCGGGATCGGCGAAACCGAGTTCGCTCGCGCGGTCCTCGAAGACCACCACGCCGTCATCCTGCAGCCGCTTTTTCAGAGCGGAAAGATCGGCCACCTGGATCCCGAAGTACTGAATGCCGCTCTTCGGGCGAATTTGCGCTTTGGTGAGAAGCAAAGTCACAGTCCCGTCGCTCAGCCGAACGGCGCCGTCAGCGTCACCGCCAACAAGCTCCAAGTCGAATTGGTCCCGGTAAAAGTCACAGGCTCGGTCCGGGTCGGCCAGCTGAACAACCACCAGGCGAACCCCGGGCAAGCGCCGTTCTTCCCTGCCGAGAAAACCGCGCGACGAAAGGTCGACGTTGTTGCCCCATGGATCGATGAACCGGACCTCCGCCGGCCGCGCGCCTTCGGGCCCGCCGACACCCGCGGAGACCTGCGGGCTCTTGCCTCGCTTTAGCGTCGGCGGCAGTTTCGCCACCGCTCGTTCGAGATCGTCCACGATGAAACCGTAGTGGTGGATTCCCGGTTCGCGCTCGAGCTCGGCGCCGTCGGCGCGGTGCGTCCCGATCGCCGGACCGGCCTGGTCACCCCTGCTCTGCAAGAACGCCAGATTAAACAGCGGATCGATGACCATCCTCGACCCGCTCGGGAACACCTTGCATTCTTCGAAGCCGAAATGTTTTCGATAGAAATCGCTGAGCTTTTTGGGCTCGCGCGAAATAAAAGCGACATGCCTTAACTTTCCCATGGCTTCCTCCACGAAAACCGGATTCGTCTTAAATGCCGCTCCCCGCGGCAAGCGTCAGCCCCAGACCCGCCGCGCTGTTTCCACCACCACTTCCAACTTCCGCTTCTGATCGTCTTCGCTGATGAGGTTACCGACGACATCCGAGGCAAAGCCGCACTGAGGGCTGATCGCCAGTTGGTCGAGCGGTATGTAGTTGGCGGCTTGATCGATCCGGCGCCTGAGGTCGTCAATTTTTTCCAATTCAGGTACTTTGGTGCTGACCAGCCCCAAAACGACGATCTTGTTCCGTGGGACAAAGCGCAGAGGCTCGAACGTGCCGGCGCGCGGGCTATCGTATTCGAGCAGGAAACGGTCGTGACGCAGCTCGGTAAAGAGCTGCTCGGCGATCGCGTCGTAGCTTCCCTCGCGATGCCACATGCTGCGCTGGTTGCCGCGGCAGAGATGGATGCCAAACGTGACATCATCGAACAGCCGCAGGATCTCGTTGTCCGCCTGGATCGACCGTCCGAGATTCTTCGTCGGATCCTCGCCGCGCGCTCTCATCTCGGCGAGGGATGGCGCATCCACGTAAGCGGTATAGCTCGGCGCGTCGATCTGAACGTAGCGGCAGCCGGCGTCGATCAGGCCGCGGATCATTTCTCGTTCGATTCGCACCACATCGGCGATGAAATCCTCGACGCTCCAGTAAACGGACTTCGAGTTATGATAATCAAAACGCTGGACGATGCGGTCGGGACCGATCAGGCTCACCTTGGCGGGCTTGCGGGTGAGTTGGCTGACAAAGCGGAACTCCTCCAGCGGGAGGTTACGCATCAGGCGAAGCTTTTGGGACACCGGCCGCCGCTGTAGGATCGCTGCGCCGTCGGCAACCCGATACGGATCCCAGCGCTGCAGCGGCCTGCCGCCGCGCACGAGGCTTTCAACAAAGGCGAAATCCGCGCGTCGCGCGTCGAAACCGCTCACCGAAGCGGCAAAGCTGTCCTGGAAATTGAGCCGTCGGAATTCGCCGTCCGTGACCACGTCGAGCCCGGCGCCTTCCTGAAGCCGCACCGCTTGGCGAATCGCCTCGTCCTGGATACGGCGGAGCTCGTCTTCGGTGATTTTTCCCTCGTCGCGCTGCGCATAAGCTTCTTTTAGATGTGCCGGCCGAAGCAGGCTGCCAACCACGTCCGTGCGCAGCCGTGCACATGATTTCACGGCTTGTTGGTTCATGAATCTGTGTCCTCTTTCACACGGAATTTAAACCGCATGCGCGCTACTCTAACCTGGATTATTCACGCGCTCAGCTCCAAAAGGGGGATTTAATGCCTGAAGGTTTCCTCGAAGATGAAACAGTCTGTTCACTTAATCGCTCTGCGCGTGAATAATCCGACTAACTACCGTTTCGGCGGATTCGCTTATCGATGAGATCCGCCCATTTTTGCCTGACCTGCGCCTTGAGTTCCGGGCTGTGACCGCTTACGACAGGGAACTTGTCGCGCCATTCGTAAGGCCGTGTCGCATCGATAATGGCGCGGGAGTTGAAGCCCTTTTCGTCGCGATGTATTGCCGGATCCAAAGGACCGCTCCAGCAGCGTCTCAGGATGTCGATTGACCGAACCGGATCGGAACGGCTGCACAGAGCCCAGATCACATCGTCGGACTTCGTGACGTCGATATCGTCGTCCACGACGATGACGTAGCGGCCGAGGTAAGCGCCCGCGCGGCATTGACTTGCGATCGTGGCGGCTTGCTTGGCGTGACCGGGATAGCGCTGGCGAATCGAAAGCACGGTCAAGAATCTGCCCGCGGCCGGGTGGACCCACACGGCTTTAATCTCGGGAACCCCGGCATCATCCAGCGCGTTCCAGATGTGCGCCGCGCGGATCAGGCAGTGATGCAGGTTATCCCCGCTCGACGGTCGGAGCAGAGGAAAGCCGCAGAGAATGGGATCGCTCCGATGATAGACCGCCCGGACGCGGAGCACGGGCTCGTTTTGGCTGCTGGTGTAATAGCCGGTCCACTCGCCAAATGGTCCCTCGACCCTGGTTTCTCCCGGAACGACCTCGCCTTCGATAGCGATCTCAGAGTCGGCCGGTAAAGGAAGCCCGGTGAGCGGACCGCGAACGAGCTGCACCGGCTTGTCCAGAATCCCTCCGGCATAGGCATACTCACTCACGCCGTACGGTGTGTCCGAAGAGCCGACTAGAAAATAGATCGGATGGTGCCCGAACGAAATCGCCACCGGGCACGGCTTTCCAGCTTGGAAGTGTTTGTCCCGGTGCACGCGGCCGTGCTTGCCCGGCGACATATGCAAGCCGACGTGCTCGCGATCGTAAACCATAACGCGGTAAACGCCGACGTTAACCCAGCCGTCGTCGGGATCGCGCGTGATGACGAGATCGTCCGTGCCGATGTAACGGCCGCCGTCGCGCTCATGCCATCGGGGCACCGGAAAGGTCAGGAGGTCGATCCCCGACCCGCTCATTCTGTTTTCGAATAGAGTGCCGTTGCGGATGAACTCAGGCTCGATCGGTCGGACTTTCTTAACTTGCCGGCGCCACTGCTGAATGAACTCGAACTCCCCGAGATGAGGATCCATCCCCAGGGTCAGGGCGAGGCGGCCGGAGGAAGAAACGAGGTTTGCCGCGACGCGGCGGCCCTCGGGATAGCCCGCGATCCGATCGAAGAGCAGCGCCGGGCGCGGGTGTCCCTGTTGCGCGAATTTCTCGTTGAGCAGCTCCGCGAGAACCGAGAGCTCGAGGTCCCAGTCGACGCCGTCGATCTTCTCCAGCTGACCGAGTTGATCGACCCGATCGAGCCAGGCGCGAAGATCCAAGATGTTCCCTCCGACGTTGGCTGATGCCCTCGCGACCGACATGGCACGTCTATTGAGGCGCTACCCAGGCGGTCAGAATCGAGGGCGCCTCCGCCAGGATCGGGACCCACGAGTCGCCGCGATCGCCGCTCGTGTAAAGCGCGCCGTTGCCCCGCTCTTTCGGATCGAAGCCGTAACCGCGCGCGCCGTCTCCCATGCCGCAAAAAAGCGCGTCGCGATCGGTCGGGTGGCGGAGAAGCACCCAGGGCATCCACGGATTTTCTTTTTTCAGCCCGCCAGTTGCGACCCGCCAGCTGTTCCCGCCGTCATCGCTCAGCAGGACGTGTCCCTTGGGATCGGTTTTTTCGCGCGACCACACGCCCGGCGATCCGCGCGCGCCGCAGAGGACCATGCGCGGCGGATCTCCTGGGAGAAACTGCCATTCGTGGGAGTAGCAGTACAGGGGAGTCCCCGCCCAGGGCATGCCGTTCTCGGAGCGATACCAATGCTCGCCGCAATCATCGGTGCGGAAAAAGCCGCGCGCCGACGAGACGTAGTACCGCGCCTTGCTTCCGGGATAGTTTTCGATCATGTGCATATCGACGTAGTCGATGCCCTCGCTCCGATCCTGCCAAGTCGCGCCCCGATCGCGACTCAGGAGAACGCCGCCGTGCTCGAGCAGCGTGAAGAGGAGATTCGAATCTTCCGGGTGAACGAAGATGTGGCGCACATGGGGTTTTTCGACGCCCCGCAGCCGCGGCGGCACGTCCCATTTGCTTTTTACTCCGTCGGACAAATCCAACATGCCATCCAGGGCCTCCCACGTCGTGCCTCCGTCTTCGCTCCGATAGAGACGGATGGGACCCATGCCCATGTAGACCACGCGGTCGTCGTGCGGATCAATGGTAAAAGTCCGCACATCGCCATCCATGATTTTTTCCCAGCTCTTGCCCGCATCCCGTGTCCGATAGCCGCCATCGAAAGCCACGGCGGCAAAAACGATCTCGTGATTGCGGCGGCTGCCGATCAGATGCTCCAGGGTCTTGCCTTCGAAAAACTCCGCGATCGGCCTCAGCGCGCCGCCTTCGAAGCGCATGATTTCGAGGCCGCCGTTATGCGCCAGGTAGTAGCGCAATCGCTGATCCATCGATGCCTCGCTCGCCAGCCAACTAAGACCGACGCCCTCGATCGGGCGCTCGCGTGGCCGACATATAGTCCGTCACCTGTTCGATGTCAATTTAGCGCGATCGGTCGAACGCGTTGAGCGAGTGCATCTGAAGCTCGGGGACGCTCGTTGACGATCTCGCGCGCTCAACCCGTGGGAGCCATCTTAATGGGCCACGGACTCGGTGCGGCGCTGCTCGGCGGCGTAGCGCACCAGCGCCGCGTAGCGGTAAACCACGTGCGCGAACTTGCCGTAAGGCGCCGTGATGAACAGCCCCGCCACCGTCCCCAGATGGATGACGAGCAGCGTTCCCATGGCGGCGGTTTCGCGCGCCGCGAGTAGAACGAGGCCGGTCAGGCTGGTGAGAAAAAGCAAGACGAGAAAGGCTACATCCATGCTCCACATGCGTTCCGCAGCGGGATCGAGATCGCTTCTCCATTTCAAGTAAAGCAGGCCGGTTGTCCCGATCACCAGCGCGATGCCGCCTACGGTGCCGAGAACAACCGGCCAGCTGAGGAGCGGATAGGGCGCTTGCCACTCGAGGAAATGGTGGTAACCGGCGGCGACGGTGGTCGAGGCGAGATCCAAAAGGAAACCGTAAAATACCAAGTGATGAAACCACCGCCGCGATTGCGAGAAACGCGCATCGGGGTAGTTGCAACCCGCGCCGCCGCCTTTCAGGTAAGCGAGGCCGAAGGCGTCCTGAGTTGCGCGCCACAGGGCGCGAAAATCGACGAGGTCGGTTAAGCCTCCCTGCGTTTCGCGCCAAAAGCGGACCGTGCCCGCAATGAGTACCGCGAAACCGTAGAGCGCCACGATCAGCGGCGGGAGGGTCATCGCGGTATAAGGAACCACGCGGTAGAAGGCTCCCTCCCCCAGGTGAATCGCGAACAGAACGTCGCGGCCGATGAACAAGACCACGAGCAGCGCAATCGCCAGCGTCGCGCAGGCGGTGACCAGGCCGACCACGAGGGCGTTGCGGCGAAACAGGCCGGCGAGTATCGCAGGCCAGCTGAACGCGCGGTACGTCTCGAGGCGCACGTCGGCCATGAGCTTCGGAATGTTGATGCCGAATTCATGCGGCGGCGCGTACTGGCAGGCGTAGTAACAGTCGCGGCAATCGAAACAGAGATTGGCCAGATAGAGCAGGTCGGCTTTGCTGAAGTTGCGCCGCAGCTCCATCGCCGGAAAAACGGCGCAATAGCCCTCGCAATAACGGCAGGCGTTGCAGATCTTCATCTGGCGGTCGCCTTCTTGGACTAACTCAGTGGCCGGCATGTCGCGCCGCCTCCCGTCCGGCAATTCTACCGAACACCGCGCCGATCGTCAGGCCGAATCCGGCCAGATAACCCCTGGTCAAGATATTACCGGCCATGATTTCGCCCGCAGCGAAGATGTTCCTCGCGGGCCGACCGTGTTGCATGATGACTCTTGCCTTATCGTCCACAGCCACGCCGAGATAGGTAAACGTAATGCCGCATCGCAGTGGATAGCCATAGAATGGAGGTGTCTCGATCCTGCGGGCCCAGTGGCTCTTCGGCGGATCGAGCCCTTCGGTCCGGCAGTCGTCCAACCGCCCGGGATCGAAAGTGCCGGGCCGTACGGATTGGTTGAAGCGGTCCACGACCTCGGTCAATGAGCGCGGATCGAGTCCGAGGGCCGAAGCCAAGGCGCCGATCGAGCGTGCTTCGATCGGCGGAAACACCGAAGGCAGGAAGAGGGGAGCGGCTTTGGCGTCGATGATCGAATAGGCGATTTGCTCGGGCTGGCGCGCGATGAGCCCGCCCCAGATGGCGTAGCGCTTCGGCCAAAAATCCTCGCCTTCATCATAGAAGCGCCGGGCGTTTTTGTTGACGACGATTCCGAAGGGTACGCTATCGAGCCGCGTCACGATGCCGCCGTCGAATTTCGGCGCGCGCGCATCGAGGGCGATCGCGTGGCAGCCGCGCGGGTCGCCAGTAGTTTTCGCCCCGAGGCGGAGAAGCTCCTTCAGCATCAAACCCTGATTGTGCCTCGTGCCGCGGATAACGAAATTATCCGCGGCGTCACCCCAGATCTCCTTGAGCCAGGGAATGTTGGCTTCGAATCCGCCGGAGGCGACGACGAGCGCTTTCGATTCGATGCGCCCCGACCCGCCGTTGAGCGATCCCGCGATGAAACGGTCGTCCCGAATCTCCAACTCTCGCACCTCGGACTCGTAGGCAACCTCGATTCCCAGATGCGCGGCGGTATCGTAGTACGCGTTGACCATCGCCTTGCCGCCGCCCAGCATGAAAAGATTGGTGCGCGCGAGGTGGAGCGTGCCCCGCAGCGGCCGTTGCCAGCGAACACCCTGCGCGCTCATCCAATCCGCCAGCTCGCGCGACTCTCGAATGACCAATCGGGCCAGGGACTCGTTCGTTTCCCCGCCGATGACCTGTCGCAAATCCTCCCAAAACTCATCCTCGCGGTACGGTCCTGTGACGAATTCGGTGGCGGCCTCGTGCATGTAGCGGATGTCGCGCGTGTGCCGGCTGTTGCCGCCGCGAAAATCGCGGGTTGCGCTTTCGACGACGAGAACGCGCGCTCCGGCGCGACGCGCGGTGATCGCCGCGCAAAGGCCGGCATTACCGCCGCCGATTACCAGAACGTCGTACGCACGATGTTTCATGAAGCTCGAGACAGCACAACCGGAGTTGTTCCCTTCTCCTCCTTCGTGTTCTTCGTCTCCTTCGTGGTGTAATGTCCGACTCTGGTTACCCTCGTTGCCCTTAGCCGTGCTCGGTGCGCCATGCCGTCACCATCCGGTGAGGGCGCCCGGTGGCCAGTAAAGGCCGAGCGCGCGATCGAGAACCTGCGCGAGACCGACGACGCATGCGGTGTAGAGCGCGGCGTAACGCCATCCGGCTCCGGCCCGGGCGCAAAGGAAGGTAAAAACGAAAAGCACGACGGCGAGACCGAAGCCCAAAGCCCAAACCAATACAAAGAAGAGCAGCAACGAAACGAAATAACCAAAGGCGATCTTGACTTGCCGTCCGCTACCCGGGGTTGGTTTGGCTCCGGGGCCGACCAGTTCGAACACGAGTTGGCCAGCGCCCATGAGAATCGCCGGAACCGTTGCCGCAATCGGAAAGATGGCGCCCAGGAAGGGAAACGAGCGGGCTTCGTAAAGCGCGGCCAACGAGACGGCCAAAACAAACAGGGTGAAGAAAACCGAGGACGCCCTACCCAACGTAACCGTCTCCGTACCCGCCTCCTCTCCGCCGATTCCCTTGCCCTTGCGTCGGGCAAAGAAGATCCAGGCGATCGAAATCAAAAGCAGCAGACTCAACAAAATGACTCCGGGACGAAGGAGCCATTCCAAGTCGTAACGGCTCACCGAGAGCCAGAGGTACTGTTCGGTCGGTTTGGTCAAAACGAAGCCAACGAGAAGCGGAGCTCGTGGCCAGCCAAGCTGTTTCATGAGCCAGCCGAGTAGCCCTAACGCGAGCATCGCGTAGAGATCGCCGAAGTGCTGCGAGCTTTGAAAGGCACCGAAGAAGATGGTGACGATGATCGCCGGCGCCAATCGAACAAAGGGGACTCGAGTCAGCTGCGCCAGAGCGGGACTCAGGAACAGACACACCGCGGCGCCGATCGTATTCGCCAGGGCGAAGCTCCAGATGATGGTGAAAATGAGGTCGAGGTTTTCCTGAACCATGCGCGGCCCGGGTTGGATGCCGTAGAAAAGCAAGGCGCCGAGAAGGATCGCCGCCGGCGCCCCGCCGGGAACGCCGAAGAGCAGGGTCGGGATGAAATCACCCGCTTCGACGGAGTTGTTCGCGCTTTCGGGGGCGATCACGCCACGTATGTCTCCCTTGCCGAAACTCTCACGATCGCGCGCGGCGGCGACGACATGGCCGTAGCTCATCCACGAGCCCGCGGTCGCTCCGATGCCGGGCAGGATGCCGGCCCAGACGCCGATGAGCGAACCGCGAACCACAATGCCCCAGTGCCGCATGACATCGCGAGCGCCCTGGAGCCAGCCGCCGCCCAAACTGACGCGCTCGGCGATTTTGCCACCTTTGGCGAGCAGGTCGATGATTTCGGCGATACCAAAAACACCAAGTGCAACGCCGACGAGAGGGATGCCGTCGGCCAAATAGAGCTGATCGAAAGTGTAGCGGTAGACCGCTTCGGAGGGGGCCGCGCCGACGCTACCCAGCAATAGACCGAGACAGGCGGCAAGACCTCCCTTGAGCGGTTCTCCGCCCGTCAGGAATCCGGCAAACGATAGGCCGAGAACGCAAAGCATCAACAGTTCGGGCGAGCCGAACGCCAGGACGAGCGGTCGCGCGATCGGTAAAGACAGGCTCAAGAAAACCGCTCCAATCAGGCCGCCGATCAACGAAGACAGGAACGCGGCGCTCAAAGCCCTTCCGGCCTGGCCCCGGCGCGCCAGCGGATGACCATCGAGGACGGTTGCAGCGGCGGCCGCGGAACCCGGCGTGCCGATCAGCACTGAAGTGATCGTGTCCGAAGTGTGGACCACTGCGAGAGACCCGACCAGCAAAATCATCGCCGTGTGTACATCCAGGGTGTAGATGAAGGGTAGGAGAAGGGCGACGCAGGCGATCCCGCCGAGACCGGGAAGAATCCCGATCACGGTCCCGGCCAGGACGCCGGCCGTGAGCATGGCCAGGTGAAGCGGGTTTGCGAACTTCTCGAGCGCGGTTAGGGCGGCCTCCCACATGCGAGTGATTAGCGTCCGGACGGGAGTGTTGGAGGGCTGGAGTTTTGGAGTGTTGGTTTTGAACCCATTACTCCACTGCTCCAATACGCCATTACTCCAGTCCTAGGTCTAATCGAATTTCACCCTGTATTTCTTACTCACCCACTCGCGCACGAAGCGTTGTGTCTCGGGATCGATCTGGAACGCTTGCTGAATCGTCTTTTCCAGGCGATCGCCACGCAGCAGGGGATAGCCGCCCAGGACCTTGTCGGTCTTCGTAAGAAAATCCTTGTCCTTCGAAAGCCGGTCCGCAGCGCTGTAAAAAGCCTGGAGCACCTCAGGCGGCGCGTCGCCTTTGACCCAGAGGATTTTCTGAACCGCAAACGCCGAAGGCATGAAGACCTTGTAAGTCTCCCAAAACCTTCCCTCGGGCTTTTTCCCTTTGATTTTCTCATACACCTCGGGAACCGTGGGGAGGTCCGATACAGCCTGATCGCGCACGATGTTTCCCTTCTCATCGAGCTGCCCGAACGACATCAGCGGAATCGCTTTTCCTTCTTTGATGAGGGGCAACACGGTCGCGCTGTAAGCGGGCGTCGTCTGATAGTCGAGATTGGTCTCGCCGCGTTCGAAGGCGATACGCGCCTCGCCGCGGCCTTTGAAACCGAGCACCGCTTTGGTGTCCAACTCGAGTAACTCGAAGGTAATGAGCGGGATAAGGTCGAGACCGATGGCGCTGATCCCGCCGTAGATCAGATCTTTGGCCTTTGCGAGGTCCTCTACCCGCCGCACGCCGGCGACTGGCGCTGCATACATGACGCCGCCCACCGGGTTTACCAGAAGCGGGTTCCACTGTTTGAAGTCGTATTTGGCCGCCTTGTCGCCCAGGAGGACCGGGAAGTAGTTGGTCGCCGAGGTGACGAGCACCATCAGCCCATCCGATTTTGCTTTGGCAGTAAACTCGTTTACCCCAGGAATGCCTCTGCCGCCACCGATGTTTCGGAAGGTGAACTTGGGATTGCCGGGAATCTGTTTTTCAAGATAGGGCGCGATCGTGCGAATCCAAATGTCGGAACCGCCCGCCACGGGAAAAGGAATGATGACTTCGATCGTTTTCCCTTCATAATAAGGCGCCGCAGCATACGTCGGCGTTACGAATGCCAGCGATAGGCAAAGCGAAGCAATGCCTCGGTGGATGAGCTTTCCGATTTCGGAACAGACGTTTTTCATGACGGCCCTCCCGATCTCTTCTCCCCCCATACTTGCTCGGCTCTCGCTCTGTCAAGAGTGCCAAGCTTTTCTCTCCGTCCTCGGCGCCGCTGCGGTGAGATTATCTGAATTCTTTACCTCTCGGATGGGCCTCATTGACGGATCAGCAGGCGCTGTACTAAACCGGAGTCGTCGGCGCTGCGATCGCAAGCACAACCGACACCGTTGCAAACCGAACAGGGGGGAGCATGGCGCGAGTCACGGGAAGCCACCTTATATGTGAAGCGCTCAAACTCGAGGGCGTAAAAAATGTCTTCGCGCTAGCGGGCGATCATATTCTGCCGCTTCTCGATGTTATGGCGGATCAGGATTTTCGCAT
>DATMBL010000242.1:0-5585 GCA_035559295.1 Candidatus Eiseniibacteriota bacterium
CAGCGCCGCCAGGATCGCGTAGTAGTCGCGCCGGAACGAAAGCAGTTCTCGATCGATCACTGATTCGCTCCCAAGTCTCCCTCGCGCAGGAGCCGCTCCAGAGCGCGATCGACGAACGCCTTGTACTCCGGATCTTCCTCGATCGGCCGGTCCTGGCGCATCTTGCGTTCGGCTTCCTCGTCGCCGAGCGCGCTCGCGACCGCGCGTTCGATCGCAGCAAAAACAACCCCGGGATCGGCGCCGGTTAGTTCGGGACGCACTTCCGCCCGCCAGCGAGCGGCCCAGAGCGCCTGGTAGCGCCCACGGCCGGGGAACGCCCCGGCCTCGGCGATGGCTTGTTCCATCCCAAGCCCGAGAGTCGCGCGCAAATCCTCGATCTCGCGCCACTTCTCGAGAGCGAGCCAGCGGATGAAGGCGCTGCGCACGGTGTCCATAAAAGAATCGCCGCCAACGCGTCGCTCCCCCCGCTTGCGCTTATTCGTGTTCGCTTCCATCTTCGATCAATTCGATGACAGGCTGCTCAAAAAGATCTCAGAAGGCGAGGCGCGCGAGAAAGGAGCGCAGGCGTGCTCCGGTAGTACGTCGGAGCGAGGCGATCGAGCGCAACGACGCCTATGAGTCCCTATTCAGCAGCGTGTCAGGGTTTCCAGCCTTTCTCCACCTCCAGCATCGCAACCGCCCCGCGGCAATCGGGACACATGCGGAGGAGGTTGCGGCGCGCGCCGCTAAACGTGTCGAGCAGCGATTCGAGCGAGAACACCCGCGCTTCGACCGCATCGAGGGCTCTCTGGTTGATGTAGGGTTTGCCGCACTTCACGCAGTCCACCATCCTGTCTTGGACGACGGTCTTATAGGTCAACGCGTCGCGATTGAAGTGAATCTCCGGTCGAAGCGTGATAACGTTTTCCGGACAAATTCCCTCACATAAACCGCAGGCGATGCACGAAATGTGTTTGAACTCGAGAGACTGAGAGCCCTCGTCAAGCCTGAAGGCGTGCGTCGGACAGACATTCACGCACGAGCGGCACATGGTGCAACCCGATGCCTTTACTTCGGCAAACGCAAACGGCTGCGATCGAGCCACGGGCCTGCGGCCCGGCTCGCGCGCGGACGCATCGATCAAGGTTCTGATCGCGTCGGCGATGACTTGGCGATTATCGCGATCAAGGGGAGCCTTACGATCCCGCGGTATCGGGGTCGGGTTCAATGTCTCGCCGAACTTTGTGAGAGCGGCAATCGCTTCCGCTGACGTATCGGCGCCGGCGGTCACCAGAGAGAGCCGCGCGGCGCCGAGCCCGAAGGCCTCCAAGGTCGAGTTACAGAAGTCGATCTTGTCGTACAGCAGCGCTCTCTCGCCGTGCTGGCATTGTTCGCATCCGAGCAGGGCGACGCCCGCGGCGCCGAGAGCGAAAGCCGCCAGCATGTTCGCCTCGGAAACGTAGCGCAGGCAGGGCACCTCTATTGGAAGAAGGCGTGCCGGATATGCGATCGAGTTCCGCCCCGCTTCGTCGAGAGCGCGCCGGCCCTGTTCGCCGCAGTGAAAGACGATCGCCAAAGCATCGTCGCCGTCTCCGTTCGGTCGCGTCTGCAGCAGCGCGCCGAGGCGGGCGTAGATCTCCTCGGGTGACGGTTCGGTGAAACGGAGCGCGCTCGTGGGGCAGGCGGAAACGCACGCGCCGCATCCCTCGCACGCCATGTGATCGACTTTCATCCGGAGATGGTTCTCCGGATCGCGACTTACGGCCTCGTACGGACAGGCGGTAATGCAGACGCCGCAGGCCTCCTGGTTGGCGGTTCCGCCGGCGCACACCGCCGCGTCATACGTCACATGCACGGGCTTGAGGAATTCGCCGCGGAGATCACGCATGCGCTCGGCGATACGGTCGAGATCGGCCTCGGTCGGATGCGCGAGGAGATGGAGGCCGGTACGCCGCCTGAACGAGGGCGTTTCCTGCTCGAAGACGATCACCACCTGGTCGGCTTGGACCTCGACGCGACGCGTCCGGCTCGGCGCGCCGGCCTCGATCGCCACCTGGAAACTCCCGAGCCGGCCGTTGATCTCGGCGACGCGCCCGCGAACGCATCGCCCCGACACCGGAACCTCAAAATCGGACGCATCCGGCGGGATCGCGACAATCGGCGTCCACTCGTCCGCGATTTTCTCGGCGAGCCGTTTCCCCGAGGGCGAATCGGTCGCGATGAGGACGCGAGCGCCGACGGTCAACGGATTGAAGGACGGCGGCGGGACCGTTAGTTCGGCCGCCCTCACCGCGGCGCGCAACAAGCGCGTGGCTTTTTCATGGGCTGCGCCAGCCTCGCCGTGTACGGCGAAGCACGTTTGCTTGAGATCCAGAAAGTGAAATTTGGGAACCGCAGCGGCGGCGGTCTCGAACGCCTGGTGAAAGAAACTCGGCTCCGCGCAGCAACAGATCATAACGCGGTCCGGCCGATGCTCGGGCGCGCGGCCGGCAACCTCGTGAACGATTACGCCGGGGTCGTCGACGACGGAGAGTACGGAGGGAGCGGTGGGCAGGACGAGCCGTTCGAGGTCCAGGGGGATCGATCCGCGACAGTTGCAAAGGAAAAATCCCCAGTTTGGCGCCATCGGGTTTCGTTCTATCCCACGGGCGGCGGCCGGTCAACGCGCCTGGTCAAGGTTCAGGTCCAGGTTGAGGTTGAGACCGTCGCCCCCTTAGCCTCAGCCTCAATCCGAGCCTTCGCGCGACCGCGCGATTGCGTCTTGCAGCTCGGCGGCGAGGCCCGGGTCGAGATCATGCAATCTGCCGCGAATGGCTTCCGCTTTGTCGCCGCTGCCGAGCGCGAGATACGCGAGCGCGAGGTTGAAGTGCGCTCTCGGGTTCTGCGGCTCCAAACGCGTGACGCACTGAAACAGCTCGCAGGCCGAGGCGTGGTCGCCCAACTCGTGAAGCGCGATGCCGAGATGAAAATGGGTCTCCGGGTCCTCGGGAAGCAAGCGCATCGCTCGTTCCAGGGCATCTACGGCTTCGGCGTAGGCGCCGCGGCGTAGGTGCGCGTATCCAAGGCCCCGGTACGCTTCGCCGTGATTCGGCGCATGGCGAAGCGCCCCTTCAAAGGCCGAAGCGGCTTCGGAGAACTGCTCCCGGGCCAGGTATTCTTTTCCGAGCTGCACGTGCGCTTCGATGAAGGCGGGCTCGATCTCGAGCGCGCGGCGAAACGCGGCCAGCGCTTGATCGCCTTGCCCGATGCGGGCGTAGCCGTAACCAAGGTTGATGTACGCCTGAACGAAGTCCGGCTTTAGCCGGATCGCCTCTCGATACGCCGCGATCGCCGCCGCGTACTGCCGCGCTCCAACATAGGCGTTCCCGAGATTGTAATGGGCTTCAGGGCGATCCGGTCGTTCGCGAACCGCCTGTTGAAACGCGGCGATGGCTTCCTCGAAATGGTTCTGCTGCAGGAAACGAAGCCCTTCGCCGAATGACAGCCACGACATACCCGGGGAGTCGATTCTGGCAGACCGGCCGTACCGGCGCAACCGCTCGTCCGCCGGGAAAAGCGCGCTGTCACACGGGCTCCCACATCGATCCAACCGCTTGATGCTCCGGATCGTTCAGCGATAGAGAAACGGTAGGGTGCTTGGTTTCGGGCAAAACCCGGCGTACGGTTAAAGGAGCCGCGATCATCGAGTGACGGTAAGAACTCTCGTAGCCCGGAGGCCGCCATGACGAAGCTATTCTCGATTAGACCATCGCTCACCTTGCAGGGCCGCGAGTTTAGGGGGCTTCGCGGCTGGGCCGGAAAACCCCTCCATCCTCCTCTCACCGATTTCCCAATCGTCTGCTACATGCTCGCGGCGGTGTTCGACGTCATCTCTTATTTCGGGGCCGAGAGTGGCTTAGGCCGTAATTTCTTCGTCGCCGCAACCTACGTCATGGTTGCCGGGGCGCTGGTTTCTTTGGCAACCGCGCTGACGGGCTTTTGGGATTGGTGGAAGGGAATGGAGCGGGAACCTTCGAGCGGATTTCCAGGCAGAGCCAAACACACGCAGGTTTGGCGCACGGCGAACTGGCACATGACGGTGATGCTCGCCGTCACCGGAATCGTCATCGCCGATATCGTCGCGCGCTTTTTACAGTACGACGAGGGATCCGCCAGGCTCGCGACGATGATTCTTTCCCTGCTCGCCGGAGTCCTGGTTGCATACGGCGCCGTTTACGGCGGCTCATTGGTTTACGACTACCAGTTCAATGTCGAAAGCCTCGAAGGTTCGACGGCATGGGATGAGACTGAAACGGATCAGATGCCCGGCGACAAAACGCGGCCGCGCTGAGCATCGAGCTGGCGAGTTCAGAGCGTTTTCCCTGATGAAAATCGCCCAGATTTCGAGCGTCTACCTATCCATCCCGCCCAAAACGCACGGTGGAACGGAGCGGGTCGTATTTGAGCTCTGTCGGCGCCTCACCCGGCGGGGACACCACGTCGAACTGTTCGCCTCGGGCGACTCGAAGGTCGATTGCATTCTTCAATCGGTCCTGCCGGTTGCGAGTTTGGACGATGCGCACTCGACCTTCTATTTGGAGAAAGAATTCGAAGCGCGCAACACCTACAATCTCTACCGCCAAGCAGGCCGTTTCGATATCATCCACGCTCACTGGCCGACGCTGGCGCCTTATTTCTCCCTGTTTTCGACCACGCCCACACTGATCACCTACGCTTATATCGAGCAAGAGCTGCACCAGTATTACCGAGACCATTTTCCGCGGTGCTTTCCCGTATGCGTCAGCCGCGCCCAAGCGTCGATGCTGGGCGATGAATCTCTGCCCGTGGTCTACAACGGAGTTGATCTCGACGGCATTCCATTCAACAGCGAGCCGGAAGACTTTTTCATCGCCGTCGGGCGTATGACACCGGGAAAAGGAATCGCCGAAGCGATCCGTGTAGCCCAACGCGCGCGTGCGCGCCTGATGATCGTCGGACCGGTTACCGCCCATCTGCCCTGGAGCGAAACGTATTTCCGAGAAGAGGTTCAGCCGCATATCGACGGCGACAGAATCCGCCACGTCGAGCGTCTACCGCACGACGAGCTCATGCGCATGGTCGGTCGGGCCAAAGCATTTCTCTTCCCATCGCAGTGGGACGAGCCGTTTGGTCTGGCGGTTGCGGAAGCGATGGCCGCGGGAACGCCGGTCTTGACGTATCCGCGCGGTTCGATGCCGGAACTGGTCAGCCATGGCGAAAGCGGTTACCTGGTATCGAGTGAAGACGAGATGGTCGAAGCGATGCGCCGGATCGATCGTCTCGACCGGCGGCGCTGCAGGAGATGGGTCGAAGAGCATTTTTCGGCGGAACGGATGGTGGAGGCGTATGAAAGCCTCTATCGGCGGATCACGGCCGGCGCTTGACGCCCAGTCGGACGCCATCCCTGAAACGGGATATCCTCGGTGGACTCCTCGGAGGCTTCGACGCGAAGCAAGCTACTGGCGAGCGCGGATTCTGAGCAGCGCGGCCGAGATCGAATTGTTCGATTGGCTCGGAGCAGGCGCCAAGGATTCCAGAGCCGCGAGCCGCCGCTTCGGCGGCTCGCGGGAGAACTGGACGATCTTCCT
>DATMBL010000243.1:0-2950 GCA_035559295.1 Candidatus Eiseniibacteriota bacterium
GATGCGCCCGCCGGCGCGGTGGCGAGCCTCAATACCCACGACACCCCCACGTTTGCGGGGTTTTGGAGCGGCGCGGATATCGAGGATCGCCTCGAGCTGGGCTTGCTCACGGCCTCGGAAAAAAACGCCGAGGAGCAAACGCGTTTCCGCCAGCGGCGGACGCTCATCGAGCATCTGCGGCGCCGGGGTTGGCTCGACGACACGACCCACGACCCGCTTACGGTGCTTGGCGCCTGGCTCTCCGATCTTTCGAGCAGCGCGGCCGCGCTCGTGCTGATCAATCTCGAAGACCTCTGGCTCGAGCCCGCGCCGCAGAACGTACCGGGAACCTGGAACGAGCGGCCCAACTGGCGCCGGCGCTCGCGCGTCCCGCTCGAGCAGCTGAGCCGCACCGACTCGGTCGTGAAGATTCTCGGGGCCGTGGTGCGCTGCCGCAAGAACCAACGAGGAGAGCCCGTCAACATGGATCGAGACGACTCGTTCAGCTTGCTCACGGAGCAAGATCTCTACTTGTTCAACGAGGGGAGCCACTTCAGGCTCTACAACAAACTCGGAGCCCACCTGGTACGCCAGGGAGGCGCAAACGGGGCCTATTTCGCCGTCTGGGCGCCGAACGCCCGAGAAGTTTCCGTGATCGGGAGTTTTAACGACTGGAACAAGGCAAGCCACCGGCTGCGCCCGCGCGGGCAGTCCGGGATCTGGGAAGGTTTTTTCCCGGGGATCGATGTCGGAGCCTTGTACAAGTACCATATCGTCTCGCATGTCAACGGTTACCGTGTCGATAAAGCCGACCCTTTGTCCGTGTTTAATGAAATCCCGCCGAGGACCGCGTCGATCGTATGGAACCTCGACTATACGTGGCGCGATCAGGAATGGATGGCGAGCCGGCGCCAGCGCAACGGCCTCGACAAGCCGATCGCAATTTACGAGCTACACATCGGCTCATGGCGACGCGTGGTGGAGGAAGGCAACCGCTCGTTTTCTTATCGCGAGCTGGCGACGCCTCTGGCGGATTACCTCGATCGCCTCGGCTATACGCACGTCGAATTTCTGCCGGTCATGGACCACCCTTTTTTCGGCTCGTGGGGTTACCAGATCACCGGCTACTTCGCTCCTTCGGGGAATTACGGCACGCCACAGGACCTGATGTACCTGATCGATATCCTGCACCAGCGCGGCATCGGCGTGATTCTCGACTGGGTGCCGTCGCATTTCCCGAGCGACGAGCACGGGCTCGGCTTCTTCGACGGCACGCATCTCTACGAGCACGCCGATCCTCGCCAGGGCTACCATCCCGAGTGGAACAGCTTCATCTTCAACTACGGGCGCAAAGAGGTGCAGAGTTTTCTCATCAGCAACGCCCTGTTCTGGCTCGATCGTTACCACGTTGACGGCTTGCGCGTGGATGCGGTCGCCTCGATGCTGTATCTCGACTACGGCCGCAGAGAGGGCGAATGGATCCCCAACCGATACGGCGGGCGCGAGAACATCGAAGCGATCGAATTCCTGCGGCGCATGAACGCCGAAGTGTACCAACACTATCCCGACGTACAGACGATCGCCGAAGAGTCCACCGCCTGGCCCATGGTTTCGCGCCCGACCTACGTGGGCGGGCTCGGCTTCGGGCTCAAGTGGGACATGGGCTGGATGCATGACACCTTGGCCTACATGCAGCACGATCCGATTTACCGGCGCTACCACCACGACAAGCTCACGTTCCGGATGATCTACGCTTTTCACGAGAACTTCGTCCTGCCGCTGTCCCACGACGAGGTGGTTTACGGCAAAGGGTCGCTGATCGGCAAAATGCCCGGCGACGACTGGCAGAGGTTCGCCAACCTGCGCTTGATGTACGGCTACATGTACGCCCAGCCGGCGAAGAAGCTGCTGTTCATGGGCGGCGAGTTCGGACAGTGGGCCGAGTGGGCGCACGACACGAGTCTTTCCTGGAACCTGATCGATCATCCGCCGCATCATGGCTTGCTCCGTTGGGTCGAAGACCTCAACCGGCTTTATCGAGGAGAGCGCGCGCTCCACGAACTCGATTGCGATCCGGCGGGCTTCGAGTGGATCGACTGCAACGACGCCGACTCCAGCGTCTTGTCGCTTGTTCGCAAAAGCCGATCCGCCGAAGAGATCGTCCTGGTGGTGTGCAACTTCACGCCGGTCCCGCGCTTGAACTACCGGGTCGGAGCGCCGCGCGGCGGATTTTGGCGTGAGATCCTGAACAGCGATGCGACGGTTTACTGGGGAAGCGGTCAAGGCAACATGGGAGGAGTCGAAGCGACCGCGATTTCGGTCCATGGCCGTCCATACTCTTTGACGCTGACCTTGCCGCCGCTCGCCGCGGTTTTCTTCAAGCCGGCGAGTTGAAGCAGGGTCGAGGCTGAGGTTAGGGCCGAGATCAAAGGGAACGAGAACCAAGCGTGACCTTAGCCTGCTCAACCTGAACCTGCTTTTGATCGGAGAACATTATGAAACTCTGGACCGGCAAGTCCTATCCCCTCGGGGCGACCTGGGACGGCGCAGGTGTGAACTTTGCGCTGTTTTCGGAAAATGCAACCGGCGTGGAACTCTGTTTGTTCGATCCTGAAGGCAAGGAGGAAACCGCGCGCATCCCAGTTCGCGAACGAACCGAACAGGTCTGGCATGTCTATCTGCCCGAAGCGCGCCCCGGACAGCTCTACGGCTACAGAGTGCACGGTCCTTACGAGCCGGAGCAAGGCCATCGCTTCAACCCCGCCAAGCTCGTGCTCGATCCGTATGCGAAAGCGATCGCGGGGACTGTGCAATGGAGCGACGCGCTGTTCGGCTACACGATCGGCCACCCTGAAGCGGATCTCTCGCGCGATGAGCGCGACAGCGCTGCGGGCATTCCCAAGTGCGCGGTGGTCGATCCGGCGTTTAGCTGGGGCGATGACCGCCGCCCGGCGATCCCTTTTCACAAGTC
>DATMBL010000244.1:0-5186 GCA_035559295.1 Candidatus Eiseniibacteriota bacterium
CGGTTGGTGCTGCCGACTTCTTTCAGTCGCGCGCCGCTCTTGGCCATGATTTCCGGTATGCGAAACGAGCCGCCGATTTCGATCAGCTCGCCGCGCGAAACGATCACTTCTTTTCCCTGGGCCAGCGAATTGAGCGCGAGCAAGACCGCCGCCGCATTGTTGTTGACTACCGTGGCGGCTTCCGCGCCAGTGAGATCGATCAAGAGCTTCTCCAGGGTTTGTTCTCGTTTGCCGCGCCGGCCGGCTTCGAGATCGTACTCCAGGTTGATCGGCTGATCGGCCACCGCGAGCATCGCCTCGATGGCCGCGCGCGGGAGCAAGGCGCGCCCCAAGTTGGTGTGCAGGATCGTGCCGGTGGCGTTGACCACGCGGATGTGGCCAGGGCGGCTTTCCGCTTGAATCCGGCGTTCCAATTGTTCGATGACGGCCGCTTCGTCGGTCGCGATCGTTCGTCCGCGCCGGATCTCGGCGCGACATTGCTCGAGCACGGCGCGGCAGTGTTCGATCACGTAGTCCCGGTTGTAGCGGCCGAGCAAGACTTCGCAGCGCTCGTGCTTGAGCAACCGATCGACGGAGGGAAGGTCGCGCAAAAGACTCGCGGTTGGATCGGCCATCAGCAGTGAAAGATTCGCACAGGGTCAGGGCAAATTCAACTTGATCCGTTGGGCGCGCGGAGTCATGCGGACAATTTTCCGGGCGCCGATGATTTTGCCGAAGACACCGAAGGTTTGATCGCCGATGGCGCTCGGCATGTCCGACTCTGTACCGTTACGTTTTGTTTTTGCCACCCTCCGCGCGGGCCGCGTCTCCTCCCCAATTGCATGAGAAAGATTGGCATTGTATGAGAGAATCGGATGCCGGAGCGCTCTATGCCCAGGCTTCTCATCGTCGATAGGTCGGATACCATTCGGCGTTTGATCGAGAGCCGCTTGCCGAGCGATTTCACGATCGATTCGCGGGTCGATGTCAACGCCGCCGCAGGCGAGCATGACCGCTATTTCTACGATCTGGTCGTCTGGAACGCCGGGTCCGACGGAGCCGAATCGCCGCACGCCATCCACGCGCTGAAACAATTCTTTAAGCACCATCCCGAGAGCGCCATGATCGTGCTCTCCGATCTCGAAAAACCCGACTTTGTCAAGCGGCACAATCTCCAATGCGAGTGGCTGCCAAAGCCGATCGATCGCGAGCAGCTTCTGGCGGCGATCGAAAACACCATTCACACCTGGAACGTCGCGCCCGAGAACACGCAGCTGATCGTTCCCGTCGAATTCGAGGGGATACTGGCGTTTACGCTGAAAATGCGGACCGTCATCCAGCACATCATGGAAGCCGCAGCGCAAGATATTCCCGTACTGATCAGCGGCGAAACGGGCACGGGAAAGGATTTGGTTGCGGCGGCCATTCACAAGCGGAGCAAGAGAAACAAATGCCCTTTCTTGCCGGTGAACATGGGCGCGATCGCGCCCGAGCTGATCGCCAGCGAGCTGTTCGGTCATGAGCGGGGAGCCTACACCGGCGCTTCCGAAAAGCGCGCGGGATTATTTGAGCAGGCGCAAGGCGGCACTTTATTCCTCGATGAAATCACCACGATGGACGAGAAAACGCAGGTGAGCCTTTTGCGCGTTTTGGAAACCAAAACCGTCCGCCGCGTGCGCGGCGAAAAGGACATCCACGTGGATGTGCGCGTCATCGCAGCAACCAATGAGAATATAGAGGAAGCGGTCCGGCAGGGTCGCTTTCGCGAGGATCTGTTTTATCGTCTCGATGTGTTTCGCATCCAGTTGCCGCCGCTTCGTGAACGCCACGGCGCGCTGTCGCTTCTCACCGATCATTTCGTGGCTTTGTTTGCGGGACAGTACAAGAAGGATATCCGAACGGTGTCGCGAGAGACGTACCGGCTGATCCGAAACTATCCCTGGCCGGGAAACATTCGCGAGTTGAAGAACGTCATTCAACGCGCCGTGCTGTTGTCGAAGGGAGCCGAATTGACTCCCGATCTTCTGCCGGATCGCATACGCGATCCCGGCGGCTTGGGGGCCAGCGCGCCGAGAGACGAGCACGCGATCCAGCTCGGCATGAGCCTCGAGGAGGTCGAGAAAGCGTACATTAAAATGGCTCTTAACTCGGTGAGCGGCAACAAAGTCAAAGCGGCATCGCTCCTCAAGATCAGCCGCCGCACATTGTACAACAAGTTAAAAAGGTTCGACCTCATCTGAGCCCGCCTCGCTCGCTGTCTGGTTAAAATTGGCACATTTGTTTGCGGGACTGTGCATTGACCGCACAGTCACAACCCCCCGCGCCGCTCTTTTGCTCCCCTAGCCCCCGGAGAGAAGCGATTTCTTGCGATACGTTATTTTGGCCCGACTCTTGCCCCTCTTTTTCCATGTAAGGGTTGGTCGGACTCGTCTTCGCATAGCGCTTTGAGGTCTATAAGCAGATCCTGTCAGGCGAACCGGGAGAGGCGCTCATATTTCAATCCCAGGCAAACGACCTATTTCCAATGGCAAGGGAAAAGAAAAAAAAGATTCTTTTGCTCGCCCCCAATCGTTGCCCAGCGGTGGAAGAACCGCTGGCTCGAGCCAGATACAGGGTGGTCAGAACGGCCTCGGGAGGCATGGCGGTCGAGCACGCCAAACGCGATTCGTTCCGCGCCGCCGTATTGATTTCGACCAGCGCGGAAATGGATTTGTCCGAGACGGCGCTCAATCTCCATGATGTCGCCCCGTCATTGGAAATCATCATTCTTGTGGATCGACAACCGGATCAAGAAATCGTGGCTCAGTCAGAAGCGATCGTTCGCGCCGTGCCCAAATCGCTGATCCTGACGCACTCGGACTTCAACGACTATGTCGCGTCCATCGCCCGGGCAAAGGCGGGAAAGGAACGGGTTTCGCCTAAAAAACCCGTCGAGGGACGATATGACCAGCCGAAACGCTAGAACGGCAAACACGGGTTGCGGTCATTCCGGGAAAGCCTTCCCATTGACGGTTGGGAATTTTTCTGCGGCCTATCCCGTCGCGACTGCGATGCGGCGGCAGGCCGCGCCTCCGTGACCGCATGGGCGTGAGCCGGAGTGGATGTTTCTTATCTGAAAAGAATGGAGGTTGCCATGCGGCGATCGGTCAAATTAACGTGGGTTCTACCGCTCCTCACCGTCTGTCTCCACTGGACGGCGCTTTCTTCGTCCGTTCAAGCTGGTTCGGATCCGAAAATCGTCGAGGCGGCAAAACAAGAAGGCGCGGTCTCCTATTACACGACCATGACCCTGTCCCAGAGCAAAAAGGTCGTCGACGCCTTTCAAAGAAAATACCCTTTCATCAAGCCGGAGCTGTTTCGCGGCGGCGGCGACGAAGTGCTGAACAGGATTCTCAACGAGGCTCGGGGCGGGCTTTACGCCTGGGACGTCGTATCGACGCGGGGAGATGCGGTTTTGACATTGGAGGACGCCAATCTCATAACGCGGTACCGTTCGCCGGAAGCAAAATCTATCGCCAAAGACATGGTCGATGATGATGGATATTGGACGGCGTATTACGTCAATCCCTATGTGCTCGGCTACAACACCAAGATGGTCAAAAAGGATGAGGTCCCCAAAACCTACGAACAGCTACTCGACCCCAAATGGAAGGGCAAAAAAGTTTCCATCGACGACTCGGCCTACGGTTTTCTCGCCGGACTCATTCGAGCGTGGGGAAAAGAAAAGGCGGTCGACTATTTTAAAAAACTGGCCGGGCAGGAGCCGGTGGTCATGAGGGGAAATACCAACCGCGTCCAGCTCACGATGGCCGGGGAGTATTCCCTCATCATCGCCTATGCGCCGACGATTCAAAGAGAAACTTCCAAGGGGCATCCCATCGATTGGGTTCCGCTCGAACCCGTGCCCGTTCAAGTCAATCCCATGATGCTGGCGGCGAAAGCGCCCCATCCGAATGCGGGCAAGCTCTTGATCGATTTTCTCCTGTCCAAACAGGGGCAGAAAATGCTCGTCGGCTTTCGGCGCATCCCGGTTCGAGAGGACACAGAACCCGATCCGCCGCGCCTGTTCAGGGGGTACAAACGTGTCGTTGAACATCCCGAAGATTATAAAAACTTCAACGAAACCGTCAGGCTCTATCAAGAAATCTTCGGCATACGCTGAGGCGGCTAACGAGGCCAGAGAAGGGCGCTGAACAGAGGCCCGGTCGGCGGCGCGCGAAAGGCGTCCGAAGAAAGAAAGCCAAATCCGGGGAAGGAGACCACGGCAAAGGTGAATACTCGGCGTCAGGTGAAGACGTTCCCGAAAGAAATCCGCGTGGAGGTCTTGCCTCCACAATAGCGTCGGTGCGCGCAAAAAAAGGAGGTAGCCATGAACCACGTCTGCGTTTATTGGCGATTATCGCCGGGCTCATTCTGGTTGGCCCTGTGCCCAAGGCTCTGGCCGATGATTTCTACAAAGGCAAGACCATCCGTTTCATCGTCGGCGCGCCTGCGGGCGGCGGGTATGACACCTACGCGCGAGCGATTGCGCGACATCTTGGCAAGCATATTCCGGGGCATCCCTCCATGGTGATTGAAAACATGGAAGGCGCCGGTTCGCTGATCGCGGCCAATTACGTTTACAACAAAGCCGAACCGGACGGACTTACCGTTGGCGTTTGGATCAGCGGGCAGATCATACGCGGCGCGCTTGGCGATCGAAGCATCAAGTTTGATGGCCGGAAGTTCGGCTGGATCGGCGCGCCCAGCGACGGCTCGCCGACCTGCGCGATCATGGGTTTTGCGGGGCTCAAGACCTGGGAAGACGTGCACAAGTCAAAGCGACCCATCAAGATGGGCGGCGTGCGCGCGGGGACCGCTTACACCGATGTGCCGACCATTCTGAACAAGGTCGCGGAGACGAAGTTCGATGTCATTTCGGGATACGCGGGCACTTCCCCCGTTCGTCTGGCGCTGCAGAAGAGAGAAGTGGAAGGGGCCTGCCTGGGATGGGAATCGATGAGCGTTTCCAACAGAGCCATGCTGGATGCCAAGGGGGACGACAAGCTGATTCCGTTTATCACCCACAAGAAACTTGAAGATCCTGAAGTCAAAGACCTGCCGCTTTTTACCGATGTCATCAAGGGCGAAACCAATCTGGCGACTTATAAGAGCTGGGCCGCTTCCTACGAGTTTCAGCGCCCCTTTTCCTTGCCGCCCAAGGCGCC
>DATMBL010000245.1:0-2671 GCA_035559295.1 Candidatus Eiseniibacteriota bacterium
TATCTTGCTGATACCGGGGGTTGGTAACGCCCTCATAGAAGGCGGCTTTGCTTCCAATTCCGGCGCGATCGCCGTCGTGCTGTCGGCTGATGCCACGCAGCAGACCCTCGCGACCGCGGACGAGTTCGGCAGGAGCTTTGATTGGCTCGCAGGCGCAGCCGAGGGTTCGGACTTCGAGAGAAGAGTCCCGATATGCCGCTAGGCCGCCCGCACAAATATTCAGTTTCCCGCGCCCTGTTTGCATTCTGGCTTTTCTATCTGGTTCACGCAGCTGCATTAGCGGCGAGCCCGATAGGGGAGGTGATCTATGCCGATGGCCTCGCAAACGCGCAGCGCTCCGGGGAGGCTGCACGCTTTCTCACGAAAGGCGATGCACTCCACGAAGGCGATGTGATCAGCACGGGATCGCGCGGCTTCGCCATCATCGGCTTCCACGACCAGACAAAAATAGCATTGCGGCCGAATACGGTTTTCGCCGTCGACAGGTTCAGCCACAACGCCAAGGAGGAGCTTGGTCTGTTCCGGTTGATCAAGGGAGGAATGCGCGCCATCACGGGCCTCATCGGTAAACGCAATCCTCAAGGCATGCGCGTGCAGGCCGCAACGGCCACTATCGGGATTCGGGGAACATCCTTCGATGCGCGTATTTGCGAGGCGGACTGCGCGCAAGAGGCACCCAGCACAAGAAAGGAAACGGCGCCTTCACCCCAGCTCATTGTGGCGCGGGTCGTATTGATGTCCGGCACGGCGAGCGTTGTGGGAAGGGATGGACAAGCGCGCACTGCGGTCGTCGGAACGCCGCTCTTCGATGGCGAAACGGTGCGTACCGAAAACGAATCCTATGCCGTGCTCGCCTTCCGCGACCAGTCGAAGGTGACGGTCATCGCGAACTCCGAATTCAGGCTGGAAGATGTTCGGTTCAGCGGCCCCCGATCGGACACGGGGAATTTCGCCGTGCGTATCGTGCGCGGTGGAGCACGGATACTGACGGGTCTCCTTGCCAAACGTGAACCGAAAACAGTGCGTGTCAACATGATCACGGCCGTCATTGGCATACGCGGCACCGGGTTCGATAACCGGTTCGAGCTCGACTGCGTGGAGGGCGCCTGCTCGGAAGCGGCATTCACCTATACGTGGGAAGGCGCAATTGCGATGGAAGTGGGCGATCGGTCGCTGGTGGTTGAGGTAGACCGAGCGGGCGTGTTCAATCCGGCCCGCAACGAGCTGCGGCTGCTTGACAAGGTCCCGGAATTCTTCCTGACCGAGCCCGCGCCTCGCCCTGACACGGTCCAGGTGGATTTCGAAAACCTCTTCGGTACAGTAACCCTGATCGGCTTTCCGCCGGGCGTCTATGCCGGTGTCATCGAGGGCCATATAGAGTTCCTGGGCCCCGAAGGCCTGGTCAACCTCGGCCCCGGGGAAGCAGCTATCCTCGCCGACGGCAGAGTCATTCCTGTGCGTCTGGATCGCTATCCGTCCTTCATGCTCAACGATACCGTGCCGAGACCGGAAAACTTTGACGAACGAAGGGTTCGCCCGCTGGACTTCCTCAATCCGGGGGGCGATGCCGGGAGCGTGATTTGCGAAATCTGACGAACCCGATGCCAAAAGAAAAAAGCTCAGCGCTGTGGAAGCGGCTTGCGTTGGTGGCGGCGATTTTGTGCGGGGCAGGCGGCGGGTCCCCGCTTTCGTTTTCCGCCGAAGCGCCGGTTCTGGAGGTGAAGCGCTTTGTGATCGAAGGGGAAAATCCGCTGTCGCCTCAGGAAACAGAGGCAATTCTCGCTCCCCATCTTGGTCCGCACAAAAGTCTCGCGACTCTGGATAATGCCGCAAGAGCGCTGGAACGGGCGCTCCACGCGCGCGGTTACTCGTTCTACCGGGTGATCGTGCCGGCGCAACGGCCGGTGGGGGGAGAGCTGAAGCTCCGGGTCCTTCATTTCACCGTTAGCGAAATTACCGTTACGGGCAATCAGTACTTTACGGCCGAGAATATCCGACGCAGCGTTCCGGCGCTGCAAACGGGCACCTCGCCCGATCTGAGAGCGGTATCGAGCCAGGTCGGGCTCGCTAACGAGCATCCTGCAAAGCGACTCACGATCAATATCAAGGAGAGCTCAAAGCGCGACGCGCTCGACGCCGAGATCCGTGTGCGCGACAACCCGGTGGTGACGCCGTTTATCGCGCTCACGGGGCACACACGCGACTTCGACAACACTATCAACCAGAACACCGGCTATACCAGGCTTACGCTGGGTTACCAGCACGCGAACCTCTTCGATCGCGACCACGTGATCACGCTCGCCTACACGACCTCTCCTGAATACGTGAATCGAGTGTCCCAGTATGGGGCGTTCTACTGGTTGCCGTTCTACGGCTACAACACCTCGCTTAACTTCTACTACACGAAATCGGATGTGGACACCGGCACAGTGGGCCTCGGTGGACAGAGCTTTGACGTGAGCGGACGCGGTGAATTCTGGGGGGTGAGGGCGACTTACGCGCTGCCGCGGTTGGGAGAGATCGCTCACAACGTTTCAGTCGCGCTGGATGATCGTTTCTTCGAAAGTACCCTTGCAACGATAGGCCTGACGCAAGTCGTTCCGGTTGGCAGCCGTCCGATATCGGTGCGTTACACGGCGCGCCACGAGCAGCTCGGCTCGAGTGTCGGCGG
>DATMBL010000246.1:0-5494 GCA_035559295.1 Candidatus Eiseniibacteriota bacterium
GGCTTGACGCTTGGAATGCCGGGAAGCGGCATCTATCTCGACCAGCTCGTGGGACGTCAGGAAGTGCAGTTCGACATTCGGAAGTATGCTTGGATCGGCTCGCCGGTGCGCGAACCGATGATTCTTTACATGCGCGCGGACGCGCCCTACAAGTCGATCTCCGATATCCGTCGCGCCAAAGAGCCGCCCAAGTGCGGTTCCACCGGCACGGTCAGCTCGGACTACATTCTCGCGCGGCTGCTCGAAGAGGCGCTGCCGCCCCTCAAGATCGAAACGGTTCTGGGTTATCCCGGAGGTTCCGAAATCGATCTCGCGGTGGAAAAAGGCGAAGTCATCTGTCGCGGCATGACCGCCTCTCCGTTCTTCGGTCGGGAGCCGTTTCTCACCTGGCAGAAGAAGAGTTTCGTTCGGGTTCTGGTCTTTACCGGTGAGAAACGGCACGAAAAGATACCCGACGTGCCGACGATCTTCGAGATTTTCGAAAAGGAAAAAGTTTCCGAGTCGGCGCGGCGCGTGGCCGAAGTCATCCTGGCGGCCGAATCGTTCGGCCGGCCGATCGTCGCGGGGCCCGGAACCCCCTCCGATCGAGTCAAGCTCTTGCGCGCCGGTTTCGAAGGGGCGATCAAAGATCCCGAGCTTGTGGCGGAAGCGACCAAAGGCAACATGGAGATCGATCCAACCTCGGGAGAGGAACTGGAGAAGCTTGCGCGAAAAATCTTCGATCAGCCGCCCGAAGTGATCGCGCGCGTCAAGAAAATACTCGGCAAATGAAGGATTCGAGCAGCTCTAGGACAACAGAACAGGAGGCCAAGCTATGACAAGGACATTGATCGTTCTTTGCAGCGTGTTGTTGCTGGGCTATGGCGATGCGCGCGCTCAGACGCCGTTCTACCAGGGCAAGACGATTACGATCATCGTCGGCACCAAGGCGGGGGACGCCTACGACCTCTACCCGAGGTTGCTCGCCGAGTTCATGCCCAAGTACATTCCGGGGAACCCCAACATCATCATCCAGAACGTCCCCGGCGCCGCTTCTCTCATCGCCGCCAATCAAGTCTACAACGTCGCGAAACCCGACGGGCTCACCATCGGAGCGATCTACCCGGCGCTCTACTTCGAGCAGCTGATCAAGCGGCCGGAAGTGAAATTCGACTGGAGCAAGTTCGGCTGGATCGGCAGCACCGTAACCTCGAACCATCTCATGTACATGCGCGCCGATACGCCGTACAAAACCATCGAAGACGTGCGTAAAGCTTCGACACCGCCCAAGTGCGGCGCCACGGGGGTAACCTCGACCGGTTATTACATGCCCAAGCTCATGGAGGAGACGATCGGAACCAAGTTCGACATCGTTTCAGGGTACGTCTCGGGCCAGGACATCGATCTTGCGGTCGAGCGCGGCGAGCTGCAGTGCCGTGCTTTCACGATCACGGCGTTCTTCGCGCGCGAGCCCTTCATCACCTGGCGCAAGCGCAATTTCGTCAACGTGCTGATCCAAACCGGCACGAAGCGAGACGCGCGCCTCAAGGACACCCCCACGATCTACGAGCTAATGGACAAATACAAGACTCCGGAATCGCCGCGGCGGCTGGCGAAAGTGGTGTTGGCCGCAGGCGACTTCGGGCGGCCGCTCGTCACCCCTCCGGGCGTTCCGGCGGACCGGCTGAAGATCCTGCGCGACGCGTTCAACAAGTCCGTGAGCGACCCGGCGCTGCTCGCCGAAGCGGAGAAGAGACGGCTGGAGATGGATCCGACGACCGGCGAGGAGCTTGAAGCGCTCGTCAAGGAAGTGATGGCGGCGAGCCCCGAGGTGGTCGCAAGCATGCAGAAGTTGCTCGGCAAATAGTGGTAAGGGCGGTCGCCCGGTCCCCTCTGCGCACGGGACCAGACCCTCGAAAACCTCAAGGAGTCTACATGATGATCGCGATCCTGCTACTGCTCGCGCTGCTGGTGGCGAGCCCGGCGCGCGCCCAGGCGCCTTTCTACCAAGGAAAAACCATCACTTTCATCGTGAGTACGAAGGCGGGCGACGTTTACGACCTCTACCCCCGTCTGGTCGCGGAGTTCCTGCCCAAGTACATCCCGGGCAATCCCAACATCATTATCCAGAACGTCGCCGGCGCCGCGGGATTGATCGGCACCAACCACGTCTACAATCTTGGCAAACCCGACGGCCTCACGCTCGGCGCCATCTATCCGGCGCTCTATTTTGAGCAGCTGGCGAAACGGCCCGAAGTGAAATTCGACTGGACCAAATTCATCTGGATCGGTAGCCCGGTGAGTTCGAACAGCCTCATGTACATGCGCGCCGACACCCCTTACAAGACGATTGAAGACGTGCGCACGGCAAAGACGCCGCCCAAGTGCGGCGCCACCGGCGTGACGTCATCGGCATACTACATGCCGAAGCTTCTCGAAGAGGCGATCGGCGCCAAGTTCGAAGTGGTCTCCGGATACGTCGCGGGCCAGGACATCGATCTGGCCGTGGAGAGAGGCGAAGTGCAGTGTCGTGCTTTTACGATCAACGCCTTCTTTGCGCGCGAGCCGTTCATCACGTGGCGCAAGAAAAACTTCGTTCGGGTGTTGTATCAAACCGGAAGCCGGCGCGATGCGAGATTGGCCGACGTGCCGCTGTTCAACGAGTTGATGGACAAGTACCAGACGCCCGAACCCGTGAGGCAGCTCGCGAAAGTCGTTCTGGCGGCCGACGAATTCGGCCGGCCTGTGGTTTTTCCTCCCGGCGTTCCGCCCGATCGCGTCAAGATCATGCGCGAGGCTTACAGCAAAGCGATCAGCGACCCGGCGCTGCTCGCCGAGGCGGAAAAACGGCGGCTGGAAATCGATCCGACGCCCGGAGAAGAACTCGACAAGCTGGCCAAGGAGGTCATGGCGGCGCCGCCGGAGATCGTGGAAAAGGTGAAAAAACTCATCGGCAAGTAAGCCGATCGCGCCTTCAGGCGAGGACGAATCCATGGCGGGAAACAGCCGACCAAACTCAACCAAGCAGGCTCGCGACCGGGCGCGACTGGCCGGATGCGTTGTCTTATCGTTGGCGCTGCTCGTCGGCTCGCGCCCCGATGTCGCTGCGCAAGCGAACTTCTATCAGGGAAAGACCGTCCGGGTCATTATCGGTTCTTCCTCGGGCGGCGGGTACGATCAGTGGGCGCGGTTGATCGCCCGCTATCTCGGCAGGCACCTGCCGGGCAATCCGGAGGTGGTGCCGCAAAACATGCCGGGAGCCGGCGGCGTGGTTGCGGCGAATTACGTCTATGGTGTGGCCAAACCCGACGGGCTGACTCTCGGAGCGTTCAACCCGGCCCTTTACTTCGACCAGCTCGTCGGCCGCGGCGAAGTCAAATTCGACTGGGCCAAATTCAACTGGATCGGGTCGCCGGAAAGAAACGAAATCCTCCACTTCATCCGCGCCGACTCGCCCTTCAAAACGGTCGAAGACTTGCGCACCGCGAAAGAACCGCCGCGCTGCGGCAGCACGGGCACGGGAACGACCGGACACTACATCCCGCGCCTCCTCGAAGAAACCCTGGGCATCAAGACCACGATCGTCGGCGGCTATCAGGGCGGCTCCGAGATCGATCTCGCCATCGAGCGCAACGAAGTGATCTGCTGGTCCCCGCTGGTCGCGACCTACTTTGGCCGGGAGCCTTACAAACGTTGGCACGCGACAGGCTTTACTCGCGTGCTCCTGCAAACCGGCGCGACGCGCGACCCCAGAATCAAGGACGTGCCGACGCTGAACGAACTCATGCAGCAGTACAGGACGCCGGATTCCGGAAAGCGGCTCGCGGGCGTTATTTTGACGGCCGCGACTCTCGGCCGGCCGCTCACGACCTCGCCCGGCGTGCCGGCCGATCGCGTTGACCTGCTGCGCCAGGCTTACACGAAAACGGTTGCCGATCCCGAGTTGCTCGCCGAAGCCGCCAAACGGGGCTGGGAGGTCGAGCCGCTCCGCGGTGAAGAACTACAAAGACTCGCCCGAGAAGTCGTCGCCCAGCCGCCGGATGTCATCGAAAGAATGAAGTGGGTACTGGGTAAATAGACGCAGGCCAGGAATCGGGTAGCAGCTCGAGTGTTGGGCGGCTGAGCGCGTACCGCGACTCCGGTTTTCGTTCGGACCAACAACGAGTTGACCGCGCTGTTGAGATGGGATAAGGAGCAGAGGCTTGGGTTTCTAATCTCAGGCGGGAGAACGCTATGCTCGAGGCCTTCATAATTGGGTTTTGGAAAGTCGTCGCCTGGCCGGCATTCGGATATCTGTTGATCGGCATCGCGATCGGCTTTTTTGTCGGTCTCCTGCCGGGCCTCGGCGGTCTCGCCACGCTGGCGTTGATGCTTCCGTTCTCCTACACGATCAAGACGCCGATCGAAGCCTTCGCATTCCTGCTCGGGATGCTGGCGGTCACCGGCACGACCGGAGATCTCACTTCGATTCTGTTCGGCATCCCCGGCGAGGGTTCCGCGGCGGCAATGATACTCGACGGTTACCCCATGTCGAAGAACGGCGAAGCCGGCCGCGCCCTCGGCGCCGCAATCATGAGCTCGTTGATCGGCGCGATCGTCGGCGCCGTGTCACTGGCGATTTCAATCCCGATCATGCGGCCGCTGGTGCTGCTCTTCGGTTCCCCCGAGCTTTTTATCATCGCGATCATGGGCATCACCTTCATCGGCACGCTCGCCGGCGCGTCCTTGATCAAGGGATTGCTCGCCGGCGGCATCGGCTTGATGCTGGCGGCGATCGGCGTCGATCCGCAGACCGGCTCGCTGCGGTACACGTTCGGCATGCTCTATCTCTGGGACCGCCTCGACCTCGTGCCGGTCGTGGTCGGGCTGTTCGCGGTGCCCGAAATCGTCGATCTCCATGTGCGAGGGACGAGCATCGCCAGCACCGGACAGCAGAAGCTCACCGGCGTCATGGAAGGCGTAAAAGACGCGTTTCGCCACTTCTGGCTCGTGATTCGCTGTAGCCTTATCGGCGTTTATTTCGGCATCTTGCCGGTTCTGGGTGCCAACGTTGCGCAATGGATCTCTTACGCGCACGCGGTTCAAGGCCTGAAAGATAGGTCGCAAGCCGGCAAGGGGGTGGTTGAGGGCGTGCTTGGTCCCGGCGCAGCGAACAACTCCACGCGCGGCGGCGATCTCATCCCGACCGTGGCCTTCGGAATCCCCGGGAGCGGCGCCATGGCGCTCCTTCTCGGCGCGCTGTTGATCGTCGGCCTGAACCCCGGACCCGAAATGCTCAAGACCCATCTCGACGTGACGTTCGCCATGGTCTGGGTGCTGATCATCGCCAACATCATCGTCGCCGGCCTCTGCTTCATGATTCTCAACCACCTGGCGGCGCTCACGTTTATCCGGGGCTCGCTCTTGATCCCCTTCCTGCTGTTCTTGGTCTTCATCGGTTCCTTCACCGCCAATAACGCCACTGAAGACATGGTGACGATGCTCATCTTCGGCGTGATCGGCTATTTCATGGTCA
>DATMBL010000247.1:0-2578 GCA_035559295.1 Candidatus Eiseniibacteriota bacterium
CCGCTACTACACGCGCACCATGGACTTGAACATCCAGCCCGAGACCCTGCCGCATACGGACAACCGCGTCGATCTCGACCCGCGCCGGCGCGACCGCTGGGGGCTGCCGCTGCCGCGCGTGACCTTCGACTTTCACCGAAACGAAATCCGCCTGCAAAAATTTCTCGCCCAAGTGGGCGAAAAGATCATGCGCGCCACCGGCGCGAGCAGAGTGTGGAGCGAAGAAAAGGGCCGGCCCAATCGCTGGGCCGGCGGCACGCGCATGGGCGTCGATCCCAAGAATTCCGTGGTCAACGAATACTGCCAGACCCACGACGTCGAAAACCTCTTCATCGTCGGCTCCTCGGTGTTTCCGACCATGGCTGGCTATCCGCCGACCGCCACGGTCGCCGCGCTGAGCTATCGGACGGCGGAATACATTCTCCGGCAGAAGCATTGGTTCAAATGAAAACGGCAGCCCTCGGCAGAGCAGATTTAATAAAAGGCCCGCGAACTTTCTTCCCAGCGGTCAAGCGCAACGGGAAACGATTTTGAGGAGACAAAGAAGCTCACGCTCAATCAGGTGGAAGAAAACCAGCCTGTCCCCTTTTTGCGCTCCGCTTGTCAGCTATCCCGCCCCCGAGTACAATCGGCAAAAATATGACCTCTCACTTGGCTAGACTCATTCGGGCTGACATCCACCTTCACCACGTCGAGCCGTGCCCCGGATCTTCGACAACATCGAATTAAAGCTGCTTGACGGGCTCCGCGGCCTCCTCCCGGAAGCCCGGGCCTGCTCGTTTTGCGTCGGCTATCTCAATTTGCGCGGGTAAGGAACCATGGCGCGGAAAGCGAAAGGCGTAAGCGACCAAGTCAACGGCGCCACTGTCGGCTACGAGGCCCAGCTCTGGCGGTTGGTCGCGACGCTGCGCGAGCAGCAGGCCGAGGCCGCGAAGCTCGATGCCGCCATCGCCGCCAACCTGAAGGATCTTGGATATGGCGACTAGATAAAACTCCACATCGCCGAATCCAGGCAGCCTGGAAATTCCATGTGATATTGGCGGTATGCAGAAAGTTACGCACGTTTCACATCTGGCATGTTTGCCACGGTTAACACCCTTGACACACGTTCCCTCAGGGTCTACATTATCGTCACTATTTACTCCCCGTTGGATCAGCCGAAAGGCCTCCAGCGGGGTTCTGTTTTTTATGGGAGGCAACCGTGCCTCCTGAGCCCGCCGTTAAACGAACCGTCGCCTTTTTCGACGGCCAAGCGCTTTTCCACGCGGTAAAAAAGGCCTTCGGTTACCCGTATCCAAACTATGACCCGAAAGCCCTGGCGGAATGCATCGCCGGCGCGCGAGGCTGGCGTCTGACCGAAACTTTTTTCTACACCGGGATTCCCGACCCTGCCGACAACAGATTCTGGAGTCATTTTTGGACGGCGAAGCTCGCTGTCTTGGGAACCCGAGGAGTCCAGACCTATTCGCGCTCTCTTCGATATCGAAATCAAACTATTCGGTTGCCGGATGGCAGTGCGACCACGATTCTCGTGGGCCAGGAAAAGGGAATTGATATCCGAATAGCGCTCGATGTCGTGCGGCTCGCCCGCGAAAATCGCTACGACGTGACTGATTTTCAGCCAGGATCAAGACCTCTCGGAAGCCGCGGACGAAGTCAAGGCAATTTCCATGGAGCAAGGAAGATGGATCAAGATCGCTTGTGCCTTTCCTTTCAGTCCTACCGTCGAGAACCGACGCGGAATCAATGGAACTGAATGGATCAAAATCGATAGGGCAACTTATGACCGGTGTCTTGATGCGAACGACTACAGGCCGAAAAGAAAATAGTTGGAAGGTCTTGCGCAAGCAGCAGGCCGAGGCCGCGAAGCTCGATGCCGCCGCAATGATGCGCCTCGTTTCGGAGGACGGGGCTTAGCAGTACCGCTAAAGTATGATTATCATACTTCAATGGAATCGCCGCTCCCTCCCTCTGTGCTCCCTGGTGCGGCTGATCGAGAGCGCGATTGACAACGACGACGAGACCGCAAGCGCCCGGGAAACCGACGCGGCCGGCACCGCGGCGCGGCGCGCTCCGCTTGTCAGCCATCCCGCCCCCGAGTACAATCGGCAAAAATATGACCTCTCACTTGGCTAGACTCATTCAGGCTGACATCGATCCGCACCCCTTCCAGCCGTGCCCCGGATCTTCGACAACATAGAGTTAAAGCTGCTTGACGGGCTCCGCGGCCTCCTCCCGGAAGCCCAGGCCTGCTCGTTTTGCGTCGGCTATCTCAATTTGCGCGGGTAAGGAACCATGGCGCGGAAAGCGAAAGGCGTAAGCGACCAAGTCAACGGCGCCACCGTCGGCTACGAGGCCCAGCTCTGGCAGATGGCCGACGCGTTGCGCGGCTCGATGGACGCCGCCGAGTACAAGCACGTCGTGCTCGGTCTGATCTTCCTCAAGTACATCTCCGACGCCTTCGAGGAGCAGCACCGCAAGCTCGAAGCCGAACGCGCGCAGGGCGCCGACCCTGAAGATCCTGACGAGTACCGCGCGCTGTCCATCTTCTGGGTGCCACCGGAGGCCCGCTGGCAGC
>DATMBL010000248.1:0-4481 GCA_035559295.1 Candidatus Eiseniibacteriota bacterium
GGGCCTGATGCGCGGTGAAACGGTTCAATATCAGGGTTCCGAGTTCCGGTTGACGTGGAGCGCCCAGGCGATCCCGATCTATGTCGCGGCTCACGGTCCAAAAACCCTCGAATTCGCCGGAGAACACGCGGATGGCGTGATCTACGGCGACGGAGTCGGCAGCGAGATCCTCGAAGACGCGCTGTCGTCGGTCGCTGCAGGCGCCGCCCGGGCGGCACGAAGCCCGGCCGACGTGGATATCTGGTGGGGCATGTGCGGGAATGTCGCGGACAGCCGCGAAGAAGCGATGCAGCAGATTCGGATGCTGCTTGCCGCAAAGGCCAACCACCTCGCGCGCTTTCCCGATCAGAAGAAGCACGTACCGGGAGAGTTTCGGGACGTGCTGGAGCGCATCCATAAAGGGTACAGTTACCTCGAACATCAGAAGCCGGGCGAGACCACCAACGCTCGCCTGGTCCGAGAAAGCGGTCTCGAGAATTATCTGGCCGGCCGGTATGCGATTGTCGGCACTCCCGAGGATTGCCTGCGCCGGTTGCACGAGCTGGAAAAGATGGGGGTGGAGAAGGTGTGGTTGAACGTCCACTTCGAGGACAAGATCGGTTTCATGAAGAGGTGGAGCAGCGCCGTGATGGCGAAGATCGGATAGCGTTCGCTTAGCCGGAGGTTCCCATGGTCTTTCTTTTTAGTATCGGTGTCCTGTTGCTCAGTGCTACGGCAACGTTCGGAGCCGAAGCAGAGCGTGTGGCCAAGGCCAAAACCGAGGGTCAAGTTGTTTTCTACAGCACCATGGGGATCGATACGGTGCGGCCCGTGACGCTCGCGTTCGAGAAGAAATATCCTTTCCTCAAGGTCGAGGCGCTACGTTTGAACTCCGAGCGGGTGTTCAACCGCGTCATGGTTGAGCATCAAACCGGCAAGGTTCACGCGGATGTCGTGAACCTGTCGGTGATGCCGCTGCTCAAAGCAAAAGGAGTGCTCGCTCCTTATCGATCTCCGGAAGCAGGCGCCTTCCCGAAGAAATTCAGGGATCCGGACGACACGTGGACCGGACTCGTCGGCAACTACTATGTCATCGGCTACAACACGAGGCTCGTTCCGGAATCGCAGGTTCCCAAGGACTGGTTCGATCTGGCCCGTCCCTGGTGGAAAGGCAAATTGGGGCTGGACGTCGCGGATTACGATTGGTTCGGAGCGATGCTCGAGTATCTCGGGCCGGAAAAGGGCGAGCGTCTCATGCGGGACCTCGCGAAGCAGGAGATCAATTGGCGAAAGGGTCACTCCTTGCTCGCTCAGCTCGTCGGCGCGGGCGAATTTGCAGCGGCCCTCGTTTACGCCCACCGCACGGAGATCACGAAAGAAAAGGGCTCGCCCATCGAATGGGTGAGGACCTCCAAGCCGATCGTCGTGTCACAAAACGCGGTTGCGGTGTTGAGTAAAGCGCCGCGCCCGAACGCCGCCCGGCTGTTCGTGGATTTCTTGATGTCGGAAGCCGGGCAGAAACTGCTCTATGACGGCGGGCAGATTCCGCTGCGCTCGCGGGTCATTCCGGCAAGTTCGCCGCTGGCCGCCGAAGAACTGGACCTCTATCCGGTCTCGGGTGAGGTCATGGAACGCTTCGAGCAACATCAAAAGAACTTCAACAAGATCTTCGGAATCAAACCGTAAGGCAAAAGAAACGCGAAGGGAAGAGATCAACACCATGGAGAAAATAAAGTTTCCGTACCGGTCGGCGCGGCATCTCGCCTTGCTAAATATTGTCGCGGAAAGCGGAGGATGGAAAAAGCAGGGGCTCTCGGTGGAGTACGATTTCTACGTCGAACCCGAGGAAGCCCACGTGCTCCTTAAAAAAGGCAAAGTCCAGTTCATCGGCGGCAACCACATCACGCCGTACATCAAGCGCGCCACAGGGGACGATTGGATTTATGTGGGGCAGTCGGCGAATTACATCGGCATGGCCCTCGTCGTCAAGAAAGACAGCAAGATACGCCGGTTGGAGGACCTGCGGGGCAAGACTCTGGCCGCGAAAGGAACGGGTGGACCGCATACCTGGCTGAACGCTTGGCTGATACTCAAAAAACACGGGTTGGAAAAGTCCGTGAAAATCGAGCGGGTCTTCAAAAAAGGTCGGGTCTGGAAGGGCGTTCAGGCGGGTGATTACGATGCCGCCATCGTCGGGCGTCCCGACGATCTTGTGGCGAGGCGAGACGGGATGCGAACCATCATGCTGCCGTTGCTGCCGATGATCGTTTTCACCACCGTTTCGACCACGGGCACCTTTGTGAGAGAAAACGGCGATTTGGTCAAGAGGTTTCTCAAGGGGCTCGGCCACGGCATCAGGTTCTTCAAGGAAAACAAGAAAAGATCGAAGGAGATCCTCAACGCCACCTTGCCGAAGGAAAGGGGTGGTGGCGATCGGGAAATGATCGAGTCGTACTATCGCGACCTGTCCGAAACTTTGACGGAAACGCTTTATCCAACGATGGAGGCAATCGGCAACGTGTATGCGGAGGCGTGCCGCTATAATGCCGCCGCGAGAAAAGTGAATCCTCTGGAGCTTTGGGACTTGCACTTCTTGCGACAGCTGCGGGACGCCGGCGAGCTTTAGCCCCCCAGCGGAGGCGTTATGAAAAAAATCACAAGGCGGACGGCATGTTTGATCGTTGGTGTTGCGTTGTTGACGCCAATCGGGACCCGACCCGCGGTAGCACAGACAGCGGGAAGCATCCTCCAGAAGTACTCGGCACTGGCCGCAAACGAGCGCAAAAAGGCGCTCGAAGCCGGGGCGAAGAAGGAGGGCTTGGTCAACTTTTATGGAACGATGAGCGTGAAAGACGCTCAGGTCCTCATCAAAGAATTTCACGAGCACTATCCGTACCTCAAGGTGCAGCACATTCGCTTGGGGTCCTCACCGCTGTTGAGCCGCATCTTGACCGAACACCGCGGAGGACGGCGGGATGTCGACGTCGTCGCCATTACCGGCCCGGGGGCTCAAGTCCTCATAGAGCGTGGCCTAATCGATCCTTATTTTTCCGCGGAACGAGGGGCCATACGCAGTGATTTTGTCTCTCCCAAGGGGCTTTGGTCCGCCGTCGAACTGTATCTCGTGGTTCTGGGCTATAACACCAAATCTGTCGCGGCAAAGGACGTTCCGAAGAGCTATGAGGATCTCCTTGACAGCAAGTGGACAAACTCGATTTCACTCGACCAGACGGACGAGGACTGGTTTCATGTCCTCGGGAACGAATGGGGGGAGGATAAGGCCGTCGACTACCTGACCCGGCTGATGAAACTGAACCCAAGGTTGCACAGAGGACGCGAGCTGAGGGCACAGATGGTCGCCGCGGGGGAATTCCCCATAGCTCTTACTTTGTATGATTATCGCGTACGAAACCTGAAGGAGCAGGGTGCCACGATCAATTCCGTCGCGCTGCCGCCGATCATGGCATTTCCTAACGTGGCGATGCTGGCGCGCCACGCTCCCCATCCTCACGCGGCAGCTTTATTCATCGACTTTCTACTGTCGGAGCGAGGGCAGAAATTGATCGAATCGGAGCTGGGACGGGATCCCACCAGAAAAGGTCTGGGTCGGGGAATGGACGAGACCGTCGGGGGACGTCCCATGAAAGTGATTGCGCCCGATGATCTGGGACCCAAGACCGGACACTACCTCAAGCTCTATAGGAAGATAACAGGACAATAATCGAGGAATCAGGGAGCCGGGTAGATCTCATTCGAGGAGAAGAAGCATGGCACCGCGAGCGTTCGCGTTCAGCGAGTACAGCAAGTTGACTCCCTTCGAAGCGTGGATTGAGTCGGAAGGCGTGCCGATCATCAGGGAGTTTGTAGTTAGAGACTTGCGCAACATCGGTCTGGGTCCGTGGGACCGTTTGGGGGCCAGCGGGGCATGGTTGGTTCTCGGTTCGGCGAACGATCAGACGGCAACGGCTCCGTACGTTTGTGAGATTCCACCCGGAGGAAGCATCGTGCCGGAAAAACACATGTTCGAAGAAATCGTCTTTATTCTGGACGGTGTCGGTGCGACAGAGGTCTGGATCGATGAAAAAAGAAAACAGTCGTTCGAGTGGGGACCCAACAGCCTGTTCGCGCCCCCACTGAATACGTGGCATCGCTTGATTAACGGGAGCGGCCAAAAACCGGCTCGTTTCATGGCTCTGACCAACGCTCCCGCGGTGTTCAATCTCTATCATAACGTGGAGTTCGTCTTCGACAATCCGTTCGTGTTCCGCGACCGTTACCAAGACCAGCCGGAATACTTTTCAGGCCCCGGAGAGCAAAAACCGGGCAGGGTATGGGATTCGAATTTCATTGCCGATGTCTCCAAGTTGTCACTGCACGAGTGGAAGGAACGCGGGCCATCTGCCCGAAACGTGGAGATTGAATTAGCGCACAATACGATCGCCGCTCACCTTTCCGAAGGTAAGCCCCGTGTCTATCGAAAGGCCCACAGACATGGCCCCGGA
>DATMBL010000249.1:0-12255 GCA_035559295.1 Candidatus Eiseniibacteriota bacterium
CGCCCTTTGCGAGCTTGGCGCGAGGATCTGATTTCTGACCTCTGAACTCTGACTTCTGACATCCGACCTCTGATGCCCGGCTCGTTGCTCCTCGCTTCGGCCTGAGGTCGATCCGCCAAAGCTTTGTGGCGGACCCGCGTCCGCCCGATACCGCATGAAGTGCTCATACAGCTCGACCGGGTGAGTGATGAATGACGGGAAGGGGATCTTTTCCGAATGCAGAACAAACGTCTGCATCTCGTCGGGCGACGGCCCGGCATGCGTTCCCATCTCGGGTATGAACGAGACGTGGCCGCGCGGCGCATCGATGCCGTAGATCACGAGATCGCCCGCGCTCGGCATCGCCATGAGGTCGGCGATCGCCTGCACGACCAGTGAGGCGTCCGCGCGCTCTTTGAACGGGCCGCCGTCTTCGGAGAGGCGGAAGGCCTTGCCCCGCCAGAAGCAAACCGGCCCGCCTGCCGAGCGTGCGAGTACAAAACCAACCCCCGGGCTCTCCGAGAGCTTTTCGGCTAAGCGGGGTAAACGCCGTTCCACCGCCTCAAAGGACAGAGCGGTGGTTGTCCCGAGCACGTAAAGCAAAGCGTTGGGACCGGCCGAGATCACCCGGATACCGTCCTGCTGGTAGGCTTCGGGGTCATTCCGTCGCAGGAATTCCTCGTCGATGTAGTTGAGGAACTGCTGGAATAATCCCGTAGCACCGCGCCGGCGGCCGCGAATCCCTTGGGCGAGGCCCGACCTGCCGTCGGGCCGAGACTCCCGCTCGGGATGGATGAACTCTTCGAATATCCATTTCTCGAACCGCCGGCCGCCGCTTAAATCCTGGTAGGACGCGCACGGCGCCTGACCGTGATCCGAAAGAACATACAACTGGTAGCGATGTTCGGGAACGCGCCGCGTCACCCTCCAGAGCTGTCGGATCGCGCGATCCACCCGCCTCAAAGAGAGGAGCGCGGCCCGGCTTTGCGGGCCGAAGTTGTGCGCGGTCTCGTCGTAGTCGATGTAATTGACGTAAATAGCCGGAACGCCCGCATAGAGATCGCGGCACACCGCCATCGTAAAGAACCCCCGGAGCCAAACCGAAAAGACGATCTTTATGGCGAGCCATCGCCGTCCCTGGCGGGGATTGCGCTGGTTTATGAGACTCGGCAGAGCCTTGGCGAGTTCCACGACGGTTCTGAACAAGCTCTTGGCGCAAACCCATGCCAACACCACAAACGGTGAGAGCGCCGCCATAATGCCGCGACCGCTCGGACGGGTCAGGCTCGTAAAGGTAAACAGGTTGTTCTCTGCGCCGCCGGTGAAAATGCAACCGTAGGCGCTTCCTCCGTGAAGAATCCCGCGCCTCCCGGCCGACTGCTTTTTCTCCACGTAAGCGGCGTGGCCGGCGCGCGGGAAGTGGATATCGGTCTGACGCTCTCTATCGAAATAGTGAAACCCGGGGATATCGGGACGCACGCCGTACATCGATGCCATCTGGAATGCCGGCGTCGAAGTCGGCAGGCCGACACTCATGGGCTCGAGCCGGTAGCCATGCTGTCGCAGCAAGCTCTTCAGGAAAGGCGTATAACCGGCTGCGAGCGCCCGATCGAGGATTTTTCGCGACAGGCCGTCGATCTGAATGATCAGCAAGCGGGGTCCGCTGATCTCCGGAGGACCGCCTCGACGCAGCCGGCGAATGAACCGGTCGATTGCGCTTTGCAGCGAAAGGACGATGTCATCGGCATCGAAGGGCATCGAGTTCTACGACCGAACTCCCCGAGCGCAGGCGCCTGTGAACAAGCGGTTACCCGCAGTTCCCCGCAAATCGACCTTGGAGCGGTTGAAACAAAAAAACGGGCGGAGAATCCGCCCGGCGCGATCATCAGGATCTGGTAAAAATCTACAGGTGCTTTTGGAAAGGTCAAGTCATCCTATGAACCGACCGGATACGGTGACGGGAGACCGGCACCGGCATTGCGGATTGCGAATTGTTGAGCCACCTGACCGGTGACGGTGCCCCTCCTTGACTTCCCACAAACCCGGGTTAAATTTTTAGCGCCATCGTGAGCTCGGCATCTCGCAGGTAAATTGCGGACGAAAGGAGGTGAAGCTCTATGAAAGCCTTCCATTGGTTTGCCGTTTATCTGCTCGTTGGGCTCTGGCTCGTGGTTTCCCCGTACGCGCTCGGTTTCACTGATCTGACCGGGGCCTACTGGAACAATATTGTGTTCGGGGCCTTCCTGGCTCTGATCTCGGTGATCGGGCTCTACTATGCGCGCGGGGAGTCTCTGACGACCGCGCCGAGCCACAAAAAAGCCGCGTAAGTTCGCGGCTTTCCTCGCTTCCTCCAAGCCTCCCTGGGGATACGCAGGGAGGTTTTTTGTTTTTGGCGGTCCCGATTCCCCTTCCTCCGGCTCCCAATTAGTTGGAATGCGCATTGCTACCCTCCCAACCCGAACAACGGGAAAACTTCTATCGGGAGGGTCGGACTATGGCTCACAAGATCCTACTTGTCGATGACGAAACGATCATTCTGCGCGAGATTGGCGCATTCCTGCGAGAAGCGGGCTACGAAGTGGCCGAAGCGTGGAACGGAGAGGAAGCGGTGCGCCGCCTGAGCGACAACCCCTTCGACCTCGTGATCGCCGATTTGATGATGCCCGCGGGCGACGGGTTGTATCTAGCGGAGCGGATCCGCGCCATGGCGCCCGACGTTCCGGTGCTCCTGCTCTCGGGTGCTGCAAAAATGGGACGGGGCGAAGCCAAAAAATTCGGCCTGGCCGGCTTTATCCAGAAGCCGATCGTTCCCCAGAAATTTCTGCATCAGGTCAAAAAAGTACTGGAAGAACGCTGACGCAAGCCCTGTTGCAGGTTTGGGGACAGCGCCCCAGAATTGGGACCGCATCATCGAGCGGCGATCGAGGACCGGTGACCGAGGGCATTGGGATTACGAATTCGGATTACAAAGAACCCACCGGAGAGATAGAGGGCTCAGAGTTTTTTCCGCGTGCGCCGCGCGCGAATCCTCTGTGTTCCTTGTGTTCTGTGTGATTGATCTCCGTGCTCTTTCTCTGCGTCCTCCGCGCCTCTGCGGCCAAATTCCGTAGCCGAACAGTCGGTTCATAAACTCGCCGCAACCCCTGTGGGCGCGGAACTTGCGCGCGCGGTCTATCAGAGCTAATCTCTGCTTTCACAAGCGCCGGAGTGGTGGAATGGCAGACGCGCCGGACTCAAAATCCGGTGGGGGCAACCCCGTGAGGGTTCAAGTCCCTCCTCCGGCACCACCAACTCTCCCAACGCAAGAGAAGACGTACTCACCACGGGGACGCGAAGGTCACGAAGCTAAGAGCAAAGGGGTCAGAGCTAAAATCGGAGCGGCGTCAGAGTCGGAGGCCCAACCCGGGCAGTCGTTTTCACGAGTAAGGTTCACGCTTAAACTCGCTGTAACTCCGCTGAAGAATCTCGTGCCACTCGCGAGACAGAGGCTTTACTCGCAGATCTGTCAGGCAAAATCGAATTATCTCCTCAAGCGTCACGTAGCCCGTCGGCAGGTGTACGTCATTTAGTGAGATGTCGTGCGCTCCTATCGCGACGGGGATATTGCCCTGTACGTGATGGCGACACCAGCGGTCGGTGTGCCGCGGCCATTTTTTTACATACTCCCAGCGCCAGAGCGGATCATCCGATCCCGTCGGGGTTAAGGTGTATCTGTACTCGGAGACGAACAGGCGAAACCAGTTTCGTCGTAGTGAAGCAGCGCCGCAGAGTAGCCCAACGGAAAGTGCCATCTCTCCGAAGCGGGTTCTCAGTTTGGCAGTGGTGGGGATTCCGGCTTGGCGAAAGCCGATTACTGCGCCTTGTTCGCGCACACCGATGAAAACTATTCGCTGCGCTGAGATCGTCTTTGCCAAAAGACGGTTAAGCTTATCGCAGAATTTTCGGCTGATAGCCTCAAGCGACTCGCCCTCAATGGGCATGGTTTTACGCCGGCAGGAGTTGCACGAGGAGAGACAGATCGTCACCAATCGGAGTGCGGGGAAGCGTTCCCTTTTTCGCGCGCTTCACAGCCTCTTCAAAGTCGAGATCGAGCAATTCGGCCTCGCGTTCGATAATCCCGCGCAGCTGCGCCTCGGAGATCATTCCTTCCAGGCGCGGCAGGCGGCGACCGTTTGCTTTTGTTTTGCGTCTTGCTTTCATACTGACCGACTTTTAGTTAGCACTATACTCGCCACTGGTCGAATCTGCAACTTTGTCAGATGTCGCTCGGCGCTAGCCAAAATAGACCCGAGACCGGCACGCTTAGCCCTTTGCTCTTTGCCCTTTGCGCTTGCCTTAGCGTCTGGCTCCTTGCTCCATCCTTCGGCCTAGCCCCCCTCTGCCACCTCGACCTCCCCCCACCTCGGGGTCCTCGGCCACTGCGTCGCCCTGAAAGGATTGGCCTGTCGCAGTACGACGCGACGAAGAACGTGTCCCATGCCAGGGTGCCTGAGCGCGAACAAAATCAGTTCCTTGTGCCAATCGAACCGCATTTTTTTGTCCAGTGATGAAAGTACTCCGTCGGCCCGCAAAACCCGGAACAGGTCATCGATGTCGCGGTTTTCGAGCTTCTCGGCAAGCAATCGGAATAGACGTCCAACGCCGATCTCGGCGCCGATCTCCTTCCGCCATTGATCCTGGTACGCTGCCAGGAACGAAGCGCTAAAATCCGATTTCTCAAACGCCGCGAACGCAACTTGCGCCGCAGCCTCGGCACAGATCACTCCGTAGTAGATGCCGCCTCCGGTTGTGGGCTTCGCCTGCCCGGCCGCATCCCCGACGGCGAGCGCCCGCTCGGCATACGTCCTCGGCAGCGGCGTTACCGGTATAACCCAGGACCGAATCGAGAAACTACGGGCGTCGACCAGCCCTTTGGATCGCATCCGGTTTAGAACTTCGTTCAGGTAGGGCAGACCCGCCGTTTTGGCGGTCACGCCGATACGCGCAAACTCCCGCCCGCGATAGCGGTAGGGTACGGCCCAGGCGAACGATCTCGGAGCAACCGAAGAACCGAGGAAGATCCGCGTCTCTTCCAGGCCGCGGGTGCTGATTTCAACCTGAGCGGTTTTGAGAAAGTCGCCGGGCTTGCCCATTCCGAGTTTCTGTTGCAGGACGTATCGGGGCCCGCCCGCGAGTACGACCATGCGCGCTCGTATCCGGCGGCACGCGCGCGCCCGGCCGGTGCGTTCCCCGCTCTCGAAAGCGGCGATCTCGACCGAATCGTCGCGCAGCGTGAGGTCGGTCACCCGCCAGCCGAGATGAAACTGCGCGCCCGCCGCTATCGATCGTGCCGCCAGCTCGCGGTCGAGGGCGCCTCGATCGACGACGTACGCCAGGGGAGCGGACGCGGCGTAGCGAAACTGGATGCCGCTCGGCGAAACGAACCTGAACGAGCGGATCTCGGCGAGTTTGATCCTATCGGGAACCGCTATTCGTTCGATCGCCTCGGCGCCCACAACTCCGGAGCAGTCCACCGGCTCGCCGATTGTTCGATGCTCTTCGAACACGTGAACGTCCAGACCCGTTTCAGCGATTAACGCCGCCGCGCGACACCCCGCCGGCCCGCCACCGACAACGATCACATCATGCATGGTTTTGTAGGTCCTTTGGTTGGAATACAGACGGGAGACGGAAGACCGGCAACGGTGACCTCCCGTCCCCTGTCCCCCGTCTCCGGTCTTATTAGTCAATCCGCAATTCGAAATTCGCAATCCGCAATGCTACCTCCCCCTAGAACTTCTCCCCTCTCACCTCCCACGTTCCCCGGAACGTGATCCAAAACGACAGCGTGATCAGGCGCAGGTCGAGCCAGAAACTCTGCTTCCTTATATAAAGCATGTCGTACCGGAACTTGTGACGCCGCGGGATGTCTCTCGGGGCGAAGATCTGCGCGATCCCGGTAAGGCCCGGTCGCACGCTGTGCCGGCGCTCATACCCGGGCACTTCCTCCATCGAAACCAGCTCGCCGCTTCCGTTCACTTCGACCTCTTCGGGCAGAAGCGCGCGCGGCCCGACGAAGCTCATGTCGCCCACGAAGATGTTCCAGAGCTGCGGCAGCTCGTCCATCGCCGTCGCCCTGAGAAACCGCCCGACCCGCGTGATCCGCGGATCGTTGTCTTTCGCCTGTAAACAGCGATCGGCGTCCGGCATCATCGACCGGAATTTCCAGCTCTTGAAACGCCGCCCCTGCCGCCCGACGCGCTCCTGCCCGTAGAATACCGGCCCGCCGTCTTCGAGCTTCACCGCCGCCGCAAACACGATCCACAACGGCAGCGAGAGGATCAACCCAGCAACCGAGAGCGTGATGTCGAACGCCCGTTTGGCGACTTCGCCGGGCGACTTCAGAAGTCGGAGGTCAGACGTCAGATGTCGGAGGCCAGAAAACGGGAGCGATCTCTGTTCGAGCTGCCCCGCAGTGGACATATTGAATCGCTCAGTCACCGCGAAACGTTCTTCTTCGCTCATAAAAGCCCCGCTTTGTGTCAGAGATCGGATGTCAGAGATCAGATGTCAGATTTCAGGCTTGAGAAGTCACGCGTGAGAACTCAGAGTCAGAATTTCGTCGACCCAGAGATTCGAAGTCAGAGACCAGGCATCAGATGTCGGAAGTCAGAAACTTGCTCATTGCTAGTCAACTGGAAAATCGCCATGGCTAGGTCGAATGCTTTCTTGTAGACGTCGAGGTCTTTGGCCGAATCAGTCTCTTCGTACTCTCTTTATGAACGCTCGTGTTCGGTGTGTTCTGTCTAGGCATACGTGGACCTCCGAGTGCTTCGGCTGTTCTTAGTAACATCCTACATGACCGACTTCTGAGTTCTGATGACTTTCTCGACAATCCGACCTCTGATCTCTGATGTCTGACTTCTGACCTCGGACCTCTGACATCTGATATCACCCCGCACCCTCGGCCACGCCCCGCAACATTTCATAGTACGCCTTCACCCCGGCCTTGCGATCGAAGCGCAGCGCCGCGTGCCTCGCGTTTTCGCCCATCCGGCGCGCGAGATCGCGGTCGCGATACAACGTGAGGATTTTTTCCGCGAGGTCGTCCGCGCTTTCCGGCTCGGCGACGACGCCGCAGCCGTACGCGCGTGTGATTCCCGCCACCTCGCAGTCGTCTTCGACGGCGGCGACGTACGGCCGGCCCGCGGCGAGGATGCCGTAGAGCTTGCTCGGCACGATGATGCCCGCGAGCCCGCGCTTCAGCGAGACGACAAATACGTCCGCGGCGGCGAACGATTCTTTCAAGTTTTCTTTCGGCTGGAACGGCAGAAAACGGACGTTGTCGAGCCCTGCGGTTTGCGCCTGACGTGCAAGCGCTTCCTTCTTCACGCCGTCCCCCACGAAAACAACCCGGATATCGGGGTAGCAGCTCCGGAGCCGATCCGCGGCGCCGAGTAACGTTTCGGGCGCCTGCGACAGCCCGATGTTGCCGGAATGCATGACCACGAACTTGTCGGCGAGCCCGTTCGCTTCGGAGAAGGCATTCCTCTTCGGCCCGGGCACGATCGCTTCGCAATCGGCCCAATTGTGAATCACCGCCGTCTTTCGAGGATCGGCTCCCTTGCCCTCGACCAGCCGTCGCTTCATCGTCTCGCCAAGCGCGACGATCCGGCTCGCCCGCCGGACGAGAAGCCGGTTGGTTTTTTCCAGCGCGCGGTCGATCGACGCGCTGTGAAAATCTTCGAGGAGGCGTCCGGCCTCGGGAAAAATATCCTGGTAATACATGACCAGCGGAACGCTAAATCGTCTCGCCGCGATGTATCCCGCGAGGCCGATGATCGGCGGATCGGTCATGGCAACAACCACGTCCGGCCGACTTACTCTGAGGCCTGCGTAGCAGGCCGACATAAAATAGCTCACGTAGTTGCTGAACCGCCCGGCGAAACCGGTTTTCGGAAAGCTCGTTCCCCGCGCCCGTAAGATCTCAACTCCCGAGTAGTACTCGCGCGTAAACGGGCGGAGCACAGCGGAGTAGGACGTGAGAGGTGAAACGTAAGTCGCGAGACTTGCGTATTGCAAATTTCGAATTGCGAATGGCGAATTGTGAATTGGGGCGAACCCGTCCTCGCGCCAGGAGCGCCAAGGCCGCAAAGTTAAATCGTCTTTCTTGGCGATCTTTGCGTTCCCTTCGGCTCCGCTCAGGACATGCTCTGCACGAAACTTTCTGAGTCTCTCTTCGTGTCGTTCGTCGTGAGTCTCCGCTTGACCTCTGGGCTCCGACCCCTGGCGTCTGATGTCTGACGTCTGATCTCTCACTTCCGATCTCCGGCTCCCCGCTCCATCCTCCGCGCTCCATGTAACTACCGGCACTCCCGCCACCACCGTTACCCTACAGCCGTAGTCCCGCACCAGATCCGCGCACAGCTCGGTCAGGAGCTGGCTCGTCGCCGTGGTCTCGGGATAGAAGGATCGATTGAAGAAAACGACATGCATGCTAGGGGCAAAGCGCAAAGGGCTAAGCGGGAGAATTTCGGATTTCGAATTGCGGGTTGCGAATTGAGAATTGCAAAGGGCGAAGGGCTGAGAGCAAAGGTCAAAGAGCAAAGAAAGTCGATACGTGAATCGTTAAGCGTGAAACGGGCCGCTCATCGTTGAGTTCGAGCGAGGGCGTCGTGTCGGCGTGAGGGAACCGCAGTTCCATCAGGAAGTGGCAAAAGGTCGCGCCGACGCTGAGACAGGTCGGACCATAACACAAGCGGAAGCGGCTGAGCAGCTTCGCAGAAAATGGCGACAGCCCGTCGAGAGGTGATCTGGACGCAGCGCGCTCGTGAGGCTCTCGACGAAGCCGCAACGTATATCGCACAGAGTTCGCCACAGGCAGCGGTTGACCTGGTTGATCGCGCCTTGGACGCGGCAGATTCGCTGAGTACTCTCAGTGACAGGGGTGACATCGTACCTGAGCTGGATGACCCAACCTTACGGGAGATCTTTGTCGGCAGTTACAGGCTCCTCTACGAAGTAGCCCCCTCCCATATAACTGTGCTCGGATTCATTCACGGTGCGCGTGATTTCAACCGTTGGTGGCTGGCGAGAGTTGAAACAGATGACTACAGACGGTCGAACATGCGGTTAGTCGTGCATTCTCGATCCGGGACCGGAGACCGATGACCGGCTGCTGCCATCTGACCTCCGACGTCTGAGGTCTGTATTTTGCTGATCTCAGACCTCCGACTTCTGACCTCTGATCATCTTCCGGAGGACCGCTCCACGAGATAATTGCCCATCACCAGCACGTCCATCTTCGTCCTCATGAAGCAGTCCACCGCTTCCTCGGGCGTGCATACGATCGGCTCGTTGTCGTTGAACGAGGTGTTGAGCACGACGGGGACGCCGGTGATGCGCTCGAATTCCTTGATCAGACGCCAGTAGCGGGGATTTTCCTCGCGGCTCACCGTCTGAAGCCTGCCGGTGCCGTCCACGTGTGTCGGCGCGGGAATCATCGCGCGCCTTTCCGGCCGCACTTTGTAGGTCATGAGCATGAATGGCGAGGGGTAGCTCTCCTCGAAGTAGTCGGCGGCGCGCTCCGCGAGAACCGACGGCGCGAACGGACGGAAAAGCTCGCGGTGCTTGATCCGGCTGTTGAGGATCTCCTTCATGCCGGGCCGGCGCGGATCGGCGACGATGCTACGGTTGCCCAGCGCCCGCGGCCCCCACTCCGTCCGCCCCTGATACCACCCGACGATCTTCCCTTCCGCTACATACTGCGCAGTCACTCGCGCCAACTCCTCCTCAGGCAGCTCGGCGATATTTAAGTCGGAGCTGCGACCGGAGACCGGAGACGGATGACCGGCCACGCCGCAATTCGCAATTCGAAATCCGCAATTCGAAATTTTAGCGAGAGCTTCCCGGATTCGGCTCTCGCTAAATTCCGGTCCCCAGTACGCATGTTTCATTTCGAACGAGCGCGGGTTCCCCAGAATCTGATGCCAGACGTAGAACGCCGCGCCGATCGCCAGCCCCGAATCGCCGGCGGCGGGCTGGATGTAGAGCCTTTCGAAGAAAGTATTCTGAAGGATCTTGCCGTTCAGCGTGCAGTTGAGCGCCACGCCTCCCGCCATGCAGAGGTTGGGGCAGCGCGTCTGATCGTAGAGCTTTCGCAGAAGCGGCAGCATGATCTCCTCGAGACGCGCCTGCATCGAGGCGGCGATGTCTTCGTGCCGCTTCTCGATCGGCGCGTTCGCTTCGCGCGCCGGCCCGAGCCGCTTGATCAAGTAATCGGAGTAAAGCTTGCCGAGCAATGGGCTCCCTTCGCGCCAGGTCATCTCGGGGCCGGTCCGGTGGTGAACGAAATAGTCGAGCCCTAAGGCGAATCCAGGGACGCCGTTCGAGTGCGGCCGGACGATCTTTTCGAACTCGTCGGCGTAGGCGGGCTCGCCGTAAGAGGCGAGACCCATCACCTTGTACTCGTCGCCGTAGTTCCAAAATCCGAGGTACTGGGTCAGCGCGGTGTAAAAGATCCCCAGAGAATGCGGAAACGCAATTGAACCTCGAACCTTGACCGTTGAACCCTCCCCCCGTCCCCACATCATGCTCGCAAAATCGCCCAGGCCGTCCACCGAAAGGAGCGCGGAGTTTTCGAACGGCGAGACGAAATACGCGCTGGCGAGATGCGCCTTGTGGTGCTCGACGTTATGGACCGTCGCTTTAAACGCTTCACGTCTTACGCCTAACGCTTCGCCGATTTCATCCGCTACGGACGCGAACTTGTTCCAGGCGCCCAGCCGCTCGATCGCCAATCGCGGGATCCTGATCGCATAGAGCGCTTTGCGCATCATCCGCGCCTTCGGATCCCTGGCGATCGCGATGTGGTCGATCTCGCCCGGCTTGACGCCGGCGGCCTGAAGGCAGTAGCGCACGGCATTCGCCGGAAACCCCGCGCAGTGCTTGATGCGGGTGAACCGCTCTTCTTCGACCGCCGCCACGAGCTTCCCGTCAACGACCACCGCCGCCGACGCATCGCCGTGGTAAGCGTTGATTCCCAGAATGATCATGAGTGTAGACCCTCAGGGAGATCGAAATGGGGGTCTAGCAGTAAGGGTGACTCGACTATACGACAGTTTGCTGGAAGATTCGAGATGACGCTCGCTTGTTCTCGACGACATCTTCGTACATTGCAATGAACTGTTTCGTGATACGGTCCCAGCCAAATTCCGCTGCGACAAACTCGCGCCCCTTTGCGCCCATTGATCGTAACACATGCGGGTCAAGTGAAGTAGCCTGACGCAGTCCTGCTGCGATTCCATCTACCGTCGGAGGGACGCACCAACCGCATCCTCGTTCCGGCAACATTGGCCATGGCGCACCGGTAGTCGTCAAAACCGGCAATCCGTGCGCGAGAGCTTCGGCGACAACCATACCGAAACTTTCCGAATAGGTCGGAAGTACGAAGAGATCCGCTTTCAGAAATAACGATCGCTTGTGTTCGCCAGCAACTGGCCCTAGATGCGAAACAGTGTTTTCCAGACCGGCGGTGCGGATCTCTCGTTCGACCTCGGCCCGATGTCCGGCTTCATCAGGTCCGGCGATTTGCAAATGCCAACCGTTGGGCCGCACCCTCGCCCAAGCCTGAACCAACGTTGGCAATCCCTTTACGGGGTAGATCCGCCCCAAGAACAGAGCGGTTTTTATTTTGGGGAAAGCTTTCCTTGCGTCGCCCGGGCCGAGCTCCGGCACGTCAACCCCATTCGGAATTACCCTGGTTGGAACACCAAGCTTGACGCGCTCCAAATTCCTTGCCTCGGAGGGGGAGGTCGCATGGTAGCAGTCCGCCCACTTCAAATCGCGACGCTGATAGAGCCACCATGCAATCCGCTTCTTGAGCCACTTGTGGTTTATCGCCCATGGCTCGAGCATGCCCCGGATGCTCACCACACGTGGGATTCCATACTGTTTAGCCAGTTCGGCCAGCTGGTGATTGTGCCACAGCCAGATGCCGTTATCGTGTATGATGTCAGGCGTACCAAACCTTTCCAATCCTTCCTCGACAGTGCCGGCCAGGCGGTGGAGACGCGGTTGACAGCATAACAATGAATCGCCGGTGTTTGATCTGTTTGCAGCCCAAAACCCCACATGCATACCGGCACCGGCGAGAGCCGTAGCCAAACGCGAAACAGAATACGCCGGACCGCCATACAAGCTGTCGAGACTTGTCGCGGCAAGAAAAACCCTCACAAATAACTATGAACTTCAGGCGAGAGGCCGGCCATCTCGTAGCTTGAAAAGCACCGAGGCCAA
>DATMBL010000250.1:0-16589 GCA_035559295.1 Candidatus Eiseniibacteriota bacterium
CCGCCATTTCGTTCAAGCGAGCGATTGCAACGACGAAAAAACCGGCCCACGGGGTTGGAGCCGTAACCTCCCTTGCTGCTGGTCGGGAGTTTTTCCCCACTTCGGGACCCTTCGACCGGGAGCGAGAGGGCGCCGATCACGAGCGCGTATCGGAGCGATCATCGTTTCCTCTTCAGTGAAGCCGCTGCGGCCGCCGTCGTTTGAAAAACGGTCCCCTGGGTCCGCGCGCCACTGGGGAGCTCGAAATCATTGGATCGGGTCTTTTTTGAGATCCGTATCCGGCCGACAAACCGCGCTAAAGGCCTCGGCAGTCTTCTCGAGGTCGGCTACGAGGCTCAGAAAGTCCTCGGCGAAGATATGTAGAGAACCCGTCCCGTAATGAATGTGGACGGTCCCCCGTCCACAGATGCTGATCTCCCATCTTTTGACCGAAGGATCTCTTGGCATTGTTCCTCCAAAAAAAAAGCCCGGGTCAGCGCCAGGCGCTTCCGGGCTCTGGGTTAAAAACCGCTGGCCGCAACTAAGATTTCGATTGACTATCGGCGCTGAGTTTTTTGCCGTCCACGTTTGTTCGAGCGTCCTTTTGGCCGTGGCGCTCGAAGCAGATCGGAGATCTCGATCCCGAGAGCCGCGGCGAGTTTCTCCATCGATTTCAACGTGAGATTAACCTTCCCCGCTTCGATCCGCTGATAATATTTGTAGTTGAGACCCCTGTCTTCCATATCCTGTTGCCTGAGGCCTTGCGCCATTCTTATTTCCCGAACTCGCCGCGCGATGAGATCGGCAAGACTCCCAGTTCTCATGCCGGTACGAGCACGGATACCCACTTATGAGTGGAATTGACGCTTTTCGCCGTAGGCAGTAGCTTCTGTTTATCCATACTAAAGGCGATCCACTCAAAAAGGGGGTCTCTCATGGACGTTCAAAAGATGATCGAAGCCCTGAACAAGAGCCTGAGCCTCGAATACGCCGCAGTGATCCAATACTTTCAGCATAGTTTCCTCATTCAAGGTGTAGAACGCGAATATCTCTCCGGTTTCTTCGAGGCGAGCGGGCGGAGCTCCCTCGAGCACGCGGAGCGCCTCGGGAGGAAAATCGTCGCTCTGGGCGGCCTCCCTGTCGTGGAGCCTGGAACGATCCGCCAATCGACCGATACCAACGAAATGTTGCGCCAGGCGCTCGAGCTGGAGCGCGAGGCGCAGGGCGCCCACCACGCCGCGCTCAAACTCCTGGGCGGAAAAGAAGGCGAAGCCCAAGAAACTGCGCTGCGCGTCATGTTGGAGGAGTTGATCGAAGCGGAACAGAACGATATCGATAATTTGGAGATGCTCCTGTCCGGCAAGCGGCCTAACCTCGCGTCGAAAGAAATACGTCTTAAACAGGCTCCGTAGCCTTCATCTTGATCGCTTCCGCAGTGGAATGATTTTCGGTTGATCGCTTCCCCGCCGAGCGGTTGCAGAAAAGCGCCGCAGCAGGTGAGCCAAGCGCAGCGCCTGGCCGGAAGTCAGCACCAGCGTTTTGTGCGGGTACCATCCCACTCCCGACCCCCAACGGAGCGCGCGAACCTCCAGCATGGGAGCCTCGCCGGGGTTTTCGCGCGCAATGACTTCGATGCGCTCCTCTACGTTTTCCCCTTCGAGTTGACCGAGCGATCTTTTGTTTACTGCCGGCATGTTATCCTCCAAAAGCGAACCCCATTCCCGCACGGCGAGGCGAAAGAGCGGGCCCTGCATTTACAATCTCCCTTTCGACATGTAGCGATCCGGTGAATCTAAGCCGTCGTTGTATTTCCTGAAGCGTTTTCTAACCGCAAAATCACCTGGCGCTTGCAGCGCCGGCACTTGAGTTCAACACCCTCGGGTACCAGGCGAGCCAATAGACTGCCGCAATCGCACCGGAACGGTTTTGCCGCTGGCTGCGCGTTTTGTTTTTCCTCCCGAATCGGCGCTCGCTTCATGCCCGTTTCGGCGCCTCCTCGAGTGACGATTCACGCCAAAGCCAAAACAGCGCCGCAAGCGCTGCGAGGAGGAGCAGGCTTTGCGCCAGCAGGGTTTCCAAAGTCGGGTAAATCCCGAACCACGGAAGCTCCGGCGCATGAGCCAGCGGTGTTTCACTAAACCAACCGGTCGCCTGAAGGTCTTTGATGCCTTCGCCGAGGAAGACAAACGCCAGCAGATAAAGCAGCGCGCTGCTAAGCCCGAAAAAGAGCCGGAGCGGCATTTTGACGCCGGCCTTGAAGATCAGTGCGACAAGCACCGCAAGTATCGCGACCCCCAAGAAGAAGCCGCCAATAACAAAGCCATGAGCCGTCGGGCTCTGAAGCCAAAGCGCCTGGTAGAAGAGCACGGTCTCGAACGCTTCGCGATAGACGGCCAGAAAAGAAACTCCGACTAGGGCCGCAACTCGCCGCGCGGTCAGCGCTTCTTTGACTTTCTGTTGGATGTAACGTTGCCACCTTTTTGCCTCGGCCTTGGAAATCAGCCAGTAGCTGACGGAAAACAAAACCAGAGCAGCTAGGATCGCTGTGAAACCTTCGATCACTTCCCTTTCAGCGCCGCCGACCGTCAAAACGGTTTGCGCGACAAACCAGGTTGCAATGCCCGACAAGAGCGCCAGCGCCCAGCCCAGGTGGATGTAACGAACCGCGTCGAGCGCTCCCGTGGCCTTCAAAACCGCGATGATGGCCGAAACGATGAGCGCTGCCTCGACTCCCTCTCGGACGATGATCAGAGCCGCGTTGAAGAGGGTGTAGGCCTCGCTTGCCGTCCCCGAACCGCTTAAAATCCTGGTCACGTGTTCCAGTTTCTGGTCGAGCGCGGTGTGGAGTTCGCGGATGCGGGCGGGGTTCGCCCCGCTGCGGATGGCGCCGCGGAACTCGGTGAAGCGACTTTCGATCTCTCTTCCGAGGGAAGCGTCCTTCGAAAACAACGCGGGCTCCGCTAACTCGAACCCATCCAGATAGGCGTCGACGGCCTTTTGATACGCTTCCTGCCGCTTGCCCTGCTCATAGAGATCGACCGCTTGCGCGAGAAATGCCCGGGCGGCGAGCAGAGGATCGGGTCGCCGATCTTGCAAAAGACCCTTTCTGAGGTAAGCGAGAACTGCGGCGGTGTCCGAATGCCGTTTGAACAACCGGCTTAGTTCCTCCCCGAGCTCTTCATCGGTGCGCGTCGCGAGGGTGTCGACCCGCGTGAGTTGTTCGGGCAGTTTGGTCGAGGCGGCGAGCTTTGCGCCGCGCGCGGATGCCTCATGTTGGAAACGCAAGGACAGGACGTAAAACGCGACCTGCCATCGCGCCTCTTCGCCGAGCGCTGAAAAGCTCGGCATCGCGGTCCCTTCAATGCCGAAGGTCGTGGTGTTGAAGGCTTTGAAGGGCGACAAGCCGGACATCAACTCCGGATCCTGGAAATTTGCTGGTGTGGGCTCTTTGGGCTGCATGCTTTCAGCGCCCGGGCCGTCGCCGCGCCCGGTCTCGCCGTGGCACTGCGCGCAGTTCTCGGCATAAACGATCCGTCCCGCCTCCAGGTCGGGCAAAGACTTGGGATAAGTGACGATGTTGTACGTCCGGATGAGACGTTCTTTGACCTGGTTTGCCAGCCGCGGAACGGCTTGCTCCCCGGATTTTTGCTTGATATGGACCGCAATCTCGCGGAGCTGGGGTTCGATTCCGGCTTTGTCGCCTCCTTCCGCCGCTTTCACGTTTCCGAAGATCTCGAGAGCGCGCGTGGAAAACTCCAGCATCTCGTCGTATTCGAGCTGGTTGATCACCTTACCCGAGGCCACAGCGTTCTTGTAATCGCCGCCGATGTAATCGACGAGGGCGACCAGCTTGTTGATTTCATCAGCGGCGCGTAGCGGAGCGCTACCGACGAGCAAGAAGACGAGGCTGCAAAGAAAAACCCGCATGGGTCGGCGCGTACAGAACTGAGGCTGGCGATGGCGTGCGTTCAAGCCGTAACCTTGGCCATAACAAATTCTAGGACTTCGTATATTCGAAGAAAAAAAGTTTGTCAATGACCGCGCCGTCGCCCGCGCGGCCGCGCGCGAATAGACCACCCTCGACGGACGCCGCTGGCGTCTCGGCTTGCGGAGCGGGCGAGGGCGACCAAAGACTCGCATTGGCGCGATGCGCTTGCGCGGGGGTTGGCGGGAAACGAGGGGCGAGCGCACATGAATGGCTCCTTATGGAAGAAGTCGCGCGAGAGACATTGAACTTCTATCCGCTGTCTATTATCCGGAGATATGGCGATTCTAACCCCTGGACCCGATAGCGCCGGCGCCAACAACGCCGGATCGGAAGTCGTCCTGCTCCCGGGCGGCAAATTCGTGGTCGCCTGCGCCGCGGTGGCGGGCGGGCTGCTCGTCCTCGGCCGCTGGGTTATCTTTCCGCTGTGGCTTTTGGCCGCCGAAGTCTTCGCCACGATCCTCGCCTTGTTCCTGTTGGGATCGTTTAAATACCAGCTCCACAAAAATGCGATCACTTACGGCATGGCGATGGTGGTCGTGGCGACTTTCGCCGGTTTGGCCACGTCGCAGTGGCACGCCGAAATTGCGGCGCACGGATGGTGGCCATTCGCGCGCGTTCATCTGCTGTCCTTCCACGGCTTGGACGACCTGGTCCACGCCGACACGATGTTGTTCATTCTTGGCCTGACCCTGTTCGTCTCGGTGATCGCCCAAACCCGCCTGCTCGAAGGGATCACGTTTTTTCTGCTCCAGCGTTTCCGCGGCGCGATCCTGCCTACCGTGATCTCCGTAACAGCCGTGGTGGCCTTCGCATCAGGCATTTTGGACGGGGTGTCGATGATCGGCCTGACGATCCGAACCCTGGTCATCATTCTGCTGCTCGCGGCCGCGCCAACGCCGGCGATCCGGCGTGCGGTCATGGTCTGCACGGCGGTGACGACGATTTGCGGCATCTGGTTGGCTTATGGCGAGCCTCCAAACCTGATCATGAAAGCCAACCTGCGTCCTCATTTGACGGATTCGTTTTTCCTGCGCTACTGCGCCCCGGCGGCGATCGCGAGCTATCTTGTCATTGCCTGGAATCTGAGTAGAGAACTGGGCGGCGAACGAATCAGCCTCGAGCGTATGGATGTTATCGATGCGAATGCGGAAGACGTACGTTTTCTTCAGGCGATGCGCCACGGTGAAGTACTGACGCCCGTTGAACTCATCGAGGAGCATGAATCGGAGCTGAAAGACAACGCCGAGTTACTGCTCGAGCGCCTGCGCCAGGGCGAATCTCTCGGCATCGCCCTCGTTCGTTCGGGGGTCCCGGAAGGTATGCGAAAAAGGCTACTCGGCCATTTCGTCAGCGAAGAGCTTGCCGAGAGCCTCGACCGGCACTACGTTCTGGACGCGGCCGGGGATCATAAAGGCGCGCTCGAGGCGGAAAAGGCGGTGGATGAAACGCTCGCAATTCTGGGACGTCGCCGGCGTTTTGCGCAGAAAATCGGCGCGCTCGCACTGATCCCCTTTGTCGGCATGCTCATTTTGCACGCCGTCGACCATGACGTGCCGCTCTTTTTTGCATCCTTTGCCGGCTTTTTCTTCGCCGTGCTCGGTATCGCCAACCTGCCGAAGATGCGATCGCTGGCATTGCGGGCGGCCAGGCATGAGTTCGCTGAATACTATTTCTTACTGCCGCTGTTCCTGTCCATCACCCTGCTCACGAAGGCGGGGTTTTTCGATCACGTCCAGAATCTCATAACCGCCGGAATCGTAGCGATCGGCCACGCCAACATGGCCTTTGCGCAATTCGTGGCGGCGACGTTTTTGTCGGCAATTCTCGACAACAACGTGGTGGCTGATTTTGCCTCCCGCGCGCTGTCCCAGCTGGACCTCTCGGTCCTTTACTTGTTTGCCATGTCGCAGATTGCGGGGTACGCGGTCGGAGGCTGCTGGACGCATATCGGATCGGCGCAATCGGTCGTCGCCTATGCGTTCATCAAGCGGGAGGTAGACGAACACTACACGCCCCTGCGCTGGATCAAGGAGATGACTCCGGTCATCATCGAAATCGCCGTGGTCTTGACGGCAATTATCTATCTGGAAGGGTTGATGCTCGAGTGGCTCGGCTAAAACCGCTGCACAAGACACCGGAGTCGGGCGAATGCTGCGGCCGCGCTCACAGCGGCCGTTTACTCGCGGACTTCTTCCGAGCGTGTTTCCCGTGTCATCACCGGCGCATCTCCCGGGGAGTGCTTGAATCGAAAAGCGGCGAGAGGTTATGGTGTAGCTATCACCCAATCGACGACGCAAGAACAAAGCACGCCGGTATTATACCGTACCGGCTTCGATCCGAATTTTCGCACCGCAACCTGAGTTTCTGATCGCGCAGAGGAGGAAAAACGATGAAGAAGGTTTTTGCTATTCTTAGCACCGCCGCCGCGCTTGCGCTGTCTGCCGGCCCGACCTTGTCGCAGCAGAAAGAAAAGCCGCCTGCGAAAGAAGGGCATGGAATGATGGGCGAGGGCATGCAAGGAGGCGGGATGATGATGTGTCCGATGATGGGCATGGGCGGCACGGGAATGATGGGCGGCATGAGCGGCATGATGGGAGGAATGATGGGCGGTATGCACGGCGATCCCAAAATGATGGGCCGGATGATGGAAATGCGGGGCGAGATGATGACGAAGATCGGCGAGGTTATGATGAAATACGGCAGGCAAATGCAAAAAGAGAAATGAGAGCCAGTGCGCCGCGTCCATCCTCGCGTGAAAACCCGCGAGGCATGAGCCCGCTACGGGCGGCGCGAGCACGGCAGGCATATATAATGGATACGCGCGCACGAGACTTGAGGGGAATTTTGGAAACGCAGAGACGCGCTCGGACGTTCGGCACCGCCACCAAACGGAAAACGATTCCACCGATTACCGCTTTTACCTCTGCTTCCCGGGATTGAATGAGCGCGTGAATTCACCTTGACCCGTGAGCGACATCGCTCGCCCGGGTCCTTCATGTCATCGGTCGCCGGGCATAGACGTTGACGCCTTGGACACCGAATTTCTTTGCGACCGCCTCCTTGGACGTGCCGCGGAAGCAATCGAAATAGTTTGTGACGCGCCCGTCTTCCAACCCGACGGTTTTCAAGACCTCCAGCAGCTCTGCTTCCAGCAGAGCTCCGGCAATTCAGCCGGTCCAGAGATCGATGTCTCTTCGGGCAGACTCCGACAGTTCGGTGCCGATAATGATATCGGCCAGCAAGAGCCTGCCGCCGGGTTTCAGAATGCGCGCGATTTCTCCAAAAGCTTTGGTTTTATCCGGCGTGAGATTCAAGACGCCGTTGGAAATGACGACATCGACGCTGCGGTCTTCGACGGGAAGCGCCTGCGCTTCTCCTTGGCGGATCTCGACGTGCTCGAGACCAAGTGTCTTCGCGCCGGCGCGCGCTCGCTCAATCATCGACGGCGTCATATCAACGCCGATGGCCCGCCCGGTTGGGCCGACCTCTCTTGCCGCGAGAAGGAGATCCGTGCCGGCACCGCAGCCGATGTCCAAGACCGTCTCCCCGGCTGAGATCGGGCCGATTCGGTGCGGGTTCCCGACGCCGGCGAACGACGCCGTAACTTCCGTCGGCAGCACTGCCAGTTTTTCTGGATCGTAGCCCAGGAATTCGGCCGCGTACCGCGGACCGCGATGAAAATGAAAGTCGCTGTCGGGATCGACCGCAACACGACCGTAGATGTTCTGGATCTCGGTCCGTAATCTCTCAGTATCAAAACCCACGGGACAGGTAAGGGGCATGATCGTCTCCTTTCCGTCGGCTCTTTTGAGCTTCCGATGTGGGCAAGTCCGGAGCCCGACAGTGCAGCTTTATGACGGACGCTCAACCGCTTCAACTCCTAATCTGACAAACCTTCTAAGTCAACATGACGAATCATCGGCGTTCGTGCCGCCGGGCTGTCGGCCAGTAACGCATCGAATCGTAAAAAAGCGCCGCCAAACAAGGAACACCGTGGACGAACTAACGGTCGCCGGTTGACAGTGGTCGAAAATCTCACTATATCGAATTTCGATAGCGACGTGTGGAACATTACGTCTCTCTTTTTCGCGTGAGCAGGCTGAGTCGGCTGCCGGGAACGAACGGAGAGGAACTCCGGTGATGAAGCGATTGCCAGATAACGAGGAAGAGCGCCTGAAGCGTCTGGTCAAGGATTTCAAACTGCTGCAAAAGCAACTCGACGCCATTTACACAAGAACCGGCTACGAAGACTCGGCCATGGAGTACTTGCGCTTCAAACCGCGGAACACGCGGTGACGGAAAGTCTCGAACATACCGGTCTCGGCGGAGGGATCCGCCGCCGGCCCAATCGCAAAGCGCATCATCAGGTGCAACAGTGGCAAAGATCGTCAGGGCTTTGGGGATTCAGGGAGGGAAATTTCTGCAGCGTCATCGAAGCGAGGACCTGGAGACCGCGCTGAAGGCGCTGGAGATCGTTGAGGGGTCACTGGAAGAGGTGGCGGAACGCTATGAATGAACGCTCGGAAACGATCGCGACGGAAGCAGTACAATGGAGACGGCAAGGCTCGCCCCTCGAGGTCCTGTGGGTGGCCACGAAGCTCGGATTGACCAGCTTTGGGGGGCCGATCGCCCATCTCGGCTACTTTCATGAAGAATACGTGCGCCGCCGGAAGTGGATCGATGACCAGAGCTACGCCGACCTGATGGCGCTATGCCAGTTCGCGCCCGGCCCAACGAGCAGCAAGATGAATTTCTCCCTGGGCCTGATGCGCGCCGGCTACCTCGGCGGACTTCTCTCCTGGGTGGGGTTCACGCTGCCTTCGGCATTGGCGCTCCTGCTATTCGCCTATGGCGCGAGCGCATTGAGCGGGCCGGTTGGCACGGGGGTGTTGCACGGCCTCAAGCTCGTTGCCGTGGTCATCGTTGCGCAGGCCGTGTGGGGGATGGCGCAAACGCTGTGTCCGGATCGGGAGCGCGCTTCGATCGCCGGCGGAGCGGCCCTTATCGTTTTGCTCAGCACTTCGGCGTTCTCGCAGCTAGCCGCAATCCTGTTCGGGGCTTTTGCGGGCGCATGGCTTTGCCGGAGGCAACCATCCGATGCAGGGGCGCAGGCGCCCATCAAGGTATCGCCGCGCGTGGGCGTGGCGGCGCTGACGGTATTTTTTGGCCTACTGTTCGGCCTCCCGCTGCTGCGCGGTCTCACCGGTTCCCAGGCGATCGCGATGATGGAAGCTTTTTATCGTTCGGGCGCGTTGGTATTCGGAGGAGGGCACGTCGTACTGCCGTTGCTGCAAGGAACCGTCGTGGCCCCCGGTTGGGTGGACCACGATGCATTTTTGGCCGGCTATGGCGCGGCACAGGCGGTGCCCGGCCCGCTATTTACCTTTGCCGCTTACCTGGGCGCGGTGATGCAACCTGAACCCAATGGCTTGGCCGGCGCGGCTCTGGGCTTAACGTTCATTTTCCTGCCCGGGATCTTACTGCACCTCGGCACGCTGCCGTTTTGGGAGAGCTTTCGTCGGCGCACGGCGACGCAGGCGGTAATGCGCGGCATCAATGCGGGTGTGGTGGGGCTGCTCGGCGCGGCGCTATACGATCCTATCTGGACCAGCTCGGTTCAAGGAGCGAAAGATTTCGCCGTCGTGCTCGTGGGGTTCGTCTTGCTCATGGCGTGGAAAGCCCCGCCGGTGGTGGTCGTCATCGTGAGCGCGCTCGGAGGAGCCCTGTTCACGCTGCTCTGAGAGTCAGCTTCAAGCGAACGCCTACGCGCCTGACAGCGCGCCACCTGCTGTTGACCGAGAGCCACGGCGGATCTACAGTTCGCCCGTACCTTCCGTCATGGACCAGAGAAATAGCGATCAGGATCTCTCACGGGACCTCATCCGACTCCACATTCTTCATCACGCCTCGAAAAACGAGGTCTTCGGGTTCTGGTTCATCGAAGAGTTGGCGCGTCACGGATACAGGCTGAGTGCTGGCACGCTGTATCCGATTCTTCATGGCCTGGAACGGAAAGGCTACCTGCGCTCCTCCAAACAGCGTCTGGGAAAATCGCTGCGCCGGGTCTACCGTGCGACTCCTGCCGGCCGCAAAGCCCTGGCATCTGCCAAGCGTAAGGTGACCGAACTGTTTGGAGAGCTGTTCGAGGAAGAGTAAAGCCGAGCGCGCCGGTCCACCGGGATTACCATGACCTCCCCGGAATGCCGTACCGCATCGTGATGGGCGCTGACCGGGACGGGGCCAAGCAAAACGAAACCGGACGAGCGCAGTTGTCCGGGTAAGACAAGTCTTGTAGATTGACCTGCGAGGTTATGGATAGCTGCTGCGAATCGAAAGCTGGAGAACTCGCAAAACTCAGGAGCGACCACGGGCGAGTTTTAAAGGTCGTCCTCGTCCTCAACGCCGGTCTCTTCGTCATCGAGGCGACCGCAGCTATCGTGGCGCATTCCACCGCGCTTCTGGCCGATTCGGCGGACATGCTTGGGGATGCACTGGTTTACGGGTTCAGTCTTTACGTTCTTTCACGCAGCGCGGAGTGGAAGAGCGCAGCTGCGGTTTTCAAGGGCCTTCTCATGGCGCTATGCGGCTTCGGCGTTTTGGCCAAAGCCGTGCACCAGGCGTGGGCCGGCATTGTGCCCATCGCCGAAACGATGGGGCTTGTCGGGGCGCTTGTTTTGGCGGGGAACGCGACGTGCTACTTTTTGCTTTATCGGCACCGGTCGGACGATCTTAATATGCGTTCCACCTGGCTATGCTCCAGGAACGATATCATTGCAAATCTTTCCGTACTCGGGGCCGCCGCCGGGGTCAATGCTTTCGAGGCCGCTTGGCCCGATCTCCTGGTCGGGGCGGCTATTGCGGCTCTGTTTCTGAGAAGCGCCTTGATGGTGCTACGCGAAGCTCTTCGAGAGCTTCAGGCGATGAAACTCGGAGCGAAGGAGTTGGCCAGGTGAAGCGATTGCTCATGAATAGACGCGCTTTTCTCATCGGAGGTGTAGCCGCAATCGGTCATATGTTGTTGGCAGGGTGCCGCGGGTTCGGAGCGGCGGAACACCGGTATCCGTTAGCTCCGGAGAGCGTGCTGCCGAGCGACATTCGCCGGGCGCCTGGCGAAGTGCGCGAGGCGTACCGATTCGCAGTCGCAAACCGCGACGTTCTCCGCTACATCCCGTGCTACTGCGGTTGTGGCGCGGAGGGACACACGAGCAATGCGTCGTGCTATGTGAAAGACAGCTCGACTCCGGGAAATCTGATGTTCGATCGAATGAGCCTCGCGTGAAGCATCTGCATCGGCATCACGCGTGACGTGATGAGAATGATCGACGAAGGTAAGAGCCTCAAAGAAATGAGAACGCAGATCGAACACAAGTACAGCAAGTACGGCCCGCCGACTCCCACCCCTCCTGTCCCGTAGGAATAAAGAACAGGAATCACGAACGCCCCCGCACCGCACCCCCTAAGGCGGGGACTCTCGCGCAAAGGCCGCAAAGATCGCCAAGATAAAAACAAGTTTCTTTCGCGCTATCGGCGCGGAATTTCTCTTCCCTTTGCGCGCTTGGCGTTCTTGGCGCGAGAAAGTCTTATCCTTCCGCCCCATTCAAGGCTCGTGGCTTCCGTGAGAATGCAAACTTGACTCGGCCTGTTTCGTAGCTTATGGTGCCTCTCACATGCGCAGACCCGTCAGTATTGCCTGTCTTATCGTTTGGCTTGTGCTTCTAGGGGTTGAGGTTCTAGAGCATACCGGTTTCTTTGTCTTCTCCGATCAGAATGTCGACAGCGCCGTAGATGCGGCACTGACGGGTTTCGGAGCCGCAGTTCGGTCCTCTCAGGACGAGCAGACGAGCGCCCTTGCGTCAGCGGCCTCATCGCCCGGCGTTTGCTCTTCCCTTCTTGACGGTGTCCGGCCGATCTGGCCCCGTCCGGTGAGCGCCGAGGCAATCCCCTTCAGGCGAGCCGTTGCTGTTTACAAGCTTCACGCTCACTTCCGTATTTAATTTTTCCTCTGTCTTTCCTCCATCGCTTCCCTTTAGCGGGGATCGTTTTTAACCGTTAACCGCACGAGCTGACGGGAACGGCGTTTGGCCGTTAACTCGAGAGCTTTGCAGTGCCGTCGCGAGCCGGTGCTCGCAAAGCGAGGTCTTGTATGGAAATCTTCCGCGAGCGTCTCTTTTATTACAGGGGCTACAGTCAGGCATTGTTTTTCCTGGGCCTGCTGATCTACCTCTGGTATTTCCCGCCATCCGAATTTTTTGAGGGAACGTGGATCGACGTATGGATGGACGTGATCGGCATCGGCAGTCAGCTCTTGGGCGAGCTACTCCGAATTTGGGCGATTAGCCACGCTGGCCAACATACGCGCTCACGCCGCCTCAAGGCGCCGGTGTTGGTGACGACCGGCCCTTACGCCTGCACCCGCAATCCAATCTACGCGGGCAACTTTCTGATCGGCTTAGGTTTGACCGTGCTTTCAGAGGCACTCGTTTTTATTCCGATATTTTGCGCAGCTTTCTTCCTTCAGTACCGCGCCATCATTGGCGCTGAAGAAAATTTCTTGGCTGAGAAGTTCGGCGCGGAGTACGCCAACTACACGGGAGAGGTTCCGAGATGGTTTCCGACCGTTCGCGGAATCCCGCAATCCCTGACCCCCGGCTCCCGCTTCTTCCTCGAGGAGCTTGGAACGGCGTGGGGGATCATCGTGGGGAGCTTTTTTATTGAATGGATCGAATCGCCGGTCGCGCGCGTTTGGTTGTCGGGTCTCTGCCGAAGTGTGGCTGGCGTGGCGAACTGGGGATAGCGGCGCGAATTCTGACTTGAACGGAGACATTCATGAGCAGTAAGACGCATCCAACGCTGGCGTTGCATTTGGGAGTGTTAGCCGCTGTGTGTGGCATTTCTTTTTTCACCTGCTTGGACCAGCCGTTCTATGATAAGGGCGAGCCGAGAGAGGCGTTGGCGGTCCAGGATATCGTGCTACGGGGCGAATGGTTGTTCCCACTGAAGCGAGGTAGCGAAATTCCTTCGAAACCACCGCTCTTTCATTGGCTCGGGGCTTTGACATCCCGTGTCGCGGGTCGCGTCAATGAGTTTACGGTTCGCTTGCCATCGGCGGTCCTCGCGACGTTCGGTGTCGTAGTCACGTACGTTCTCGGTCGCCAACTCTTCACTTATCGAGTGGCATTTCTTGGTGGAATCATTCTCTCTACTACGTTTGTTTACGTCCGCCAGGCAACAACCGCACGTGTCGACATGACCCTGACTTTCTTCATTACCCTAACGCTGGCGCTTTTTCTTGCTCTGTACCGCGAGTTTTTGACCGGTCGCCGCTGGTTTTACATATTCTACGCCGTCCTCGGGATGAGCGCACTGGCCAAAGGCCCGGTAGGTGTGATCCTGCCGGCCTTGATGGTGGTTCTCTTTTTGACACTTGAAAAGAGATCGGATCTGATTTCTCGTTTTGGCTGCCATAGGGGCCTTTTCATTACGTTCATCGCGGCTACCGGCTGGTACGGAATTGCGCTTTATAGAGGCGGCGAGGAGTTCTTCAACCGGCAAGTCCTCGAGGAAAATTTGTCCAGATTCTTTGGAGGATCCGGCCACACGCATCCGTTTTACTACTATGTGCCGTACGTATTTGTGGACGGGCTTCCGTGGAGCTTCTTTCTTCCGTTCGTAACGGCGGCGCTCGTCAAAAAAAAGCTCTTATCCGACGACAATATCCTGTTTCTCACAGTCTGGGTTGTAGTCGTCTTTGTCTTTTTTTCAATTTCGATGGGAAAGTTGTCAGTTTATCTGTTGCCGCTGTACCCTGGTCTCTCTCTGATTACCGCCGCATGGTTCTACGAGCCGCCGGGCGGAGAGAGAGGCGGGTTGTCTTTGCGAGCAATGGCTGTGGGCTTTGGTTTGATGGGTTTGTTTCTTTTCAGCATTGCACTGCTCGGCGTCTTGTATCACGACTCGGGTTGGTTTCTCTCGGCGCTGGAACCTGTCGTCAAGCCAAAAGACCGTGCCGACCTGCTGATCGTCAAGGAAGCGTTCACTCGGTCGGGATGGATTGTGAGCCTTGCTTTGTTCTCCTTATCTGTTCTCTGGTTATCGGTCTCGCATAATCTGTGGTTCCATCGAATTCGGTCGCTGCCATCCAGAATTGTGCTGATTTCTCTCGTATCAGCGTTTGTGGCGCGACGTATCGCCGTTCCCGCGATAGCCGAGGCGAGAAGTTACCGTTCTTTCGTGAACGAGGTAAACAAGCTAGCGAACCCCCGCGCGCATCTCTACCTGTATGGGAGGTCGTTCAACAGCGACTCGGTGGTTTTTTATCGTGGTGGTCCGGTTCCCATACTCGACGTGAGTCGCGAAACGATGACCGAAAAGATCGCTTATGGAAGCGATTACATCATAATGACTGTTAGAGATTGGGAGAAGATTAATAACGAGCTCGACGGCAAGTTGACGCCGCTCCTGAGGAGTACGGGAACAGGACCGGAAGGCGACGCACCGCTCGTCCTGGTCCGAGGAGCCTTCGGTCAAGCAATACCCAACCGGCCCGTCGGCGCCTCGCCTCGTCAGCCGCCGTAAGCGGCCGGCATGGAGATCGCCTGAGCCTCGACTTCACCGCCTTGCATGTAGCCTACTGAGAACCGATTTTCCCAAAGTTCTTGGCCGTATCCTGGGGGCGGGCGCTTCGAACGTACGGTTCCTCATCGAATTTTTAAGAGAGGACAAATTCTATTCGAGCAAGATATGCTGCTCAATATAAGCAACTGCTAAGCATCCCGTTTTTTCCAGCGGAACTTTTATTACTTTATAGAGGGCAGAAACGGCAGCATGTCTGCTCGCCGGGATCGCTCGCATCTTGGAGTGTAAGCTCCGGCCGGGTATCTTTGACTTTGACCGTGAAGATCTCCCAGCGGTAGCCGTCCGGATCGTTAATCCAAACCTTATCCTGCAGCGCGAAACAGCAATCGACGTTCATTTCATCGAACGTGGCAAGCCCTGCGTGAAGCAAGCGCTCTTTCGCCGCAAGGACCTCCTCGGTGCTCAAAACTTCGATGCCGAGGTGGTTCAAAGCTCCGGGACCATCGAGCTTTTTGTGCTGATTGAGCGTGAGATTAAGCGGAGGCTCTGCGAGATCGAACTCGGCATATCCCGGTTTCCATTTAGCTGGATCGAGCCCGAACACTGCCCGGTAAAACTCGACGGAGCGTGTTACGTCCGTGACGTTGAGAGCAACGTGAACCTTTGATGTTTTCATGAGATCTCCCTATTTCTTTGGTTGTGCGTTTTCACCTTTCTGCGCCGAATGCATTAAGAAGTGGTCAAGTTTTTCTCGCGGAAACGAGCGCAAGAGCTGGAGACGCCGAAAGATTTGTTGGGCAGCCTCTTTGAACGCGCGGCGTTTTTGCTCATCGGTGCCCGTCGCGGCCACGGGATCGGGAATGCTCCAGTGCGCGACGTTCGGTTCACCCGGAAAAATAGGGCAGGATTCCTTGGCCCGATCACAGACGGTGATCACGATATCGAATCGCGTTTCTTTGAATTCGCTCCATGATTTGCTGCGGGCGTCTCGTGCGTCGATATCGTAATCGTTTTTGAGAATCTGGAGCGTAAGCGGATTGACCCTGCCGCTGGGGTCGCTGCCGGCGCTGTATGTTTCGAAGCGATCGCCGGCGATCTTTCTCAGAAGGTATTCCGCGAAGATACTCCGGGCCGAGTTGCCGGTGCAGAGAAACAGGATTTTCAGCTTGGCGCTGGGATTCATATTCGTTTAATCGAATATAATTCGGGAATCAAATATGTCAAGACATATTTGTTTTGTTGTGGTATTATGAGGCTATTATGAAAGCGTCGAAAGCCAAGCCGTTTGATATCGAGCTTCTTTTCCGGGCCCTGGCCGATCGAACGAGGCTCCGTTTGCTGAACCTGATGGGGGATGATGAAGTGTGCGTTTGCTTCTTGGTTGAAGCGTTGGGGGCGAATCAGCCGAAAATATCCCGGCATTTAGCTTACCTTCGCCGGGCGGGCATCGTGGCCTGGCGCCGCGAAGGAAAATGGATGCATTATCGGCTCATGCGCCCGCACGATCCGCTTGGGGCGGCCGTGGTGGAAGCTGTTCGCGCCTATCTCAGATACGACCCGCAATTACAGGCCGATCGAGCTCGACTCGTCCGATTATTCTGCTCGCCCAAAGCTCCCGCATCCCTGAAAAGGGCTCCGAAGCCTGCGGGGGTTGCTCGGGGAGCAATCCCGCGCGCATAAGGCTCTTTTGCAGTGGCTTAGGGAGGCCGTCATTTTGGCCTTGAGGTTTGGTACAGGAGTGGGTCTTTGTGTATCGGGTGATTCCCACTTTGCTGGATTTTAGCCCCGTCGCTGCGCGTCCGAGCCGGCTACCCAGATAAGTGCTGCGGAGGTCGCGGTGAGTGCCTGAGCGATCAGGAAAGCCTCATAGTAGCTCTTGGTCCAGTCGTGGATTAGCCCGCCTAACCAGGGGCCAATCCCGGCTCCGGCGCCGATAAACAGCGCGATTGCGCCGATAATCGCTCCAAAGGATTTCCCGTGAAAGAGATCGGCGGCGATCGTGGGGTAAAGGGACTGACGCGACGAAAAGCCAAAAGCAACGAACGGC
>DATMBL010000251.1:0-4223 GCA_035559295.1 Candidatus Eiseniibacteriota bacterium
GCAAAGACATCCTCAAGCTCGCGCTTGCCATGCGAAACCGCGAGTGGTTCACGGGGCTGTGGAATCGCTCGAAGACCTTCGATCTACCCGTGCATTTCTCGCCGACGTTTATGACAGGGCGGGGTTAATGGAAAATCTGGGATTATTTTGCTCGTAGTTCCCCTCCCTGGTTCCGGCGATGCCGGCTTTACGAAGCTCGGATTCTTCCCTTACCAGCCCTATGCCATCCGCCGGCAAGGCGATGGGGGTTTACGTACAAGCGGTCCCGCTTTTCTTTTCAGGGTAAGCGCAAGGGAAGTTCAGGACGAACGGGATGAGTACGAACTCCTCCCCTCCTCCCCCATTCCAGGCCCCGCCTTCGCAGGCAAAGCCTTCCCCCCTCGTAAGAGAATGGGAAGGAGCGGCTCGGAGCGAGCTCATGGCCATTTCGCGGAAACATGCTCCGGCTTGAAAGCGAGGGATTTCAACCACCCCCGAGACGGAGCAGTCGAGCGCGCCCGGAGTTTTCAGGACGGTCCACTGGGGGGGTGAGCGGCAACCAAAGAAGCTGGAACGCCGAACCATGGAATGGTCGAGCAGGCTTCGAGCGAAGCCAGGGATTCCAGTAAGGTTGCGGAACTCGAAGTGTCTGCCACCAAGCAGGGAAGAATGCCATGGAACGAGACCGGCACAACAAAAAGGGCGGCTCGCCGTGGAAGCCGCCCTTACCGACTGATGCCTCTCCTCTCTCTCCCTCGGCGGGGCCTGCTCTATTGATTTAGCGCGCGGCGGCGGGCCAATCCGAACACCGCCAACAGGCCGATCGCTAAGAAGGAAAACGTCGCGGCCTCTGGCAGCGGCTGCACAGACTCGACCTGAGCCACGAAATCCGTGAAGTCCGAAAAGCTGGGGTGTAGCCCCGCCATGTTGGTTGCCTCACCCGCTATATACCAGTGCGCAAAGTCATTCAGGTATACGCCCGTCCCTTGAGCGTCGAACCGATCGCCCTTCCCCATGTAGGCCAAGAAATGGTCGGTGTCTGGAATGCCGTCGCCATTGACGTCGCCGTTCGCCGCGTTAAGTTCCGACTGCGAGAACCACGTACCGTAGACCGAGGTAAGGTAAAAACCAAACGAAGAGCCGCCAAAAGTGGCTGAATCGTGCACTGTAAAGGACGGGGGGAACCCCGGGTTCACCTCGTACGAGTACGTCGTCGCCTGCCCTGTCACGGCGTTGTAGCTGATAAAGATCTGCGTGGAATCCCCGGGTGCCGAGCCAAGGGCGGCGCTATTCGTATCGAAGAGGGTCAACCTCTCGGTCGGCCGATACACATCGTACAACCCGAACTCCAGGCTGCTGGCGGTATAGGACACCGATGCCACGTAGGTCGCGCTGGCGCCCGTGGACTGAAAGGTAAAAACCTCCGCCTTTGACTCGTCGGTATTGACGTTAATGCTCGAAACGCCACCGTGCGTCCGGCTGTGAAACAGCGTTTGCAGCTCGCCGAGCGACAGCGCATTGGTATCGATCGGCGTCGCGTGCACGCCTCCCCCCATTAGACTCAGGCTCCCCGCTATGAGCGCACAAATCAGGCCTTGTTTTTTCACTTTGTCTCTCCTCCGCGATTCAGCGGCTACGCGAAAAACACGATTGCGAAAATTCACCCACCCCGCTCCAGCATCGACACGACCGCCGCTCCACCCTCTGAGCGAAAACGCAGGTGCGCAACGCTAGCCTTTTTGTTTTTGCAAAGTAGCTACTGCAATGGCTATGCCAACGATAAATTACCCACGCCTGGACGCGCTAATCCCATGAATTTATTGGATCTTCTTCGCAATAATCCCGATTCACGCAGGCCTTTATTTGAATAATTTGTAAATTACACCGACAGCAATACCTTCCGAGTACGAACAAGCCATGCTTTAAAATCGAAGAATTTTTGTTGGTATCTTCCACAACCATCGTAATATAAGTCATTGACGAAAGACGTTTTTATAAAGCGAGCGGCTAAAGAACCCCCCTGAGATCTGAGATCAGAGCATGCCGGAAGAAAATCGATAGTCGGCAAAATTTACATACCGACAAGAGTGGAGCTGTAATTATGAGGACTATTCCAGGTGCCCTCGGTTACCGAAGACTGTAGCGGCTCATCAAGTCGTACAGCGTCGGGCGGGAGACGCCGAGCAGCTCGGCGGCTTTCACGATGTTACCCTCCGTGCGGGCAAGCGCTGTAACCACCGCCTTGCGCTCGGCCTCCTCCCGCACCGCGCGTAAATTCAAAGGATCCGGTTCCTTGTCACCGATGCTAAGGCCCAGATCCTCAGAGGTGATCTGCGGACCCTCCGTCATGATAACGGCCCGCTTGATGCAGTTCTCGAGCTCGCGCACGTTGCCCGGCCAGTCATACGTTCCGACCGCGTTCAAGGCGTCCTGGCTGAAGCCGATGCTCGACCGTCCCGACTGCGAGGCATACTTGTGGGCAAAGGCATGGGCCAGGAGGGCGGCGTCGCCCTGCCGCGCGCGCAGCGGCGGGATGCGCAGTACGATCTCCGTAAGCCGGTAGTAGAGGTCCTCGCGGAAGCGCCCGGCCTTGATGAGATCCTGCAAGTTCTGGTGAGTCGCGCACACGATGCGCACGTCGATCTGAATCTCCTCGCGACCGCCGACGCGTTCGATCACCCGCTCCTGCAGGAAGCGCAAAAGTTTCGCCTGCAAGGCGGTCGGCAGGTCTCCGACCTCGTCGAGGAAGAGGGTGCCGCCGTCGGCGTACTCGATCTTGCCGCGCGTCTGCCTGGTGGCCCCCGTAAAAGCGCCCTTCTCGTAGCCGAACAGCTCGCTCTCCAGCAGCGTCTCGGGAATGGCCGCGCAGTTGATCGCCACGAACCGCTTGGCCGCCCGCGCGGAAAGGTTGTGCAGGGCGCGGGCCAGCAGCTCTTTGCCGGTACCCGACTCCCCGAGCAACATGACCGTGACATCCGAGGGCGCGACCTTTTCGATGCTGCGGCAGAGCTTGAGCATGCCCGGATCGCGGGAGAGGATGCCCTCCATCGGCGAATCTGCCTGCCGCTGCCGAAGGCGCCGGTTCTCATCCATGAGCTCGTGCAAGCGGAATGCACGCTCCACGACGAGGTTGAGTATTTCCGGATCGAACGGCTTTTGATAAAAGTCGTACGCGCCCATACCGATGGCAGCCACGGCATTGGCGCGATCCTGATTTCCGGTGATGACGATCACCCGTGTGTCCGGGGCGAGCGAGAGAACTTGTTCGAGTGTCGCCAGTCCCTCGGTCGCGCCGTTGGGATCCGGGGGCAGCCCGAGATCCAGGGTCACGACGGCCGGCTCGTGCCGGCGTACTTGCGCAATAGCGCTTTCCCGGTCGCCGGCCGTTACCACTTCGTACTTGTCGAAGCTCCAGCGCATCTGCTTCTGCAGACCGGGATCGTCCTCGACAATGAGCAAAGTGCCCTTCTTGGCGTTCATGCAACGACTTCGGTGGCGACACGCTCGACCAGTGGCAGCCACACCCGGAACGTCGAGCCTTTCGCGATCTCGCTCTCGACCTCGATCCTTCCGCCGAGCTCTTCCACGTACTGCTTACACTCGTACATACCGACGCCCATCCCGTCCGGCTTGGTGGATTCGAACGGGCGAAATAGCCTGCCGCGGATGAACTCTTCGGTCATTCCGCGGCCGGTATCGGTAACGACAACCAGCGCGAATCCCGCGGAAGCGGTCACGCGCACCGTCACACGGCCGGTTGCGGGCGTCGCCTCGATGGCGTTGCGGATCAGGTGCCCCAGGACTCGCGCCAGCCGCTCGCCGCTCGCGATCACATGGGGGGTGTCGCCGACGAGCTCAATCTGCGGAACGATCGGCAACCCGGCTTGTTGCGCTACCGCCTGGCTCACAACATCGCCGAGTGACAGCGGTCGCGGGGGTTCGGTTACCGCGCTGGCAGCCTTGAGCTGCGTCAGCAGCCGTTTCATCTTGTCGACCGAATTACCGATGGTGTCCAGCATCTCCTGTTGAAACGCAGGATTCTGGTGGTGCCGCTCGGCGTTGGCGAGTAGCAAAGACAGTTGCGACACCAGATTCTTGAGGTCATGAATAATGAACGCGGACATGCGGTTGAAGGAGTCGAATTGCTTAGCCGCCATGAGCGCGTTCGCCGCCTCCAGGTGCGCCAGGTAACTTGCCGCCTGCCGGCCGGCGGTTCTCAGCAAATCGCTCACCTCCCAGTTCAG
>DATMBL010000252.1:0-19900 GCA_035559295.1 Candidatus Eiseniibacteriota bacterium
CACCGCGTACGGCTTGAACGGTACCCTGCGGCGGTTCTTCTCCTCCCCCGGCATGAACAGCACACTGTACCCTTCTCCCTGGATCGACATCACGTACGCGTCGGCCAGGTGGCGATGGGCCGTCATGTAGCGCCCGACGTCGATGCCACTGATGTGCATGCCGATGGATGTGCTGGCCATCGACAAGCGCATCTTCCAGACTCCCTCGCCCCGGTGGGGATCCGGGTCGAGCTTCAAGGTTCGCACGTCCGGGATGAAATTCGTCTCGAACAACCTGTCGGTCCAATGGATCCCGTCGTCACCAAAGTAGCCGTGCATGGCGTGCGAGTATCTGTCGGTGAATACGAACGGGCAGTTAAAAACGAAGTCCAGGTTGTGGTAGAAGTTGATGACGTAAGACATGTTCGTCGCGAAGATCACACGGCACGGCTCGTCCGCCGAGCTGTTGAACTCCTGATGCCAGGCGTTGAGCGGGATCGCCAGGAGCGAGCCTTCCTGCCATTCAACGGTGTGCTTCGGCTCCCCCGGCTGCCAGATCGTGGAGGCGCCCCTCCCTCGCATCACGAACATCGTCGCGTCGTAAACATGATGCTCGGGTTTCAGCTCGCCTTTGGGCGGGATCTCGACGATTTGCAGCGCGTAAAGCTCCTGATCGCCGAGGCGTGTGTAGGCGGCTTTTCCTCCGCGTCTCTCCCAGTCCCCCAGCGGCAGTGAGGCCATGTCTTCCAGATTGCTGCCCTCGTAGAGCGGCACCCCCTCCCGTTTCACGAAGTCCTGGTAGGAACTTTTTACATACCATTGCTCGAACGTTAGGGATCCTCCACGCATGGTCCGTCACCTCCTTCGCGTGCACATCTATTTGAAAGTGCCGAGCGTTCTCGCGGCGAGCTGGTTGATCTCCACGGCGATTTTGTAGTTCTGGAGATGTTCTTTCACGATCTCCACGTGGTGTTTCTCGAATTCCCGCACCGCGACATAGCTGCTGCCGGCGTTGAGAGCACCGCGAAAGAGCTTCTGGTTCATGATGTTTTGTGCCCTCTCGGAGGCGAGCCAGCCGGAGAAGAGCTTGGCGGCGTTCGGGTGCTTCGCGCCCTTCATCACGAAGATGTCCTGGGGCATGGCTCCGATGGGAGTGACCTTTTTCGCCCAGTCGATCGGCGCCCCCTCCTGCTGGAGCTGCAGAACCCGATGCACGTATCCCCCCACCGCGACTTCACCGGCGCCGGCAACGAGCTGCTGGAAGAGAGTGGTGCCGCCCTTCACGAAGGTGGGGTTCTGGGCTTTCAGCTTCCGGACGTATTGGGCCGTTTTTTCCTTGCCCCACTTCAAGCCGAGATACGCGAAGGCGTTTGCCCTCGGCTCGACGAGTAATTTTCCCTTCCATTTAGGCGCGAGCAGGTCGTCCCAGGAAGTCGGCACATCGCCGGGTTTCACGAGCTTGGTGTTGTAGGCGACAATAAAGGCGAGATCGTCGTTCGCGAGAAATCTCCCGTCCTTCGAGATCGCCGCCGGGTTGAGATCCTTGAAAATCTTGGTCCAGTCGGTGTGCCGTTGGATGAGATCCCGCTCGATCAGCGGCGCCGCGGCCACGTACTTGGTCGTGCCCACGTCTAGGCTGACGATACCCTGCCGTGACTCTGCGATGATGCGCGGAACGTAATCGGTCTCGCGGATCTCGAAGTGGTTTACTTTCACGCCCGGGAAATCCTTGTAAAAGGCTTCCGTCAGCAACTGCATCTCCTGGACGTCCATCGGCGACCAAATGATGACCTGCCCTTCCGCTTTCGCCGCGTTGCGAAGTGCCTGCAGCGTTTGGGCCGTTGCCGTCCGGCCAATCGGCAGGCATGCAGTCAGAAAGATCATGACGAAAAACCGAACGCCTCTGTAACGCATCGCGTGTCCCTCCGCTTGAAGGTTGGAAACCTCCGGCCAGATCGTTGGTCGACCTCCGATCGCCTCCGTTCCTACGCGCCGGGTGGCGCCATAGCGGACGGCTTCCGCAGCACCCGCCCGGCAACCGAAGTGGGCAGTGAAAGGCAGCGGTTTCGCGACTCATCACGGATGATGCCGTATGGATCGACGCCCCGCCGCACCCGCTCGATCGATTCGAAGAAAAGCCTGCGCAACATGATCAACCCATCGTCGGAGGCACCGAGGTGCTCGCGCGTCCGATCGTAGATCTCTCCCTGGCTCTCTTGAGCCACCCTGTCCTGATCCTTCGCCGCGATCCAACCCGTCACCTCGTCCCACTCGTAGCCGTTGCGCGCGTCCTGGATGCCTTTTTCCTGCGCGTCGGGAACCTGCAGAGGCATGCCCGAACTGTTCTCGAGCTGATCGAAAGGAATGAACGCAACGTAAATCTTGAAATGACGCGTGTCGTCGATCGGTACGCGCCAGCCCATCGCTTCGTATGAGTACTGATCGGTCTCCCGCTTGTAATGGTTCAAAAACCTGTTCGCGTTCGGCATAATGAAGTAGCTCGTGTAGGTGTCGCTGTATCCCTCGGCGACGCTGCAGACCAGGTTGTTAGAGATGCCGTACTCGTTGAGCTTCCAGAAGGGTCTGCCGGGCTTGTCGCTGGGCGTCACGAAGACGTCCTTGTGCAGGTACTGCACGTGCGTCGCGTCGACGTTGCCCTCGCTCGCCTGAAAGAAGTTGCAGTTGATCGTCCGGCCGTTCATGCAGCGAACGCCATCTTCCCGAACGAGCACGTCCCAGTTCGGCAAAAGCGGCGCCGGGTCCGGCCCCATGTAGGCCCAAACGATCCCGCCCAGCTCCGCCGTTCTGTAGGCCTTGTGACGGATGCGGTGCTTGAACGTGGACTCCTGCGGTTCCGCCGGCTGCTCCAGGCACCGGCCTTCCACGTCGTATAGCCAGCCGTGATACGGACAGCGGATTCCGGCGCTCTCGGCACGCGCGTATTCGAGCGACATTCCGCGATGTGAGCAATGGAGCCCCAGTAGCCCGATTTTGCCGTCGCGCGCGCGAAAGAGAACGAGATCCTCGCCGAGGAGTCGTTTGCGCTTCGGCCGCTCGTCCAGCGCCTTGACGAACTCGATCGGGTGCCAGTACCTCCGTAAGAGTTCACCGCATGGAGTTCCCGGCCCGACTCGGGTCAGGACGTCGTTTTCAGCTCTCGAAAGCATCGCTCAATGCCTATGTAAAGGCTCCATGCGGCCCTGAGATATGACTCCATTGGCGCTCAGTCAAATACAAAAATGTTTTGACAGCTATTTATTTTTCTTATAGAGGCTCGCCTATGATGCACCTCTTCACCATGAAGGCTTTTCTCGCCGTGGCGGAGTTGAAGAGCTTTTCGCGCGCGGCGGAGCATCTCCACATGAGCCAGCCGGCGTTGTCGCTACAGGTGAAAAAGCTCGAGACCTTCTACCGGACCAGGCTCTTGGACAGAAGAGGCAGATGGGTGGAAATGACCGATGCGGGCAAGGCTGCGAAACTCTACGCGGAAAGATTGCTCGAGACCCTCAAGCAAAGCGAGATCGATGTCCAAGAGCTTGCGGACAAGCGCCTGCTGCGTATTCGCGTCGGCGCGGGAGCCACATCGGGTCCGTACATCATGGCGTCGCTTCTGGGCACCTTCAAGCGCTTACACCCGGAGTCGGAGATCATCATGAAGATCGGCACGTTCGACGAGCTGTGCGGTTTGCTGGCCGAGGACCAGATCGAGCTCTGTCTCTCCCGCCTTCCCCGCCCCGTCGAGCCCTACGGTTTTAGCTGCGAGCGCTATAGAGATATCACAATGAAGGCGGTCGCCTCGACGAATAACCCCCTCGCAAAGAAGCGAGCCGTGAGTCTCGAACGCTTCGCCGAGGAGCCGTTTATTTTGCAGCCTCAAAGCCGGCTGAACCGCAGCGTGGTGGAAGCGTACTTCGCGAAAAGGAAGCTCAACATCAAAGTTCAAATGGAATTCGACAGCATCGAGGCGATCAAAGCGGCCGTGAAGGCGAACTTCGGCGTTTCCGTAGTCAATGAACACAGCCTGGTTGCCGCCAAAGCTCTGAAAGTGATTCCCGTTCGGGATTTGGACATCAGCCTCCCGCTGTACGTCATCTACCGCGACGAAAAAAGGCTTTCGCACCCCGGCCAGGAGTTTTTGGCATTTCTCAGGAGCAACAATCAGGCTTAGCGCTTCGGCCACGTCGCTGCTGATTCCCTGCGAATCTTTTCCCGTTGCGGCGTGACTTTCTCCATTCGCATCCCGGACCCCTCCCTTTACACCAAACAACTCCAACGTAGCGGAACGGTCGAACGGCTCAAACGTTGACCGGCTTCAAATGCCTTACCTTGAAGGAAATTTTTTCGGCCTGAGAACTGTCCTTCTCGGCGCCGAAGCGATACCTTAATGCTAGGCTGAATTTTCGATCCCAAGCAGTGCCTTGGCCCGATCCGCATTCCAAACCAGGCTTTTTCATTCTCCTGGACCGAACGAGAATCATTCGCTCAAAAGGAGGGTGTGGTATGCCGACGACCGTGAAAAAGATCGTGCTCTGGTGAAAGGAGGTCGAGAACAGGGCCGGAGTTTTTGCCAATGCCCTTGCGCCGCTTGCCCATGCCGGCAGCGACGTCCAAGTAGTGATGGCCTATCGTTTTCCACGAGAGGAATCCAAGGCGGCGATCGAGCTTTATCCGGTTAAGGGAAAGAAATCCGTCACCGCGGCCGCAGAACCGGATTCAGCGCGTCGGCGATCCCCGCGCTCCTGGTCGAAGGCGACAACCGCCCGGGAATCGGTTACGCGACCGCGCAAGCGATTGCCGACGCTGGGATCAACATCGATTTTTTCGTCGCCCAGGTCGTGGGGCGAAAACACTCGGCCGTCTTCGGGTTCGAGTCCGATGCGGATGCCGCGAAGTGCGCCGCGATAATCCGCAAGGCGGTGTCCGCGAAGAAGCGTGACCGGCGTGGCTTGTCCGTCTACCTTAATTGAAGCGTGCCCGGTTGGGTCGGTAGAAAAGCGTACGGCGGATTACTCGATCGGCCTGAAGCCCCACACGGCGGGCGTCGAAGACTCTATTTGAGATATCCCCGCTCGCGGTAAAAGCGCGCTGCGCCCGGATGCAGCGGCACATCGTAAGGCGCCTCTTCGTCGTTGGCGCAGAGTTGCGCGATGTCGAGCGGCTTATAATTATCCGTCGGGATCGCGTCCTTGCGTCGCTCGATCGACTCGCACAAGGCATACGCCACATGGTCGGGCATGTCGGCGCGCACGATCATCGGCCAGCCGCTGAAATCGAGCGTCTGAACCTCGGCGGGAAGGCCGGGAACCCGCGCTTGCGTCATCCGCGCCGAGCGGTACCCGAGCCCGGTCATGTGCTTTAGGATCGCTCCCTCCACCGGCAGGAAACGAAAGCCGTTTTCCAAGGCGGTGCGCGCCCAGCTTTTGATTCCCTCGTCGAAAACCGCATCGACTTCGCCGCTTTCGATGCCCGCCCGGCGCGCGGGATCGCTGGGTCTGCGCGCCAGATGAATCTCTCCGCCCCAGCGACGAATATCCTCGAGGGTAAAGCCCGCGACGCGCAAAACTTCCGCCACGGTGAACATCGTCGAGTCGTTTTTCCGACTCGCGCTGTCCATGCGCCGGATCGAGAGCTTGAGCGCCGCCCGCTCCTTTTTGATCTGAGAGATGGAAGCGATGCCGGTCGACCGGTGAACCGCGAAACCCATGACATCGTACGAGGGAAAAACCGCGATGGTGCGCAGCGGAAGGGGCTTGGCGAACGGGCCTTTGCCGCGATACGCCATGGTCAAGGACACCGAGGGATTGACCCAGGCGAGCGAAAATCTTCCTTCGGCAACCGCTCTGATCGCGTCGAAACCGCCGGTCGTGAAGGAGAGCGCGATGCCGTTGCGGTCATCCCGCCTGGGCGTAAGCGAAAGTTTGAGCGCGTTTCCGATGGGTGTGTCGGTTTGCAGCACCCCTTCGGCGGCTTTCCACGATGCCGTTGCCAGTGAACCGTCGTACAGGCCGGAAGCCAGCTCGAGCAGCCCTTTAACCCGTTGAATTCCCGAATTGTATCGCTTGGTTGCAGTCATCTGGCAGGCGGCAACGCCAACGGTTGTCACGAAAATTCGCCATTGACATGTACCTGCCCGCTGGATAAGAAGTCAAGGGAATCGGCGACCCCGGCCGCGCTCTCTCGTTACGATGGAGGATCGTCAATGAACACGACCACGGGAGCGAACGCATCCAATCTCGATGCGTTGGAATCGTATTTCACGAAATATCCCGACGTTCCCAGAGAGACGATCCTCAAGCAGCATCTCCTGAGTCTCGGTCACTGGTTCAGCGATGCCGCGCTCGACGCCACGGCGGGCGCGCTGGTCAAGTCGTATCGACTGTTTTCCTACGATCTCGTGCCGATGTCCGAGTTGAAGCGAAACGAGCATCGGCGCGTTCCCGAACACTTCGTCATTCTCAAGGGGCCCTACGGCCTGCGGCCCGTGTCGATTCAAACTTCGCTTTCACCCTATTCTCCTTATCTGATCGACGTCGTCGAGGGCCGGCTCGTCCTCACGACCGAGGGCCGCGTGCTCGCGGAAGTGCGCTACCCGAAAACACCCGATTATTACGCCAAGAGCCTGCCCGACGGCACCCCGTATCACGAGATCGTCGCCTTCGGCTCGTTCATTACGATCTTTCGCAACTGCCAGTACTGGGGCGCGCGCGAGGAGTGTAAATTCTGCGACATCAACGAGAACGCCCGGCAGATGAAACTGTCGCGCGATTTCACCCTGACCGCGCCGGTCAAATCGGTGGCCGACGTCGTCCGAGTATGCGCAGAAGTCGCGAGCGACGCCCGCAAATACGGCGCCAAGCGACCCGGTTTCGTGTTGAGCGGCGGCACCATCACCAAGACCCTGCACGGAAAATCCGAAGTCGATTTTTACGAGCAGTACATACGCGCCATCAAAGAATGCACGTCCAACCCGAGGATTACCTTCGAGGTCAACGCGCGGCCGCGTGAAGAGGTCGCGCGCTACAAGGCCGCCGGCGTGGACAACATCCACTTCAACATGGAGGTGTGGGACCGGCGGCTCTTCGAATGGATCAATCCGGGAAAGGCGGAGCGCGTCGGCTGGGACAACTGGGTGCGCTGGATGTGCGACGCCGTGGAAATTTTCGGCACCGGCGTGCAGCCGAGCTTCGTCTCGGGCGTCGAGATGGCCCGCCCGCACGGATTTACCTCCGTCGCCGAAGCGGTCAAGTCGTCCACGGAGGGGTTCGAGTACCTGATGTCGCGCGGGATTCTGCCGCGCCCGCAGCAGTGGCGGCGCGAGCCCTCGACGGCGCTCTGCAGGGAGGCCGAACAGCCGCCGGTGCCTTTGGAGTTCTACATCGAGCTCACGCGGAACTGGTACGAACTTTACCAGAAGTATCGCGCAAAGCTGCCGCGGTTCGGCGGCCGAGATCCCGGTCTCCTCCCCGAGCGGAGCCTGCTCGGGCCGGTGCACGGCGCCTACGGCGATTACGTCTTGCTGAGCGAAAATTTACTTCCGGACGACATCGAAGAGCAGATCAACCGGCGCAGCGTGCCGTTTGAAAATCTCGGGGGAAGCGCGCGTGTTTCATGATATCCCGCCAGGTATGCGCCAGGTGATGCGCGAGCTGGAGGAGCAGAACGAACGCGATCAGCGCGGGCTACGCAACGTCTCCCCGGACGTCGGGCGCTGCCTTGCGCTGCTGGCCATGACGGCGCCGCCGGGCGCGTTGGTCGAGCTGGGAAGCAGCGCCGGCTACTCCACCCTGTGGCTCTCGCTCGCGGCTCGGGCTCGAGGGGTGCGCCTGACGACGGTCGAGCTCGATGAAAAGAAGGTCGCGCTCGCGCGAGAGAACATCGCCCGCGCGGGAGCGGCGGGTTCGGTCCAAACCGTCCACGGCGACGCGCTCGAGTACGCCGATCGCTTCGACGGGATTGCGTTTTGTTTCTCGGATCTCCAGCCCCCCGAGCTGAACGCCAAGATCTACGAGAAGGCGGTGCCGCGCCTCGTGCCCGGTGGACTGCTGGTTATCGATAACGTGACCTCGCCGCGTCTCCAGACCGAGCTTCTGAACCGCGCCGAAAGCGACCGGCGCGTCGACTGTGTGCTCGTGCCGTTTGCAAAAGGCGACCTCATCTGCCGGAGAATCTAATTCGGTTATGGCGTTCCAATTGTTCTAGTCGTTCCAAAAGTTCGGCGGTGAGATTCCGGAAACGATTGGAACCGCTGGAACAAACGAAACGTTGGAACTCGCGTTCAACAGTAAGGAGTAGCGATGCTGACGCCGGAAGAAAATGAGATGTTGACGCGCGTCGGTCCCGGAACACCGGCGGGAGAACTGCTCCGCCGCTACTGGCATCCGGTGGCGATCGCGTCGGAGCTCCCGCAAGACAACCCGGTGAAGTTCGTCAGGATCCTCGGCGAAGACCTCGTATTGTTTCGCACCGGAACCGGAGAAGCGGGTCTGCTCCACGACCGTTGTTCGCATCGCGGCGCCTCTCTGTCTTACGGCACGGTCGACGAGCGCGGCATCGCCTGCCCGTATCACGGCTGGCGCTACGATACGCGCGGCAACTGCCTCGAAATCCCGGGCGAGCCGCCCGAGAGCGGCTTTTGCCGAACGGTAAAGCACACGGCGTACCCGGTGCGAAAAATGGCCGGACTTTACTGGGCTTACCTCGGGCCCGAGCCGGCGCCGGTGATGCCGAAGTATGACGTCTGGGCGCGCGCCGACGGCTGGCACTGGTTACGCGCCTTGCCGCAGCTCGACTGCAACTGGCTTCAGGCGATGGAAAACTCCGTCGATACGGCGCACTTGCACATTCTGCATCAGGAACTCGTGACCGACGGCTTTCGAGTCGAGAGCACGACGCGCGGCACGATCGACAATCTCGAACAGTTCCAGGTCGAGGAATTCGAGCACGGCCTGCTCAAGCGGCGGATTTTCAAGGACGGCACGGTGGAGGAGCATCCGCTCCTGTTTCCGACCGTCTTGCGGCAGGCCAACCGCACGCAGATTCGGGTGCCGATCGACGACACCCACACCTGGATCGTCTACGTGCACTTCGTACCGGATTCGGCCGAGCCGCGCGCGAACAAAGACGACGTGCCCGTGCACTACCGCAAGCCGTTCAAGAATCCGCCCGGGCTGCTTCATCCTTTCGCCAAGTTTCGTCTCGACGAAGTGGATGCGCAAGATTTCATGGCGTGGGAAACCCAGGGGCCGATACTCGACCGGACTCGTGAACGGCTCGCGGGATCGGACCGCGGGGTTGTGATGTATCGCCAGATGCTGCGGCGCGAGATCGAGAAAGTGCGGCGCGGTTTGGACCCGATGAACGTTTTTCGCGATCCGAACCACCCGATCATCGACACCAAGCTCGATCGATCCCTGCGCGTCCGAAAAGCCGGCTCGGTCACCTATCATTTGCCGCCGAAACAGTGAGCGGGTTGGCGCCCTCCGGAGCCGGCATACGGACCGCAGGAAGCGCCGGGCCACGCTATCGGAATGTGGAGGTCAAGATGAGACGCCTGAGCCGTTGGCTCGTGTCGGGTTTTTCCGGATTTATGCTCTTTTTCCCAAGCGCCGGCGGCGCGCAGGCTCCTTATTACGCCGGGAAAACCATTACCGTCATCGAAGGAAACAGCCCGGGAGGTACCGCCGACCTCAGGACCAAAACGATCGTGTCGTTTCTGCAAAAATACATTCCCGGAAATCCGGCGATCGTCACCCAGTATGTGGCGGGAGCCGGAGGTCGGCAGGCGGCCAGTCAGGTGTTTCGCGCCGCGCCGGACGGACTGACAATCGGCGCCACTTCGCCGGGCGTGCTCTCCAGCGCCGTCCTCGGCGCGCCCGGCGCCGACTACGATCCCTTCAAATTTATCTACCTCGGGTCCCCGTTCAGCGAGAACAACAACATGTTTGTGACCAGAAAAGCGCTCGGTATCGACAGCCTGGAGAAACTGCGCGCCGCTTCGGGCCTCAGAATCGGCGCCCAATCGGTGGGCCATGTCCAGTACATTCGCGGGCGGCTGATGGCCTGGCTGTTGGATCTCAAAGACCCGCGCTTTGTCGTCGGCTACTCGGGAACCGAGCTGGATATCGCCTTGGAGCGAGGGGAAGTCGATGCGCGAGCGGCCGCGCTGGATGCGGACACGATGTCCGAGACCTACAAGAATCTCGTCGATTTCCACGCCATCATCGAGATTCCCAAGGGCCATCGGCCCGCTCAGTTTGCCCATTTGCCTGAGATCGAAACCTTTGTGCGGTCCGACATCGAGCGCCGGCTCATGGCCATGGCGCGGATCTTTTGGGGCGTCGGCACCCTCAAGTATCTGCCTCCGGGCACGCCGGAGAAAATCGCCGAGATCCTGAGACAAGCGGTTCGCCAGACCTTCAAAGATCGCCAATTTCACGAACAGTACAAAAAGGTTCTCGGAGTCTATCCGACGCCGCTCATGCCGGAAGACCAGCAGAAACTCGTCGCAACGCTGCCGCGGGATCCCGAGGTCATCAGAGTTTTCAAGGTGATCTCCGGACTGGATCCCCTTCCGCCCCGAAAATAATCGCGCCGACCCCGCAGCCTGCGGGGGAATTACCCGAACAACGACCCGAGCGGTCGAAGACCTCGGTCTTGCAGGTCCGTCGAAGGACCGCGTTCTCGGGGGATCTCGGGGTTGGCGGCGCTACGGCAGGGGACAGGCGGGGGCGAGCCGCTTAATCTCCGGAATGACCTCTTCGCCGAATCGCTGGATCGTTTCGCGAATAAAGCTCGCGTCCATTCCCGGAAAATCCACCATGAACCACATGAATTCCGCGCCGAACTCATCGTGGTAGCTCATCACCTGCTCGGTCACCTCTGCAGGACTCCCGATGATAAGCCGGTCCCGTTTCAATTGTTCGTAATCGAGATCGTAACGTTCCCCGGGTTGACCCCACCGATTGTAGCGCTCGTAGCGGCGTTCGTAGCCTTTGCGAATTCGGTCTTCCGCCTCCCGTAAACTGTCGGCGATGCAGAGATCGCGGAAGATGAAGAGTCCTTTGAAGTCTCTCCCCTGCCGCTCGAGCGCCGCTTGATACACCGGCAGCGCCTCTCGCAAAAAAGCCTTGGAATGCCGCCGGCTGGCAATCCAATGATCTGCAACCTCCGGCACTCGCGCCACGGTTTTCACCGTGTCCGCGCCCAACAGGATTGGGGGGCCGGGTTGCTGCGCGGGCTTCGGCGCCGTCGTCACTCGATCCAGGCGAAAGCATTTGCCGTGAAACGTCACGGCATCCTCGGACCAGAGTTTTCGGATCACCTGAAGGCCTTCCGTCAGTCGGATCCTGCGTTCCCGCTTGTCGATGCCAAATGAATCGAATTCGCTGTCTCGATAGCCCTGGCCGACGCCGAAGAGGAACTTTCCCCCCGCCAGATGGTCGAGTGTCGCCGTGAATTCGGCGACCATCACCGGATGGTGGAGCGGGAGCAGAAAGATCGAAGTTCCGAGATACATCCCGGGTGTTTGACCGGCCAGGTACGCGAGCAGCGGCAGCGATTGCAGGATCGCCGTGTCGGGTCCGGTGAGGTAATGCTGCGCCACGAAGAGCGCCTCAAAATGGTTTTCGTAAGCGACCCGCGCCCTTTCCGAGATCTGTTGAACTGCCTCGGCGGGAGGAATATCCGCGGGGTAGCTGCCGAACTCAATCCCAAATCGCATGCTTATGTTCCGCTCGAACGTTTTTCCCGCTCAGCAAGCCAGTCGAAACCGCGGCCCTACCCTGGCTGCGCAATCGTAAGCTTGTCCTTTCGGGCGCGAAAGCTCATGGATCGGTGAATCAACGAACTGAAGCCCGACCGTGCTTGGCGGTTATGGGGCGGCTTTGACAGCCGGCCGGGCGCAGCCCGCCGGCCCGCGTCCATCGGCAGCCGGACGCGCGGGCCTCAACGCACGTACGGTGCGATAATCCTTTTCCACAATGCGTAGCCCGCGCCGTTCAAGTGGAGCGCGTCGGCGCGAAAGAGTTCGGCGCGCGGCAGTTCGTCGGCGTCCAACATCGGCGTGAATACGTCGATGAAGTCGAGATTGGGAGCGCCCGCGACGTATCGAAGAATCAGTCGATTGGCCTCTCGTATTTCGCCCATGAGGGCGCGGCGCGCGGGACTTGGCTTGATCGAAATGTAAGCGATCCGCGTCTCGGGCAGTTCCTTGCGAATGCCCTCGACGAAACTGGTAAAGCTCCGCAAGACATCCTGCGGCGATTTGCCGCCGGCCAGGTCGTTCTCGCCGGCGTAGACGAGTACCAACCGCGGCCGGTAAGGAATGACGAGTCGCTCGAGATAGCGCGTGCAATCGGACATTCGCGAGCCGCCGAACCCCCGGTTTATCACCGGCGCGCTGAAATTCTTCTCGAGATCGTTCCACAACCGGATCGACGAGCTGCCGATGAACAAGACGCCGCCCGGCGGCGGTGGACGGTCGCGGTCGGCGATGGCGAACGCATTCACCGTTGCTTCCCAGCGCGTATCCGCCGGATCCCCACGCGGGCGCGCGCTTCTCGCCGCGGGGTTGTCGGCGAAGCCCGCCGCAGTCCACAGGCACACGGCGCAGGCTGCATAAAAAACCGCTCTCAATCTTCGCATGACTGGCTTCTCTTCGGCCGCAGTAATATCCGCATTTAGGCGAGCGGAGTCAACCGCGCCATGTTCCCGAAGCCGCGCCGCTGGCCGTCGAGGCTGTGCCCGCCTCCTCGATCCCGCGATCGCCTCAACTCCGGCTCAATACGAAGACCCCGGCGACGATCAAAGCCGCGGCGATGCCGTCGCGCACGGTCACCACTTCGATTCCTTTGAGCGTCAAGCGCGCCAGGGCGAAGGTGACCAGGGGCGAGATGCGCCAGAGCGGAGAGAGGAGCGCGGCCGGCCCGTGCGCGAGCGCGAAGAAGGTGAAGAGCGAGCCCAGCCCTTCGGTCATACCCGAGAGCGTGCAGAGAATGAGCGCCTTGGCCGGTACCGCCTCCCGGCGGATCTGCAGGCCGATGGCGCGCGCGAAGAGGAGCATGAAAACCAGCGCGCTCACCTGTGTGATCATGGTTCCGAGAACCGGCAGGGCGGCGGCGTCGATGCCGAACTTCTTGAAGATCGGATTGACGCCGAAACAGAACGCGGCGATGATCGGATAGAGAAAATAGCGGAGCCGATCGACGCCCCGCTCGCCTTTTGCCGCGCTCTGCGTCAGCACCGCCACGCCGAAAACGATCAGGGCCACTCCCGCCAGGAGCAGCCAGCTTACCGATTCGCCGAGGAAGAGCACGGCCAGGATCGTAGTCAGAAACGGCGAGCCGTTTTTGACCGAAGTCGCCTTGGAAGCGCCGACTTTGTCGATGCCCTTATAATAGAAGACCTTGCCGAAACTCGCGCCCACGGCGCCGGCGAGGAAAAAAGCCCAGAACGCCCGGCCGGTGAAGTCGATCTCGCGGATCTCGCCGGTATAGGTCGCCAAACCGACGAGCATGAGCACCGAGACGTTCTGTTCGACGAGCGTCGCCGTGCTGACGTTGGTGTGCTTCAGCGCGCGTTTGAGAAGCAGCGGGCCGATACCCCACAAAACGCCTGCCAGAAGCGCGTAGGCAATGCCGACGTGCAGTTCCGAATTGAACACCGACGGTTAAGCCTCGCGGGGGTTGCTCATTGGACTCTTCCTTGCTTCGCCGGGGCGCCGACCAGATAAATCAATACGGGAATCCTGACCCGGCGCCTCGGCGTGGCGGGCAGTTCCTTTCAATGCGAAGCACCAGCTCGCCTTTCCGGATATACACGCGACTGTAATCTCTGCGCGTGAGCTCGCTGATCAATTGGATCAGAGGCCGCGTCGCGGTCACATAGGCTTTCGGCGCTCCGGCGGCGAGCATGGCTTTGACCGCAGCCTGGCCGGCGATCACGCGCAGAATGAGTTCTTCGTCGGACACTCCCGGACCGCCGAATTTCCGTCGTACTTCTTCGAGCGACAGCTCGGGCGGCGACCAATGTTCCCACTCTTTCGCGCGCGGCCGATCGAGGATTTTGTCCTTCACGTTCGGATCCATCACTTCCGGCGCTTCCTTGCCCCAGTAACCGAGCGCATACTGGATCGATTGATCCGTCACCTCTCTGTAACGCTCGCCGGTGATCACGTTGATCGCCGCCTGGGTGCCGACAAACTGCGCCAGCGGCGTGACCATGATCGGATAGCCGAAGTCGGCGCGCACGCGCCCCGCTTCCTCCAGAGTCTCCTCCAGGCGATTTTCCATGCCCATCGTCTTCAGCTGGTGGCGCAAGTTGGAAATCATCCCCCCGGGCACCTGATGCGCGTATTGCGAGTGATCGTACGCGCGCGGGGCGCCGATCGGATGGCCTTCACGCATGGCGACATAACGAAAATGCCGTTCCACGGGCTTTACGGCTTCGAGATCGACCAGCGGCGTAAAGCCGAGCGCGCGCGCGTTGGCGGCAATGTTGAACACCGACGGCTGAGATGCGCCGTTGGCGAGCGGTGGGATCGCGGTATGCAGCGTCTTGATGCCGAGCTTCACCGCTTCGAGGTAATTAACCGGACCGAGTCCGTTGTTGCAGTGCCCGTGAAATTCGAGCGGCACGCTCCCGATATTTTCCTGAATCAACGGGATCAATCTCCTGGCGCGGTCGGGGGTGAGCAGCCCGCCGACATCTTTGAAGCAAATCCGATACGGCCGGGTCGCCGCCGCCTGGCGCGCGCGCTCGGCATAGTAGGCATCGGTGTGACGCGGCGAAACCGAGTAGATGATGTTGACGATCACGTCCATGCCGAGCTTTTTTAGCGCTGCGATTTCGCTCGCCGCGGCTTGGTAATCATTCCAGGGATCCGAAGAGCGCGTCAACGTGATGCCGCGCGCTACCACGCGCTCGATCATCAACAAGCGCACCGACCGCGGAATCTTTTCAAAGCCGCTGGCGAGGCCGCCGTGATAGCGCAAGCGCGTGCGGCGAAACTTTTTTGCGCCCAGGCCGATCCAGTCCCACGGATTCTCCTTGTGCTCGCGCACCATTTTCATGTAGCCGGCAAAGCCGAAGAATTCCATGGATTCGAACCCGCACCGATCCATCTGCTCGGCGATCGCGAGCATGGCGCCGGTTCTCATCCCGAGCGCCCAAAGGCTCAGCTGGCCGTCGCGCAGGGTCGTATCGACAAACCGAATCTCGTTCATTAGCTCATCTTAACCCAATTCACGGCGAGCCCTCGAAACGCGCGCGTCAGGACGGGACTCGCATCGGTGCACGGTTTTGGGCGACAGGTGCCAAGCATTCATGTCGAAAGCGATCGGCGGCTCGATACCGGTCGCCTTGAAAACTATTACCTGTCTATCAACTATGATACACCTGTCCGGCGCAAGCCTAGGTGGAATATTTGACTTACAGTGGAGATGATATGCAGGCGCACCTGGGGAAAACGACCGTTTCAGGCGGTAATAAGGTTCTTCTTAGAAAGCCTTCTCCGGTCAGAAATGAATCTCCAAAGCGTGAACGGCCTGAACAGTGTTTTTTCGCTACTCACCTTGGTAAATCGACTGACTGTGTGGGCCGCCCCTGCTCGGGGTCGACCGAGCAGCCGCATTGGGCCGTGTTCCCCGCGCTTTTATGAGACTGACGAACTGTTGCGCATTGTTTGAGAGCGGTTCACCTTTGCGATAAAGCACAAACCATTGAAAATTGAGTTTGTTTAACCATGGAATCTGGAGCTCCTTGAGATACCCACCCCTTAGTCCGTGCTCCACGTTTTCTCGGTAAAGCAAACCGATTCCTATGCCGGATTCGACAGCCGCCCTGACGCCCTCAATTGACTCACACCGCATTGCAATATTGAGGTTGATTTCTGATTTCTCCAGAAGCTCCGTTATTTTGCTTGCCATTTTCACGATAAACGGCGCCTTCAAGATCTGCTCCGACGTGAGATTTCTTTTTTTTGCAAGCGGGTGCCGGTGCGAAACGACAGCGCTTACTCTCACACGATGAAGGGGCTCTACAGTTAAACGCGAATTGTATGAGGGGTAAACCACAACGGCAACGTCAATCTCAGATTTCAGAAGCATCTCTTCTACCCGCCGACTGTCGCCCGTTCGAAGGGTAGGCTTTACGCACGGATGTTTCTTCTTAAAGGCCTTTAATGCGTCCGGCACGAACGAGACCGACGGGCCTTGCGTAGCACCAACGAGAAGCGTGGTAGAGGCCGTTGAGTTCGATAAGAATTTCTTTTGAACACGGTCGAACTGATCCAGGATAGGCTTTATTGCCGCCCAGAATTCCCGACCTTCTTCGGTGAGCTTTATTCCCCGACCCACGATCGCTCGATGCAGTTTTAACCCGCACTCCTCTTCCAGTAAGCGGAGCTGCCTCGAAAGAGAGGGCTGGCTAATTCTAACTTCTTGCGCCGCCCTTGAAACGTTTAAGTACCTCGCAACCGTATCGAAAATGTAAAGCTGATGAAACGTCAAGAGCCCTCCAGAACCAGGCAATGCTACTCCGTTTCCAACCGACAAAGCAATACCCGACCGTATATACCTCCTATTCGAAATGATTATTTGACAGCGACGCTCCGCAGCCTCTATGTTCGGCTCCCGAGCCGGTTCGAGCGCGTAGCGCCCCGCCGTTGCTGCTCGAAGGGGGTTTTACATCGACTCTCTCTACAGGTGCGAGTTCGATCATGAAGGTACAGATCACGATGGCATGCGGAGACTACGCGCATACCCTCCCACTTAGAACCGGAGCTGTGGCAGCTGACGGCATTGACTTAAATTACATCGTCGTCGGCTCGCACGAACTGTTTCGGCGGCAAGCAAATTATGCAGAGTTCGACGCCTCCGAATTCTCGCTTTCGACCTTAATGATCCTGCACTCGAGAGGCGACACTCGTTTTGTCGGAATTCCGGTCTTTCCTGTCAAACGATTCCGCCACAAGAACATCTTCATCAACATACACTCGAACATCAAACAACCTCAGGACCTCGTCGGTAAACGCGTTGGAGTCTTGGAGTTCCTTCAGACGGCTGGCGTGTGGATGCGAGGGTTTCTGCATCACGATTACGGAGTAAAAACCGACAGTATCAACTGGTACCTCGGCGGGTTCGATGAACCGGAGGAGAGCTACTCCGAACGAATCGATCTTTCTCTACCAAAAAACATACGTCGCATTGTCATACCTCCTGATAAGTCATTGGATCAGATGCTCGAACGGGGCGAAATCGACGCGGTCATGAGCCCGAGTCCGCCGAAGTCGTTTATCCTCGGGTCTTCGAACGTGGTTCGGCTGTTTCCTGATTTTAAAGATGCCGAGATAGCCTACTTTAAGCGAACGCGAATTTTTCCCATCATGCATACGCTGGTGTTGAAGCGTGCCGTTTATGAGCGATATCCCTGGACCGCGCAAAGCCTTTTTAAAGCGTTCGTTCAGGCCAAAGCGATGGTGATGCAGCGATTGGCCTCTCCCGTTGGAATGCGCGAGTATTACCCGCTTCCCTGGCTCCCTGAATACGTTCAAGAGATCCAAAGCCTCCTAGGAAGAGACTTCTGGTCGTACGGACTAAGAGAAAACCTGCACACCCTGGAAACCTTGGCGCAGTATGCGTTCGAACAGGGTTTGCTAGATCGCCGCATTGAACGCGTGGATGATTTATTTGCCATTGAAACACATAAAGGCGTCGAATTCGGCAGAATTTAGATCTCCTCGGCGCGATTTCGACCTCTGCAATCTGAATCGCCACGGTGCTTCGATGCGCTAAAGGGACTACATGTCGTATTACACGGGCCTTAGAGATTTGATCGACGTACTTCGGCGAAACGGCAAACTCGTGACAGTGTCCCGTCCGATTCTAAAAGAAACGGAACTGATGCCGTTGGTACGGCTTCAGTTCAGGGGCTTGCCTGAGAACGAAAGAAAAGGATTTCTGTTCGAAAACGTCACTAGCGTGACCGGTAAAACGTACGATGCGTCGGTCGCCGTAGGGATACTCGCAGCGTCCCGCGACATTTACGCTCTGGGGATGATGTGCGAGCCATCGGAAATCGGTGATAAATGGATGGCCGCCATACTGAACCCGATCGCTCCGGTGCTCTTGGCGTCCGGGCCGTGCCAGGAAGAGGTGCATCTCGGGAAGGAGCTTCAGGAAACCGGTTTGGATCAGTTGCCGATTCCCGTAAATACGCCGGGGTTCAGCGGAACCTTGAGAACAACCGCCTCTCACGTAATCACCAAAGATCCCGAGACCAACATCCAGAACTGCGGTTGTTACGGTGGAAAGATTCTCGATAATGACTTGATTGGACTCGCTATCGGGCCGACCCATCATGGTTCGATTCACTGGATGAAATGGCGAGAAAAGAACCGAGCGATGGATGCCGCCATCGTCATCGGGGCACCCCCGAATGTTGCGTATACCTCAGTAACTAATTTGCCGTACGGAACCGATGAACTTGCGGTCGCCTCGGGCATTGCCGGTGCTCCGCTGGAAGTTGTGAAATGCAAGACCGTTGATCTTTTAGTTCCCGCCCACGCGGAAATTGTCATAGAAGGCAGAGTTGCAATTGACCGTAAGGTGAGGTCGGCCTCCTTCGGCGAGTACACCGGCTACATGTGCAGTGGCGCCGGAGCACGCGACTATTTGATGGAAGTCACCTGCATCACTCACCGGAAACGGCCGATCTACAATGTATTTCTGAGTCAGATGCCTCCAAGCGAAAGCAGCAAGGTCAGCCAGGTTGGATTCGAAATCGCGTACTATAAACATCTCAAACACGATTGCAACATTCCAGGTGTTTTGGAGGTTGCGTTTCCGGAATCGGCAGGCGGGAGAAACATGTGCATCATCAAAATGAAGAAGCGCAATCCAAGTGAGGTCTGGCAGGCACTCTCCGCAGCAAACGCGTTCTCTCCTGATCGCGCCAAGATCATTATAGCCGTCGATGACGACATTGACGCGCAAGATCCCGATTCCGTCAATTGGGCTTTGGCATTTAGAATGCAGCCACATCGGGACCTGCACATAATGCGCGGCAGGACAGGCGGATTGGACTACTCCGCGTACCGGCCCGACGGTCCGCCCGATGCCCGGATCTATCCAGACGGGCAGGGCGCATCGTCGCTGCTGATCGATGCGACGCTGAAATGGCCCTACCCACCGGTCTCACTACCCAAACAAGAGTACATGCAGCGGGCGCTCGAAAATTGGAAGAGCCTTGGTCTAAGTGAGTTGAACCTGACCGCGCCGTGGTTCGGCTACAATCTCGGCTACTGGACCGAAGACGACGAAGACAATGCAAAACTGCTCGTGCAAGGTCGCTATCAGGAGATTGGCAAAAAATTACGTGGAAAATCGGTTTGAACGTTGATACTAGCAGCGAGCCTCCAGAAAATGCGTCTCCTCTGGATTCGACTAACGCCGATCGTGACGCTGAGTGTCCCGCTTGTGATCGCAACCATCACTCACGCCCATGGTGCCGAAGCCTCTAAGGTCGTCCGCATGATGACGCGCGCCCTTGGAGATTCGACGGTCATTTACGAAATTGGTCAGAGGCTCGGTTTTTATCAGGAAGAAGGTTTCAGATTGGAGCTGATTCTGACCAAAATCAGTACGGCGACACAAGCCTTACTGGCCGGCAACGCGGATTACCTTAATCACGGCTCGGCCATTCCGGTGATTCTCCGTGGTATGCCGCTCAAAGTCTTGCTCGTCGATTCCGATAGGCCACCACACTTTATCGTAACGACCCCAGAAATAAACTCCTTCCAAGACATCATGGGAAAAGTTTTCGCAATAGACGATCATGCGGGAGCTTCCGGATTAGTCGTTCGTGAGGTGCTTGCCCAGAACGACGTCCCTCTCGACAAAGTACATTTTCGAGTCCTCGGTCCCCC
>DATMBL010000253.1:0-14465 GCA_035559295.1 Candidatus Eiseniibacteriota bacterium
CCAGCCGCAATCCGACCGGACCCGACGCTTCGAGCTCCTTGGGCGTGATACCGATCGATGAGAGGAGTTGCGTGATCGGCTTGACGTCGAATCCGTCGTTGGCCACCGACAAACCACCGGCTTCTCGAGAACGAACTCCTCCACCTGAAATTGCCGACGAAAAAGAGGCCCAAGCTTCAGCTGGAGTCTCACGCTATCGGCGGTGAAAACGGATCTTTCGAGAATGCGGGATTATCCGCGGATTGGGAGCCGGCGTCGCGACGGCTCCTGCGGCAATTGTAGACCACGGCGCGGTCGTGTGTAAGACTCGCGCGCGCACCGTCCTGCCGGCGCTCCCGACCCTGCGGGCGAGGCTACTCTAGCGACGACAGGCGCAAAATTGATATCTTCCGGCTGATACACGGGGACTGCGGCGGGCGCGCCTTTGTCGGATGCTCGCCTCAAGTCCCGGATCTCGTCGGGGTTTGTCTAGATGAGGCGACGTTTCTCCATCGCGTTTGCGGAATTCATCAAGGTTTGGGGTCTCGTCGTGCTGATCGTCGCCGCGGGATTCGCCGTTACCTACCAGTATATCGGCGCGCCGCCGCCTAAGGCGATTCGCATCGCGACGGGCGCGAGCGACGGCGCGTACTACGCCTTCGCCCAACGTTATGCCCGGCTGCTCGCGAACGACGGGATTTTCCTGGAAGTCGTTTCAACCGCGGGATCGGTGGAGAATTTGCAGTTATTGAAAAAGGGCGAAGTGTCGCTGGCCCTGGTGCAGGGAGGGAGCGCAACGAACGAAGACAAAGAGCAGTTACAGTCCCTCGGCAGCCTGTTTTTCGAGCCGGTGTGGATTTTTACTCCCAAACAGAGCGCGATTAAACGGTTCTCGCACTTGAAAGGAAAACGGGTGGCGGTTGGAAGCGCAGGCAGCGGGACCCATCTATTGGCCACGCAACTACTTTCCGCCGCCGGCATCACGGAGTTCAACACGACCCTGATCCCGAAAGGATCGGCAGAGGCGATTGACCTGCTGTCCCGAGGCGGGATCGATGCCGCATTTTTTGTCGCCTCGGCCGAGGCGCCGTTCATTCGCCGGCTCTCCAAGGAACCCGCCGTCGAGCTTCTCAACTTCGACCGGGCGCCTGCTTTCAGTCACCTGTTCCCGTTTCTAACTCCGGTGACGCTCAACGAAGGCGTGCTCAATTTAGAGCACAACGTGCCGGCTCGTGACACGACGCTCGTTGCTGTGTCGGCGAGCTTGGCCGCTCGCGCCGATCTCAACGCAAGCTTGATTCCGGCGCTCCTGAATGCGGCGACGCGGGTCCATCAAGCCGGCGGCATCCTGGAAAGAAAACGGCAGTTTCCATCGATCGATTCCGTCGATTTGCCTCTGAACGAGGATGCGCGCCGCTACATCACGCACGGCCCCACCTTTCTGTACCGCTGGTTGCCCTACGGAACGGCCGTTCTTCTCGATCGTCTGAAAATACTCCTCCTGCCGTTCCTGGCGTTGATTCCGTTGTTTCGCGTGGCGCCGCCGCTCTACAATTGGCGGATTCGCTCGAAGATCTATCGCTGGTACCGGGCAGTTCGCGAAATCGACGCGATGTTTCACAACGAGACTGCGGCGGGCAGTTCGCAGTCGATCATGGAACGGTTGACAAAGCTCGAACGCGAAGTCGCTTCGGTTGCGGTTCCCCTCTCCTATAACGGAGAACTGTACCACCTGCGGCTACACATAGGGTTTTTGCAAGAAAAACTCGAAAAGCTCAGCGGCCAATCGTCAACCGACGCCGGCCGGCGTCTCGACGCGAGCCGCCCCGGCTGAACGGGCAAGCCGCAGCTCGGGGAGCCGCCCGGGCCGCTTCGCACCGCTCGCGGCTCACGGTCACAGGATGATGCTGACCGCGCCGTGCTCCTTAAGCGCTTCCATGTCGAGCACGGCTTTGCGTTGCTGTATTTTCAACTGCCCGTCCACCCGTTTGAGTCTGTGCTCGTACCAGCCCACGTAGGGGCTCGCCTCCCCCAGGCGGAAACGGTAGACGAGAAACGAGGAAGTCGCCACGATGCCGCCGTCTTCTACGTTGATTCTCACATTGGTAATGAAGCGTCGGGTGCGAGACCAGGGGTATTCTCTGTGAGCATGGCGGCTCTTGAGCCTCTCCACCCGAGCCCGCAGCCGCGCCATGTCGTCATCGATAAACACCATGTCCTTCCGGGGATCTCCGTCCGGGAGGTCCGTGGTCGGGACCAGGTATCTGCCGTCGGCGGTAAAGAGCGCCAACCACTCGTCCAAGCGCCAGCCGTCCAACAGAGCCGCCTCCTGGTAAAGAAACTCCTCCACCAGTCCGCGCAAAGCGATGCTCCCGTTTTCTCCTTCCGCCATCGTTGCTCGTCGTCAGCGGGCTGACGCCAGTTTCTTTCCGATCGCCGGGTCGTCTGTCTCAACTTGCGCAAGCCCGGACATGTGGCCGAACCACTGTCGCCAGAAGGCTCGCAGCTGAAGCTCGTCCTCGGCGATCGCTTCCCGGTGCATGCCTCTGGACAGTTCGGACCATTCGACCCCCTCGGCTTTATAGCCGGCCTGGCAGGACTCGATCGCTTCGACGTCGTCCGGCGTCGCGAATCCTCCCGGCCCGTGAAAGGTGAGAAAATTGTCGAGCCGGCGGGCGAGGAGCGCGGGTTTCTCTTCCTTCGGGGCCAGCTGCCAGGCGGTCACTTCCATGAGATCGGGAGCGATGGGCCAAAATACTCTCACGGTGATGTCGATGGAGTCGATGATGAGGAGATTGGGATAGACGAGGAGGTTTCGGCTTACATCCGCCATATGGCGCGCTTTCTGCTCGCCGAATTTCCGCACGAGCCTTGCGCGAATCGCGGCGATTTCCTCCTTGGTCTCTTCGCCGAACAGCGGGCTCCAACGAGCAATCGGCCGCCCCCTTATTCCGTCGTGTTCCTCCACCGCGTGACCGTTACCCAGCACGCGAGAGGGACGGCTAAACGCGACTTGCACGCCGCTCGTATTGATGCCCATGCGGTTCACGTATTCAAAGTAAGTCTTGTGCGTCGGCCTGACGTGGTATCCGTCCAGGCTGTTTTCCACCAGCAGCTTCCAGTTCGCCTTGATGAAGTATCGATTGGAACCGGGAACTATCCGCATGCCCTGCTCGGCCTGATCGACGACCAGGTCCAGATACTCCCGGGCGCCCGCCAGATAGGTCACGAGGTCTTCGACATCGGGATTGAAGCTCACAAAAACGAAGCCGCGGTAACTGTCCACCCGGGGCGGCGGTTTGAGTCCGAACTCCGCGCGGTTGAAACGATCGCCGTACCCTGCCTCATCCGGCACGCCGATCAGATCGCCGTGATTGTTGAACGTCCAGGCATGATAAAAGCATTGCAAAACGTCGGCGCGTCCCTGGTCGTTCCGGCAAATGAGCGCGCCTCTGTGCGTGCACGTGTTCAGGAAAACCCGCACCTTGCCGTCGTTGCCGCGCACGAAGAAAAGCGGCCTCCCCGCCACGTTCCGGCGCCGGTAGTCGCCCGCGCTTTCAACTTCGGATTCGTGGCCCAAATAAAGCCAGCACTTGTTGAATATCCGCTCCTGCTCGATTTGCAGCACCTCGACGGATGTCATGGCCGAGCGATGGACGCGGAAGACGCCTCCTTCCGGGTTATCGATGATCAGGCGCTTGGGGTCGAACATGGCGTACCTCCCGCCTATCCTAGTCTACCGTGCGGCGCCGGGGCAAGAATGGCTGCGATAGTCGACTTCCGCGCAAGCTGCGATGAATTCTCATGCCGCCTGTCTTGGAACGATAAGCCCTCTCGCGCCAAGGACGCAACGTGAGCAGTAAGCGGTGAATTCCGGCGCACTACTCCACGTTCGATGGGAATAGCTCCTCGGGACTTACGACCCGAGGCGAGAAACCCTGTTCGTAAACATATCGGCCGATCGCCTCCAGCGCGGGCCGGTTGGCTTCCAAGCCGTACGCCCAGAAGTCCTTCCCCAAAACCCGCCACGTCTCTTCGATGTGATGGATCAGCCAGGGAAGCGAAAGGCGCAGCGCGTCGGTGTCGTAAAGTCCGTCGATCGCCAGATCCCGAGCTTCGCAGAAGGCCCTGTATAGGCTCCGCGCCGCCCACGGGTGCTCTCGATGGATATCGTCGCGCAGCACCACGGTGTGCATGATCGGAAAGATGCCGGTGCGACGGTAGTAGTCCTGTTCGACCTCGTAGTAGTTCGGGAACAGGCGCGCGATGCGGCGCGAGCCCTGCTGAAACATCGAGGGGATAAAGATCGAAAACAGCGCGTCGAGATCGCCGCGCTCGAGCATGGCTTCGAGCGTCTGGTCCGATGGCAGGAACTCGATCTTGACCTTCGCGGGCAGGTTCAACGGGATCAACGGGCGCTGGGTCGGCGCGGTCAATCCGCCGATGAACCAATGAACATCCTCCATTTTCACACCGTACTCGTGTCGGAGCATCCCATTCATGAAGATTGCGGCGGTGGAGCCTATCTGGGTGGTGCCCACGCGTTTGCCGCGGAGATCCTCGGGTGTCCTGATACCCGCGTCGGGTCGTATGTAAATACACGAGTGGCGGAAGATCTTCGACAGCGCAACCGGCACTGCGACGAAGGGGCAAGCGCCGCGGCCTTTCAGGCTCACGTACGAGCCGAGCGACAGCTCCGAAATCTCGAATTCCTTCCGCTCCAGCATCCGCGGAAAGATCTCGCGCGGGCGCAGGACCTTGACCTCCAGGTCGATGCCCTCCGCCTGTACCCGACCGTCGATCAGCGGACGGGTGCGATCGTAGTCCCAGCACGCGAGCGTGAGCTTGAGTTTCGCCATCAGGGCACCATGCCTCTCGAGGAGACCGGCGTCATCGATCGCCCCTGCTGGCCGGGGGCTTCGCAGCCGGGAGGCCCCGCGTTACAAAGTCCGCCATTGCGCGGCCGATACAGTCATAGAGCTTGGCGGCGAGCTGGCGGCGTTTCTCACCGTCTCTCACCCTAAAGTCCAGCGACCCGCTCTCGGCCCAATAGCGCATGATCGCGTGGCGGCGAAACAGCGGCACCTCGTTAGCGTCGGCCACCTGCTCCATCGCCGCGAGATACGGCTCGAAGCGGATCATCGCATCGGTGTCGCGGGAAAACTGCATGTCCATCAGCGCCGCCTCGGTTCTGGCGGCGTGCAGTTGAGTAATTCCGGCCTGCAGCGCCTCACGGAACTCATCAACGTCGCTTCCCCGGACCGCCTCCATCGTGCCGGTTTCCCAGATCACAAGCGTCGGCTTGAGGGGCAGAACGTCGCGCGCCAGGCGGTCCACCCCCTCCCTTACCGTTTGACGCGCAACGGCAAGGTTAACCACCTTGACGCGGGCGGAGGGGATTCTGTCGGCGAGCGCCGCACCCAGGCGCGCGGGCCAGGCGAGATCGAGTCCGCCTGCGGCGCGACCGACAGTCGAGGCTCCGCCGAGCGCAACGATCACGACTTCCCGGTTGCTCAAGAGCGCTTTGATCGTCCGCGTCAGCGGCGGCTCGAACGTGTAGAAGCGGTCGGGCACGGCACAGTCGCGCTCCCGGCCGAAAGCGCCTCCGGCGGCGATAAGGCCGCTACAAGCGGCCAGCGCGAGGACGCCGGCGTACCGCCGAAAACCCGGGGTCATTTATCGCGCTCCTCTCCCGGCCATTGGTGCGCCTACGGCGGTGTCGCCCGGCGCCCTTTGCGCGCCGGCGAACCACTCCATCAACGCGGCCACAGCGATCATGATCGCGATGCCGAGCGCCGACACGGTTAGCTGCATCGGGATCCCGCCGAAGAACTCGTCGAGCACCAGTCGCCCGAGCACGGAGAGGAGAATCCCGAGGCAGAAGATGTGCAGGGAGTTGCGCCCGCAGATTAGGAAGGGCCGCGCGATGCGGCTCGCCAGGAATCGCGCGCGGGGATCGATCAGGCGCGCGACGATCAGCGCGAGGGCGATCACGTTCGCGAAACGGAGCGGCCCAAGATCCCCCTTGCTCAAGAGCGGCCAGAGCAGCTCGGCGCTGACGGCCACCGGAATCGGATCGTAAAAATAATGCAGCGTCCAGTTGAAGCGGATGAGCAGTGCGGCGAGCGCGAGAGCCGTTGCCAGAGCAAAGAGCCAGCGCTGACCTAGCCAGGAAAGCCCGCCGCTCGTACCGCGCCAGCCGAGCCACGCGCCTGTGAAGAACAGCGCCTGCCAGGCAAACGGATTGAAAAACCACACCCGCTCCGGCCCCGGATAGGCCGACGGCGCGATCCTTTTGTCGAACTGGACGAGAACCCAGAGTACGAAGGAGGTCAAAAGGACAAGGCGCGGCCAAGACCGCATCCCCGCCAACACGGGAGGAAGCACCGCGAGCAGCACGATGTAGAGCGGCAAGATGTCCATGAACGCCGGCTGGAACCGCAGTATCAGGGCGTTGAGCACCGCCAGGCCCGGTTCGTTGAGGAAATTGGCGGCGCCGAGCTCCTCGGCGTAAAGCGAGGTATTGAGGACATCGGCCGCGTAGGCCACGGTGGCCATGAAGATCATAAACAGAAAAATATGGGCGACGTAGAGCTGCCATACCCGATGGTAGATGCGGACTGCGGCTATCAGGAAGCCCTGGCGCTCCATGGCGCGACTGTAGACCATCCCGGCGGTGTACCCGGAAATCAAGATGAAGACCTCCGCCGCATCGGAGAACATTATCGATTGCAGCGTAAATTGCGCCAAGATGTTGTTCGGGATGTGGTCGATGAAGATGGAAAAGAGGGCGAGGCCGCGGAAAAAATCAAGCCGGAGGTCGCGCTCCGCGGCCGCGGGGCCGGCTGCGATACCCATAACGTTCTTTCCGGTTGCTACGCTCGGGCCGCACAAACACGGCGACGGCTCGATCTCGGCGCGGGATCCAAAATTCGCTCGTGTGGAAAAGCCTCCACGCATTGTTGGCCCGATGCTGTAGCCCACAGCCCGTGACAGCTTTCATAGGCTATCTTCCGCTCTCGTTCAAACGGCGCCGGGGTACGCGAGTCGGAGCGCGCATCCCGGGGGGACAATGACCGACCTTTTTTCGCGCGATTCGTTGCAGGCCGAAGTCCGGACCGTGGCTATAATGCCACCCCGGACCCGGGCAGGGACATGATCAGAGGCTCGAGATCCCAGCCTTCGCGACCTCCTCATCCTGCTCGGGTTTGCCACCGCTAACGCCGACGGCGCCGATCACCTGCTTGTCCTTCACCACGGGTACAGCCCCCATGCCCGCCAGGAATTTTCCGTTGGCCATAGTGGAAATTCCGGCGTAAAAGGCCGGCTTTCTGTCCGCGGATGCCTGAACCTCGGCCGAGCTCCGCTTGAAGGCGGCCGAGGCGATCGCCTTTCCGAGCGCGATGTCGGGCGTGAGAAAGCCCGCTCCGTCCATACGGCAGAGCGAGATCACGTTGCCTTCTTCGTTGGTCACCGCGACGGAGACTTTGATCCCCATCTCGTTCGCCCGTGCCATAGCCGCATCGATCATCCTGCGAGCATCGACCAGCTTAATAGACATGATTCTTTCCTCCTCTATGATCGTAAATTTGAGAATAGCGTCCCGCGGCGTTCAGGTCAGACCCAATTTTTTAATTACGCTTTCCGAATCGTACGCCACGAACGTGTTTTTGGCCGGATCTCTGGCTTCGGGGTTTTCCGCTTCATCGAAGAGCCCGACTGCCCCCTCTCCCGAGCCGCCCCCGAGGAGTGCGGGCGCGTGCGCCTCGATCACCACCGCCTCGCTGTCGGAGCGGTTCCAATCCCACTGGATCTTGTTGGCCGGGATGCGCACGAAATCGCCTTTTCGGCAGCGAAACCCTTGCTGCTCGACGAAAAACCACATCTCGCCTTTGAGAACATGGACGATCTGATCCGATTCGTGGAAATGGGGTTTGCTGCGATAGCCGGGCTGTCTCACGGCCAGCATGAGGCTCAGCTCTCTCCCGTAGACCTTTTTCACGCTCATCCTCCCCCAACCCCGCTCGCCGTCGTGCACCCGCGTGCGCGTCGGCACGGCTTCACTCTTCACGTGAAACGCCATGACTTTACTCCTTCTGTGGACTCGCGGCGCTTGCGCGCTAGCGAATCGTTTGTTTCAACTTCGCTACGATCTGTGGATCCAACTTGAAATATCCCGACACCACCTTCTCCACCTGCTCTCCGGACATGGGATCGATCGAGAGCTTGGCCTTTTCCGCGTCGGCGAGGAATTCGCTGTCCTTCATCGTCGCCATGAATGCTTTACGCAGTACTTCCACGATCTCAGGCGGAGTGCCCGGCGGGGCGGCGTACGGCTGGATAATCTGGGCGGGCTGGACAACCCCCAACTGGATGAGCTGCCGGCTCTCGGAATTTTTCGCGTGCTCGAAGGCGACCGTCACCCTGGGGAGATCGGGATGCGCCTTTTCCGTCACCTGCAGCACGACATTCACATCGCCTCTCGTGAGCGCGTTGCTCCACGACACCTTGAGAATCTCCCAGCTCGCGCAAAGACCGTCGACCTCCCCACTCTCGGCCGCCTGGCGAATTGCCGCCGTGCCCTTGTACCCGCTGACGATCTGCAACGGTAGACCGAGCGACGCACCGACGATTTTGGGGATATCGTCGGTGTTCGATCCGAGTCCGGTTCCTCCGAGCTTTACCTGCCGGCGGGAGGCCTCCCACTGCTCGACCGATGCAATCCCGCTCGCCTTCGTCAGGACGCACACGGCAGTGGCGCGCTGCGCGGTTCCTATCCACTCGAATCGACGCGCGTCGAACTCGATCCCCTTCTCTCCGAAAATCTGCGACAGCACGAGATTTCCGATGAACGTTCCGAATGTCAGGCCGTCCGGCCGCGCCGCCTTGAAGAGATAGTTTGCAGCCAAGAGCGTCCCCGCCCCCGCCTTGTTGTCGATGATAATCGCCGGCCGGCCCGGCAGATGCTTTCCCATATGCCTTGAGATCGCACGCGAGTAGGTGTCCAGCATCCCCCCCGGCGGGGAGCCCACGACGATCCGCACCGTTTTGTCCTTGTACGAGATTTCGGCCATTGCCGCTCCCGCAAAGACGGCGCCAGCCACCAGCGCGGCACATGAAACGATCGTGCACTTGTTCATATGGCCTCCAAGCCTCGTTGGCTCAGCGCAAACCGTATTTCCTTTCCACCGATTCGAAATCGTGCTCCACGTAGATATTCGTTGGCGGCTCCGCGACGCGACGAGCCTCGCCCTCGTGGAACAGAGCAAACGCACCGTCGCCGGAGACGCCGCCGATCATCGGCGGAGCATGCGCCTCGACCACCGTGCAATCGGCGCCGGAGCGGTTCCAGTCCCACTGGATTTTGTTAGCGGGAATTCTCAGGAAATCACCCTTTTCGCAGCGGTAGGCCGCTCCGTCGATGAACCACCAGTTCTCGCCCTCGAGGACGTAGACGATCTGGTCGGAGGCATGGTAGTGCGGCCTACTGTGATAGCCGGGCGGCCGTACCGCCACCATCAGACTGCATTCGTTCCCGTAGACTTTCTTCACTCCCATCGAGCCGCTGCCGCCACCGGGCTGCGGCCTTCGGCGCTCTTTGGCGTCTTGGCTTTTCAGATGGAGCGGCATCGGCGTTCCCTTCCCGGTTGTTTTCGACGATCACCGTCTTCCGGTTCGCGGCCGGCGCGCAGCGGATCGCCGGTTCGTTGCCTTTCCTTCCATGCGTAATAAACCTTCTCCGCCGTGATCGGCAGGTCCGTGATTCGGACGCCGATTGCGTCGTAGATCGCGTTTGCGATCGCAGGCGCCGTCGGGACGGCGCTGTGCTCTCCGATGGGCTTACTGCGAAACGGGCCGGGGCCGTCCAAGTCCTGAACCAGAAGGGTCTGGTGTCTGGGAAGATCCATGATGCTCGGAAGCTTGTACTCGCCCAGATTTGCAGCGATCACTCTCCCGTCCTGGTCCGCGAGATCTTCGGTGAGCGCGAACCCAAGCCCTTGAATCAATCCCCCCTCCACCTGGCCCTGGTGGGTCAACGGATTGATGATCGTCCCCACGTCGTGGACGGAGAGCAGCTTCAAGATTTTCACCGCCCCCGTTTCGGGATCGACCGCCACTTCCGCCGCCTGCGCGAAAAAAGACGCGGCCCCGCTCCGCTCCTGAACCTTATAATTGCCGCGCACCGCCAGCACTCGCCCCCGCGAGCGTGACCTTGCCGCCAGTTCAGCGAAGCTCAGTGTCCTTTTCCCGCCCGCGTGAACGCCGCCGTTGATGATCCTGACTTGATCCCGGTTACACCCGAACGATCGCGCCGCTTTCTCGAGCATCAGCTCTCGTAGCGCGAGCGCAGCGCTCCGCGTAGCCTGCCCCGCGACGTAGGTGACTCGGCTCGCAGCGACCATCGCGTCGGTGGGAAAGCTGTCCGTGGTTCCCAAGCGCACTTCTATGACATCGCCTGGGAGACCGAGAGTCTCCGCCGCGATTTGCCTGAAGATCGTATGGGCTCCCGTTCCGGTATCCGGGACCGTGGTCAGGATGTACACGGCCCCTTCGTCCGTCACGCCCATTTCCACGTTCGCCTCCCCTAAACTGATTTCTCTCACGCATAGCGCCATGCCCCTTCCCACATACGGCGCCTTGTTCTGCGAGGAGTGCCATCGCAACGCAGCGAGCCTTTTCAGCAGTTCTTTCCCCAAATCACTTTCCAGGCGCATCCCGTAAGGCAGACGATCGCCGCGCTTGAGCACATTTATGCAACGAAATTCATACGGATCGATCCCGAGCCCCCTGGCGACGTGGTCGGTGTGCGATTCCACGGCGAACGCGATCTGCGCCTCTCCGGGGCCGCGCATGATGCCGCTCGGAACAGAGTTGGTGTACACGGAATAAGCGTCGATCTTCACGTTGGGGATGCGGTACGCTCCGGCCCCGTGACGGGACCCCGGAAGATTGATCGTCTCGTTGTTCTTGAACCCGGCATAGGCGCCGCTATTGAAGACCGCCTTTACCGCGCGCGCCCAAAGGCGGCCGTCTCTTTTCACGCCGCTCTTGATGGTGATGATGGAAGGATGCCGGGGGTTCGCCGCGGTCAGCTCTTCGAAATAGCTCATGACCATCTTCACCGGCCGCCCGGTGGCTTTCGCGAGGCAGTAGCAAATCGGAACGTCCATCAGGGAACCCTTCCCGCCGAAATCGCCCCCCACGGGACTGAGCTGGAACACGATATCCGAGTCGGCAACTCCCAACCACTCCGCGAACTGCTGCCGCGCGGCGTAGGGTCCTTTGGCCGGATACCAGACGAGAATTCGGCCGGAGCCGTCTATGGACACCAGGACCGCATGCGGCTCGAGGTAACCGTGATGCACTCTCTGCGTCGTGAAGGTCTGCTCGAACACCAGGTCCGAATCCGCGAAACCCTCCTCGGCATCCCCGACGGTCAACTGCACGTGTGAATGAACGTTGGGGATGTCGGGAAGCGGCAAGCGGAGATTCCGGTAGCTCTTCAGCTGTTCGTGGAGGATGGGCGCGCCCGGCGACATCGCGGCGACGGGGTCGTACACCGCTTCCAGCTCTTGGTATTCCACCCGAATGAGGTCCAATGCCTCCTCTGCCGCCTCGAGACTCTCCGCCGCGACGGCGGCGATCTTTTCGCCCGCGAACCTCACCTTTTCCTGCGCGAGAACGGGAGTATCCTTGAGCATCCGCCCGAACAATCTCCGGGGGACATCGGCGGCAGTAAGCACCGCGAGCACGCCTTTCACCCTTTTGGCTTCCGCAGTATCGATGTGAGCGATTCGCGCATGAGGCAGCGCGCTTCTCAGGCATTTGCCCCATGCCATACCCGGCAGGACGACGTCCGCGGTATAACGGGTCTGGCCGGAAACCTTCGGGCCGCCGTCGAGTCGGGGCACGGGTTTGCCGATTTGCCGGAGATGCTCCGCAGCCACGAGGTTCATGCGAGACTGGCCGCCGGCCGCGAAGCGGCGGTCTTGAAGAAGCGGTTGTCGAAATATTTTTCCGCCGCAGGCAAGCGCGCCTTCCCAATGCCGGCTTGCGTACGAACAGCGATGACCCGGTCAAGAGCTTCGCGGTCGATCGCCAAGGCCGATCGGCCGAGAGCGCGAAGATTGCCGATTTCTTCCTTCAGTTGCTGCCGGGCGCAGCCCTGCTCGTCCGAAACGAGACCCAAGGCGGCGGCTTCGTTTTCCTCGCGGGCGAGCCAATCGGCCGCCGTGAGGTTGGCGCGTATGAAGCGGACGAGCACGTCATGGTGGAGTTCCGCCCAGACGCGGCGCGCGAGACCGACGCGCGAGGCATACGGGTGGACGTAGTCTCTGCCACGCGCAAGCAATCGAAGCTCCGCGTGACTCTCTGCCGTGCGGGAATTCAGCATGGCTCCGGAAATCCGTCCCTCGAGCAGGTTCTCCAGACGAGCTCGAGTCGATCCCAGCGGTATCAACCGGTAATCCTGCTCATAGCCGAGACCGTGGCGCTGAAGGATGTAGCGCAACACGACGGCATAACCCGTGTCGACTGCGTCGACCCCCAGGACCTTCCCCCTGAGCTGCGAAATGTCCCAAATATCCGAAGTCCCATAAAGGCTCTGATTCAGCTCTCGGGAGCCGCCCATGAAGATGAAAAGATCGTGAGGACGCCTGTCAGCTCCGTATCCTTCGTCCCACGCAATGACGTTGTCCGCGTTGTCGAAGGCTACGTCCCATGTTCCCTCCAGCAGTCCCGTGATCTCCTCTTTGGAGCTGCGAGTTTGCGTGAACGTCACATCGAGGCCTTCAGCCGCGAAAAAGCCCATGCCTTCCGCTGCCCGGAGCACGGCACCCTTTTCGAAGCCGACGATCCCTAGGGGGCTGCGTTTCATGACGCTTCGACGAAGTCCTTGGAACCTCTCCGGACCGTGCGCGCGCTAACAGGACGATTAAAAGGCGCCGCCATTGACGATCAGCGTTTGCCCGGTGATGTAGGCGGCCCAGTCGCTGGCGAGGAACGCTACGGGACCGATGTAGTCTTCCGGTTGGCCGATCCTCCCTAGAGGAATGTTCTTGGCCTTGGCATAGTATTCCTCGAGGGTGGCCGAATGCGCCCTGGACTGGGAGGTGTCGGTCAATCCGGGGCAGATCGCGTTCACGGTGACGCCGTGCGGCGCGAGTTCCAGCGCTAGAGACTTGGTGAAGCCGATGATCCCTGCCTTGGACGAGGCATAGTGGGCGCCGTGCCGCGACCCCTGGAGAGCTCTGCCCGAGGTGAAGTTGATGATCCTCCCCCGGTTTTGTCTCTTGAAGCCCGGCATTACTGCGCGGCAGCAGAAAAACGTTCCCGAGAGATTCGTCCGCAATACCTCGTCCCACTCGCGGTTATCCATTTCGGCGACCTTCGAAGCCGGGAAGATCGCGGCGTTGTTGACCAGGATGTCGATCCGGTCGAAAGAGCGGAGCGCCGCCTCGACCATTTTCTTGACGGATTCTTCATTGCCGACGTCGGTCTCTACCGCAATCGCCTGGCCCCCCTGCGCAAGGATCTCCTCCGCGGCGGCCATCCCGGTCTCGCGGTTGAGCTCCGCGATCACGACCTTCGCCCCTTGCTCGGCCAACCCTTTTGCCACCGCGCGTCCGATTCCCTGACCCGCACCGGTAACGATCGCGCAGCGTTCTTCCAGTAGCTTCATAGTTCCGGATTCCTCCTTACGCCGGCCTTGCGATTATTTCTTCGCTATCTTTTCGGCGGAGCGTACAGCTGCAGCAAGTTTCCCTCGCTGTCGAAGAAGTAAAAGCCTCGCCCGGAAGGCCTCTCGACGGTCGGCACGCGATGGATCTTCACTCCCCATTCTTCCATGCGTTTCACCGCGAGCTCGAAATCATCGTTGTCCACGGTGAAGGCCTGATGCGTCGCGCCTTCCTCCTTGAGCGCGTCTCTCTCCCTTGGCTCCGGTCGCTCGAACAACACGATGATATCGTCTCCCGAACGCAACTCGACCCGGGCTTTCCCGTCCCCCATGTCGTCCCGCTGCAAGCTCACGAACTTCATGCCGAGCACGTCGGTGTAGAATTTCTTCGCCCGTTCCGGATCGTTCACCGGAATCCCGATGTGATAAAGGCCCTTCGTCTTGATCATGCGAACCTCCTTCTTTCCTTTTTTTTTCGGCTAGTCGTTCACGATCAGACAGACCTCGGGATCGACTCCGAGGTGCACCGATTCGCCCTTTTTCGGAAGGAACCGCGGATGGACGGAAATCTTCAGTTGGCTTCCGTCGCGCGTCTCGACCAAGCACTCCACAGTCTTGCCGAGGAATACGGTTTCCGCGATGACGCCGCTCAGCGCGAAGCTCTGCGCCGGCCTTTCCCTGAACACCTCAACGTCCTCTGGACGGAAGAACACGGTGACCTGCTCTCCCTGCGGTTGGGCTCCTTGCGCGGCGCAGGCGATCACCCCTCCCGGAGTTTCCACGATGAGCGCGTGTTGCTCCCGGCCCT
>DATMBL010000254.1:0-7814 GCA_035559295.1 Candidatus Eiseniibacteriota bacterium
TAACCTTATATCCCTGTCGTGGGGATTGCCGAACGGCAATGACACCTGGGCGACCGATTCGCTAAGGCCGCTGACGCCGCTCGCGGTCTCCTATCACCAGTTCGCGGAGGGATGGAACTCCGGTTGGTTCTATTTCAAATACCCTCCGGGCCACTCGTTCCTGCTCACCGCCGTCTACCTCCCTTATTTGTTGTGGTTGTGGATGACGGGCGGGCTTCGGGTTCCCACCGAGCAGTACCCCCATGGGTTCTCCGATCCGGAGAGCGCCCTGTTCGTCCTGGCATTGCTCGGCCGGGGCATGAGCGCGCTCATGATGACCGGGGCGGCGTTTTTCTGGTTTCTTACGTGCCGGGAACTCTTCGGCTTTCGCGTGGGCTGGCTCGCCGGCTGGTTTTTCGCGACCCTGTTCCCGGTCGTTTTCTACGCGCACACGACCAACGTCGAAGCGCCTGTGCTTTTCTGGACGATGCTTGCCTTCTACGGCGCGGCCAGAGTGTACGCTCGACACAAGGATCGCGGGGGCATATTGCTCATCGGCGGGGCCTCGGCGATGGCGCTTTCCACCAAGGAACAAGCGTTGGGAGTCCTGGTGTGGTTACCCGTGATCTTGCTCATCACTCATGTGCGCCGCCGGCGCGTGAAAGGGATGCCCTTCCGTCTGCCCGAGGGCGCGTGGAGGGGCTTGTTGGTGGCCGCCGGTGTTTTTGTTCTCATGAACGGGATTTTTTACAACCCTGCGGGTTTTTGGCATCGCGTGCAGTTTCTAACCCATAGCCTGCCGGAAGAACTGCGCCGGCAGTACGTTTCATACTATTTTCCGATCGTTTTCGAGTTGCCGAGGGATATCGCAATTGAGATCGCCCAGCTGGGCAGGACAATCGAGATCATTGTCGAATCAATGGGCTGGCCGCTTTTTTTGGCCGCGGCGCTTGGATTCGTCATCCGCGGATGGCATTGGAGCAGTTCGTTGATCGTCCTCCCGGCGCTTGGTTACTACTTCATTTCGGCCCGATCGTTCCTGATGTTGACGCCGCGATACGTTCTGCCCATCACGGTTGTCGCCACCGGGCTGAGCGCGATCGGGATTGAAACCCTGCTCAAAGGGATTCCCGCCGGAACGCTTAACGGCAGACTGGTCAGGGTTGGGATCGTGGCTCTTATCATATTCTGCGGAATGCGCGGCGCCGAGGCCGCACGGTTACTGCTTCAAGATCCGCGTTACGCCGCCGAGCGCTGGCTAGAAGAAAACGCCGCCCCCGGCGGCTCGATCGAAATCTATCAGCCGCGCACTTATCTGCCGCGCTTTCATTCGGGCCTACGCATCATTGAGGTGCCTTACGAGGAGAGATCGGTGGAACGTTTTCTCTCGCGTTCGCCGGACTGGGTGGTTCTTAGCAGCGCCGGTTTGGCCAACATCACGACGCGGTATCCCAAAGACTGGCGAGAGGACCACCGCGATAGCGAGGAAGGGCTCAGTGCCGTCCGCGGCGCCTCGCCCAAGGCCAGGATTTTCGAGCATACGTCGAATCGATACTTTCTGGATTCGTTGCGAAGCGGCGGCCTGGGCTATGCGCTCGTTCAAAGCTTCGAGCAAAACCCCTGGCTCGCCGGTCGGATAATTCCCGGAGTCGCCCCGACAATCGAAATTTACCGCCGCCCGCCGGGCGACGGCCCGCGCGAGCCGGCAGCCAATTGTCGCACCTCTTAGTAGAAGCGGCATCGTCAATCAGGAGAAAAGCTATGGCTAAGCCCAACGGCGCGTCCTTGGAACGGCAGCGCTCGCGCGCCGCGAAACAAGCACCGGCCTCGGACCGCCAGTTGCCATCGCGGCCGACGCTATCGGTTGTCATCCCGGTATTCAACGAAGAGGCCAACGTCAGTGTGTTGTACCGGCGCGCGGCAGCCGTGCTCGAGGATCTAAACCTACCCTTTGAAATCATTTTCATCGACGATGGCAGCTCTGACGGCACGCTCGGGACGATTCGAGGGTTACACGCGCAAGATAGCCGAGTTCGCGCGGTCAGCCTGGCGCGGAACTTCGGCCATCAGAGAGCCATCACCTCCGGCCTGGCCTTCGCTTCCGGTGACGCCGTCATTGTGATGGACGGCGACCTGCAGGATCCCCCCGAAGTGATACCGCGACTCGTCGCAGCGTGGCGCAGCGGCTATGAGGTCGCTTATGCGATTCGTCGTTCGCGGGTGGAACCACGATTCAAGAAAGCCGCTTACAGTTTGTTTTATAGATTGATGAAGCGCGCAGCGGATATCGATATCCCCCTCGACTCGGGCGACTTCGCTTTGATGGATCGGCGCGTCGTTCGGATTCTCAATCGGATGCCCGAAAGAAATCGATTCGTCCGCGGGCTAAGGGCCTGGGTGGGGTTTCGCCAGGTCGGCGTGGAGTACGATCGGGAGGCGCGCCATGCAGGCGAATCCAAATACTCCTTCAATCGGTTGCTGAGCCTCGCGCTGGACGGACTCATCTCGTATTCTTTTGTTCCTCTGCGGCTGGTGAGCCTGGCGGGAGTTTTCATCTCCTTTTGCTCGTTATCCGGCATGGGTTACCTGATCCTCGCCAAAGTCAGCGGTGATCCGGCCCCCCAAGGCTGGACCTCGCTGATTGTAACGGTTCTGTTTCTTGGCGGCGTGCAACTGCTCGCGTTGGGAGTCCTGGGCGAATACTTGGGACGCATGTTCGAAGAGGTGAAGCAGCGCCCTGTCTTTCTGGCGCGCGAGGTGCTCGGCTTTCCGGAGCGGCCGGCCGGCTCGAGTCCCGAGGATTCGTTCCCCGCCGGCGATCGACGCTTGGGCATCCAATAACCGTTCGATTCAATCCATCCGGCTCGGCCGCCCAGCGATCTCACGCTCGCGTCATCATCCCGCAGGGCTTCTTAAAAGGCAGGCGGCCGAAGATCTCAACCATTGATGATGCATGCAGGCAAACGCTTCCGTCCACGGAGGATGAATGGCGCCTTATCAGCGACCCGTTGGCGAGGGTCCCCAGCTGAACGGCGCCCAGGCAGTCTTCAGCATGGCACGGGGAAGAACCCTGCTCTCCTCACTATTTTATAGAACGAGCGCGGCGCCTCTTCCCGCGGTCGCGGCGCTGAGTCTCTTTATGAACCTTTTTTGGTTGTGGTGGGGCCTGCCCAACGGGCCGCATACGTGGGCCACGGATGCGATCGGACCATTGCAGCCGCTGGTTGCCGCGAAGGCGATGTTCCTCGACGATTGGTGGAATTCGGGGTACTACAACAAGTTTCCGATGGGTCATTTCTTCGTTTTGATGGCGGTCTACACGCCCTATATCGTTTACTTATACCTGACCGGGGGCTTGGCAAACCCAACCAACGACTATCCTTACGGACTCAGCGATCCGGAAACCGCTCTGACGGTTCTTTCGCTTCTTGCCAACGCGACCAGCGCCTTGATGGGTGTAGGAATCGTCATCTTGATATTTTTGACGGCGCGGATGCTGTTCGGGCAACGCGGCGCGGTTCTGTCGGCGCTCACGATCGCCTTGTCGCCGCCGTTCATTTTTTATGCGCACACCTCGAACGTCGATACACCGCACCTGTTTTGGTGCGCGCTGGGGCTATTCGCCTTTGCGCGGTTGGTGAACGGTGAGGTTGAGCTCAAGAACTATCTGCTGCTCGGTTTCGGCGCGGGCATGGCGCTCGGCACAAAGGAGCAAGCCTACGGTCTTTTTATTTTGCTGCCTTTCCCGATCCTCGCGCTGCACATCAGACACCACTTGAAAGGCGAGCTCCAACCGGCGGGGTTCGTGCGGCTGCTGTTTGACCGGAAGATTCTCTGGGGCTTCGGTATCTCCGTGCTCACCTTTGTTCTGGCGACTCACCTGATATTCAACTGGGATGGAAACATCGAGCGGTTGCTCTACCGGACGACCGACGTGCATCCAAAGTGGCAGGAGGGCTATCCCGGCGCGCCCCAGTTGCGGGGGATGGGGACGAGTCTCTTCCTGGAGCGCTGGAAGGAAACGATCATTCTCCTCTCCGCAAGCATGAATCCCGTCTTGTTTATCGCCAGCCTCGCGGGGCTCGTTTACTTCCCGTACAAAGAGCGGTGGGCGCCGCCCTTCGTAGTTGCGCTTTGTTCTTATCTGTTCTTCGTGGCGCTGCAGTTGAGTTTCATCAAGACGCGCTTCGTCATGGAACTCATACTCGTCCTGGCGCTTTTTTGCGGGCGGTTTCTGGCCGGCGTGTGGTCGTGGTCCCGCGGCCGGCGGTGGGCGGTCGCGGCTTACGGCTTGATGTGGCTCTACGCGTTCGCCTATGGCTTCAACGTCAACTATCTCATGATGCGCGACGCGCGTTACCAGGCGGAGGCGTGGATTCGAGCGAATCTGCCGGCTGGAGCGCGTGTGGAAACGTACTCCCAACCGGCCTACCTGCCGCGATTGCCGCGGGCCGTGAACTCCTATCGAACGGAATTTGATGACCAGACCGTGTCGTCCCTTTCCGCAAGATCTCCCGACTATGTGATCCTGACCGGCGCCCAGTACAGCCGATTCGAGGAAGGATCGCCGCAAAAACAACTCCTGGATCGGCTGCTTCGAGGCGATTTCGGCTATCGGTCGGTCCAGAGGTTCAGCACTGAGCCCCTTCTTGGTCCCAACCTCATCCCGGGTCTTAGCCCGGAGATCATCGTCCTCGAAAAAAGGCCCACGCTCCAGACGCAAGTTTCAGCGCGTTAAACCCCGGCGCTTCGGCCGCAACAGATGTGACCATGAATATCCTAATGCTCGCGCCCCAGTGTTTCCTTACGCCCCGAGGCACTCCGCTCAGCGTCCTGCAAAGAGTGCGGGCCTTGAGCGTTCAAGGCCACCAAATTGACCTGATTACCTATCCGTTCGGGGAAGACACGCCGGTTGGCGGATTAACGATCCACAGGATCAGAAAGCTCCCGGGGCTGAGGGAAATCAAGGTCGGCCCATCGTGGCAAAAGCCGCTGCTGGACTTCTTGCTCTTCCTGAAGGCGCTGTCGTGCCTGCGGCGCAAGCGATACGATCTCATCCACTCGCATGAGGAGGGAGCTTTCTTTGGCTGTTGGCTTTCCCGCATGTTCCGAGTTCCGCATGTTTACGATATGCACTCGAGTCTGCCCCAGCAGCTGTCCAACTTTGGTTTCTGCAGTTTTGCCCCGGTCGTCAAACTGCTCGGCTGGCTCGAGAGAGAAGCCATATGCCATTCGGACGCCGTAATCGCCGTGTATCCGGAGCTGAGAGACCACGTCCAAACGCTGGCGCCGGGCAAGAGGGTTTTTCTCATCGAAAACGTCGATGACATCGGCAAAGCGGAAGAGGCACGATCGACGGCGGACCTGCGGGCGGCCCACGGTATCGACGGCAGAAGAGCGGTCGTCTACACGGGCAGCTTCGAACCGTATCAGGGACTGGATCTCCTGATCGAAAGTGCCCGTTTGGTCGTCGATCGAGTGAAAGACGTGATGTTCGTCTGCGTCGGCGGAAACGAGCGTCAGCGAGAGAGTCTGCGACGGATCATCCGGTCACGAGGGCTCGAGCCTTACTTCCTCTTGCCCGGCACGCTCCCGATCGAACAGATGCCGGGCTATCTTCAATTGGCCGACGTGCTGGTGTCGCCGCGGACCAAAGGGAACAACACGCCGCTGAAAATCTACTCCTACCTGCGCGCGGGAAAGGCGATCGTCGCGACGGACCTAACGACGCACCTGCAGGTCCTCAACCCGGAGGTGGCGCTTCTCGTCGAACCGACCCCCGAGGCGTTTGCCGAGGGAATCGTGACCGCTCTACGAGATCCGGAATTGCGCCGGCGACTCGGCCAAAAAGCAGCGGCGCTCGCGGCAGAGAAGTACGCCTACGCCGCCTTTATCGCAAAGACGCAAGAGGCGCTCGAGTACTTCGCGCCCGCGGCCGCTTACGAGGCGGGGGCAGAACTTGGCGGATAGCGAAGCGGCGATGGCCGAAAACGTCGTTCCAGCCGAAGGGCCTCAGTCGCGCGCCGCCGAGGTGCGCCGGTACTGGGATACGCATATCCATGATATCGGCATGAGTGCCAACCCGGTGGGATCGCCGGCGTTCTTTCGCGATCTCGAACTCTACCATTACGAAAAACTCTCTTACCTTCCGGAATTGGTGAGTTTCCCCGCCTACCGCAACCGCCGCGTTCTGGAGATCGGCTGCGGGCTCGGCATCGATCTGGCGCGCTTTGCGGCGGCGGGGGCGGTCGTAACCGGGATCGACCTGAGTCCCGTGTCGGTCGAGCTGGCGGCGAAGCATTTTTCGCAGCGCGGCTTGCGGGCGGATTTTCGCGTGATGGACGGCGAAGCCCTCGCATTTCCGGATGGCTCGTTCGACGTCGTTTACGCGCACGGCGTGCTGCAATATACGCCGGATCCGGTCCGGATGGTCGGCGAGATGTTGCGAGTGCTGGAGAACGGGGGCGAGGCGATCGTCACCGTGTACAATAGGTACTCATGGCTGAATTTCCTCCGGTGTCTGATGAACGTCAAGCTGGAACATGAGGGCGCGCCCGTCTTTCGGAAGTATTCGCGCGGCGAATTTCGGCGGCTTTTGCGGGACTTCTCGCACGTGCGGTTGTTCGTCGAGCGCTTTCCCGTCAAAACGAAACTGCAACGGGGCGCCAAGGCATGGCTGTACAACGAGCTTTTCGTCGGACTCTTCAACTCCATTCCGAGGACACTGGTCCGGCCCTTCGGGTGGCATCTGATCGCCAAGGCGGTGAAATAGCGCACGGGTCCCTGCATGAAGCGCAATCTACTGGAAATGAGCCGGCGCGTTTACGATGTCTGCGTGGTCGGGGGAGGCGTCTACGGGGCCTGCATTGCCTGGGACGCGAGCCTGCGCGGGCTGTCGGTCGCGTTGATCGAGAAAGGAGACTTCGGCCACGCGACCTCCTCAAAAACGCTCAGAGTGATCCATGGCGGGTTCCGATACCTGCAGCATCTCGACCTGCTCCGCGTGCGCAGAGCGATACGCGAACGGGCGGTGTGGATGCGCATCGCTCCGCATCTGGTTCATCCGCTTCCCGTCGTCGTTCCGACGTACCGGAGCCTCACCCGGGGGCGCAACGCGTTCCGGCTTGCTTTGAAGGTGAACGATTTGATCGGGTGGGATCGTAACAGGCTCGGCAATCGAGACAGGATCATTCCCGCGGGACGGTTAATTTCGAAGTCCGAACTCCTGCGGCTTGCCCCGAGGATCGACTGCCGGGGGGTTACCGGTGGCGCACTGTGGTTCGATTGCCAGATGCGCAACTCCGAGCGGCTCATTTTGAGTATTCTGCAATCCGCCGTGCAGGCGGGCGCGGACGTCGCCAATTACGTCGAGGCGACCGCGTCGCTCGACGACGGCGAGGGTCTCCGCAGGGTAGAGGCCAGGGACGTCCTCGGAGACGGGCGGTTCGCAATCCGGGCCAGGCTCGTCGTCGAGGCCTGCGGTCCGTGGCTCGGCAAGTTGTGGGAAGGCGAGAACGGCGCCCGTCGACCACTGCGGGGACGATGGCTCAAAGCCATGAACCTGGTGACAAAGCCGCTCGTTGATCAATGCGCTCTGGGGTTGTGGCTCGGGCCGCGGGCCGACGGCGCCGGTGAATCGAGATTCGTGTTCATTGCACCCTGGCACGGCCATTCCCTGGTCGGAACCACGCAGGCGCCCTACGACGGAGACCCGGACTGCCTGGCCGTCGGCGAGCAGGAAATCGACGAGTTCATGGGCCAGGTCAATTCACTCTTCGACGGCGGGGGCCTTGCGCGGGAAGATATCCGTTTCGTGCATGCCGGAATCGTCCCGG
>DATMBL010000255.1:0-19214 GCA_035559295.1 Candidatus Eiseniibacteriota bacterium
CGTTCCGTCGAATCCCGGCTATGCACTGGCTGAGGTGGCTTGGGATGGAGGCAGTGGAGCACGATAGAATCTCCCGATTTCAACTCGACCCGCGTATGAATAGACGGCACATCGTCTTCAATGAGGAATTTTATCTGCGGTTCAATCAGCTTTAGCCGCGAGTACAGAAGCATCCCATAACAGTTCGCTAACGGATATTTAACCGCATCGGGGTAACGCCCGTCGAGGACGCGGAGCTGCTCCGTCCACCATCGGTCCGTTTCGACGGCGAGTAAGAGGTCGGGATCCGCTTCCCCGACTATTTCCAGATACTGTTCGAGATTCCGGTTTTCCATCAGCACGTTGGAGATGAGTAAGCTGAAACTCGCATCGGTGTCGGCGTCGCTGCTCGCCTGCACCTGCGGGGCGGCGAGCACCGTGTAGGGGAAAATGCGGTAGGCTTGAAACAACACGCAACCCGCCAGCAGCGCAAGCATGACATGCTCCGCAACGTTGCGGATATCCCAAACGAAAAAGCAGTACAGGACCGCGACCAGGAAACCGCCTACGGCGATCTGGGTGCGCGGAAAGTCGAAGATTCGGACCCAGGCGCTGCCACTTCGACTCAAGGGCAACGCCGTTGCAAGAATAAAGACAACACCCGCGGCAGCAAGGATTCCTTTAAACACTTGACCGCCGAATCACCAGATGAGTCTCCATCACCTATATTACAAAGGTCCTATTGAGGGTCGGGATAATCGGGCGATTAGCCTACTCAAAGCTCAATGCTCTAACTCAAAGCTCGTGCTGCGGGGCTTCGGACGGCGGTGGTGATCTTCTCCAACACTGCACCCAGCTCGTAGGGTTTCTCGAGTACGCCGGCCACCTTGACGCGTCTCATCTCCGCCTCGATCTCAGGCGAGAGCAGCCCGGTGGCAAATAGCGCCTTAACGTTCGGCTCGATCTCTCTCATCCTCTGGAACGCCTGCCATCCGTTGAGCTTGGGAAGTCCCAGATCGAGTACCACGAGCGCGATCTCTTGTTTGTGCCGCGAATAGACATCTACCGCCTCGGCCCCGTCGCGCGCCGCAAGAACTCTGTAACCTTGCTTTTCCAAAAACTCCCGCATCAACCGGAGCTGCCTCTCCTCGTCATCGACGAAGAGAAGCGTCTCGCCACAGCCGCGGAATTCCTGCCGCGCATCGACATCGGGTTCTGCTTTGAGCTCGGGTGTGAACCGTTCCTGCGCGAGCGGGAAGTAGATGCTGAACCTCGTCCCCCGACCGGGCGCGCTCTCCACGTCAACGAATCCCGAGTGGTTAGTGACGATGCCGTAGACGACCGAAAGCCCGAGGCCGGTTCCCTGCCCCTGAGGTTTTGTGGTGAAAAAAGGTTCGAAGATCCGACCTTGCGTGGACTCGTCGATACCGATGCCGCTGTCGGTTACGCGGATACACACGTAGCGCCCCGGCTGCGCGTTTCGAAACCTTCGCCGAAGCTCATCACCGCTTGTGATCGAGGTCTCCAACAGGAGGTGGCCCCCATGAGGCATCGCGTCCCTGGCGTTGATGGACAGGTTAAGCAAAGCTTGATGAATCTGATTGGGATCGGCGAGCAGCGGAGGAAGATCCGAATCCAGATTCAGGGCAATGTCAATCGTTTTGGGAAAGGTTTCGGCCAGGACACGGCCCACTGTCTTGACAATTTCATTGATGTCGGTTTGCTGAAACTTGACTTCGCTCTTTCGCGCCATTGCGAGGAGCTGCTGGACCAAGGCCGCCGCCCTCTGAACCGTCTCTCTTATGACCTCCAGCGCTTCCGAGACGTTTCCGCGATAGCCGCAGTGCTGGATCAACAGCGTGTACCCCATAATGATGTTCAAGAGATTGTTGAAATCGTGCGCGATGCCGCCCGCCAGCGTGCCGATGCTCTCCAGTTTTTGCGCTTGCAGGAGCTGTTCTTGGAGCCGCTCGCGCTCCGCGATGCTGGAGACGAGCTCGGTCGTTCGAGCCGCGACGCGCTCCTCCAATTCGGCGTTGAGGCTTCGCAGCGCCGCTTCGGCTCGCCGCTGCTCGGTGACGTCCCGAGTGAAACAACGCGCGTGGATGAACTCGCCGTTTTTTCCCCACAGGACATTCCCGTCGATCAGGACGTGCTTGATACTGCCGTCCTTGCACCGCTTCCGAGCGGCGTAGCTCCGCAGCGTTTCGCCGCGGGCGAATCTACGAAGGATATCCTCGCCAACCCCGCGATCCGCGTAGAAATCCGCGATGTGGCGGCCGATGTACTCGTCGCGGGTGGTGCCGAGGAGGTCGAGCTCGGCCTGATTCGCGCGCAGAATAACGCCGTCGGCTCCAATCCAGTGGAGGCCGACGGGAGAGTTCTCGAAGAAATCGGCGAGCTCTCGCTCCCTTTCGCGCAGAGCTTTGTCCGATTGTGCCCGTTCGATGAGATCGGCCGCCTGGCGCGCGAGCACGTCCAACATGCGCAACTCGCTCGCGCCAGGCTCGTGCGGCTCGCGCCAGTGGGTCGAGATCATCCCGATCAGCGTACCCGAGCGCGACACGAGCGGAGTGCTCTGCACAGCGCGGATGCCGGTTTGCAGGAATGTTTTTAGCCCGTCGCTGCCGGCGATTAGATCGCATCGCTCGACATCTGCAACGATGCACCGTTGGCCGGTGCGGAGGGCCTCCCCGCAGATCGTTCCCAAAACCGGCCGCAGCCGTTCCCAAGATTTGGCGGCTTCCCGGGTGAAAACACGGTGAACAAGCAGCCGAAGCTCGCGCTGTTCGCGATCGAGCATCTGGATGCTCGCGTAATCGGAACGCATGATCGCTACCGCAGTATCGAGGATCTGTTCGAAAAGCTCATGGACGTCGTCGGCCTGAATCAGTCGGGTGCTGACTTGCTGAAGGCGCTCAGCCACATCGAGTTCGGCTTCCAAATCCCGTCCGCCTTCGTACCCAGGTCTTCCCACGTGGTTGCGCCCGAATTCGATCGCGTCCTCTCGGGTACCCATTGCGCCGCCTCTACAATGGTTTTGGATTGGCGAGTGAAAATCGATTCAGTGAACTTATCAGGATAAAACCGGGTGTCAAGCAAATGTTTCGTCGTTGTCCCGTTTGTGGGTTTTCCCGCGCGGCGCTGTTTCAACGATAAAAATCCCACCGATTCGCCCGCGTGCAAAACGGCAAAACTTTTCAAGGCAATCTCCTGGCACAGCCTTTGCGTTGCCTCACTACACAAGAAACGTCCAGGAGGGTACGTTATGCAGATTCGAGAGATTATGACTCGAGGCGTAGAAGTCATTCCGCCCGACGCATCGGTCCGCGACGCGGCGGCCAAGATGAAAGAACTCGATGTCGGCGCGCTTCCGGTATGCGATGGACAAAAGCTTAGCGGGATGGTCACCGACCGAGACATCACCGTAAGGGCGGTTGCGGAAGGGCGCGACCCTTCGGCAACGAAAGTGTCCGATGTCATGTCGGGAGACCTGGCCTATTGTTTCGAAGATGATGAGGTCGAGGACGCGGCGCAGGTGATGGAGGTCAAGCAGATCCGGCGTTTGCCGATACTGAACCGTGACAAACAGCTCGTCGGGATCGTCTCGCTCGGGGACATTTCCGTTCGCACTGTCGGCGCCGAGGAGCAAGATCTGGCTGGAGAAGCGCTCGAAGAGATTTCGGAACCGTCCGAGCCGAAGCGGTAGCAAGGGAAGATTCGAGTGTTGGAGTACTGGAGGGTTGGTTCTAACCATGACTCCACTACCCCATTACTCCAGCGTCTCGTCTCATTCATCCCGCTTCTGTGCTTCTCGCTCAAAGCCGGGAAGGATTGCTTTAAAGAACGCGTTTTGGATGAGCCCCAAAACCGTTTCCCAGGTGCTCGTCTGCGGGTCCGAGAGCTTTCCCGAGATCGACACCGAAGTGGCGACCTCATCCCGGGGTTTGTTCTGCAACAACACGGTCAGCCCGCCGATAACTCCCTCGTAGAGTTTTCGAAATAGACCTTTTTCCTTCTCCTGGCGCCGGTCGTAAACGTCCATTTCCTGAAAGAACGGCCTCACGTACCCGGCGATCGCACCGTTTCGCACCGAGATTTCGGAATAGAAGGAAAACAGGCCTGCAACGACATCGAAGTTGCCGTATGCGCGAAACAGGTCGTTCATAGCGCGCATGTCGGTATTTTCGACAGCGATCTTGAGGTCGAAGTCCGGCCCTTTCTTGTTTGGCCGGGCATTGATCGTGATCCGGGTGTCGCCGGTGCCCATGAATTTGCCGCGCAACTGTCCCACCATGATTCCGTCTTCGGATTGGTTGGTCAAATTGCTTATTTGTAAATTGGTTTGATCGATGAACAGTCTGTAAGCGGGATTGGCTGCCGGGTTGAAAAACCCGACCCTGCCGTGCAGCAGCACCTTGTCAATCCGAAAATCCAGCGTGGGCGAATCGCTGTGTTCCTTAACCGCGCGATCGACTTTCTTGGCTACATCCTTGGGCGCAGGTTCAGCCGATTTGTTGACATATTCCGCGCTTACGTCCGAGACGTGCACTTCACCGATATCAACGTACTTGGTGTGTCCGGCATACTCCATGACACCCTTGGCCGAAACGGTCCCCCGTTGCACGTCGAATTTGTAGCGTTGAGCGATCGGCTTGAAGTAGTCCAGGTTGATTCGGTCCAGCGAAAGATCGGTTTTAAAACTCACGTGGGGTTGGGCCAGGAAGTCCGCGTGACCGTCGGCTTCGAGCTTGCCGCGGCCGAATACGATGGCATCGAGGTGAACCCGCGAAGGATAGACGCCCTGTTCAGATTTGACGTTGCGTATATTCTCTGCGCGAAAATTCACGTCGGTGAGCTCGAGCGGTCGAAAGGGTCCGCGGTCGGTGTACGTGAGTCTACCTGATCGGACTATGAACGCGTTGATCTTTAATGGATAGATGGCTTGCAGGGCCTCTTGCCAGCCGCGCTCTTTCACCGGAACGGGATCCTGGACCTCCTTCTTCGTCTGGCTTCGGTTGATGTAAATTTCAGGCTCGTCGAATTCGAAATCGGCGACGAGCCGGCCGTAGATAAGAGCGCGCCAGTGAACACTCGCCGTAAGGCTCGGAATGTAAGCGACCGGGGGGTCGGGCCGGTCATTCTGAATTATCGTGGAGTCTTCCAAGTCGAGCGAGAACCCGATCGGGTGGAAGTCGAGCTTCCCGATACGAACCGTATAGCCCTCGAGAGCTTCGTTGATGTTCGCCTCGACTCTACGCCGCAACGGCTCGTCGATGAAAACGGCCGCGAGGACGAGAATGACCGCCAAAGCCGTCAGCACTCCGGCGGTCCAGAGGACAAAGCGGCCGGCCGGCGCGAGTTTCGTAGCGAGCGTGATCCGATCCCGGACTCGGCGCCCGGTGTCGCGAACGGGCTGAACGATTTGAACGATTTTATGAGGCAGTTCCATCCGTTTAATCGCATTGCTCAGTTCAAGCTGTTCAAGCGGACGGTTTGAACGTTTTGAGCGGCTTGAACCGTTTGAACGATTTTATTAAGTCGCGCCGAAACTCTTTAGCCAGGTTTTCAGGCTTGTTACGCCCCTGGTGAAAAAAGAGTCCTCCTTGACCGACATGCCTTCGTAAAACATCTCGGGATCCGGGGGCCCTTCCGAGTCGAACGGCAACCCGTCGGGTAAAATCGACGTTATCCATTGATAGTCTTCCGAGAGGCTGCGTGTCGGGTGGTGGCGTAAACGGGAAGAGCCGTCGTCGGCCAGCCGATTCAGAAAATCGACGAGCCCTTGCGTCCGCTCCAAATCGCCGCGCGCCGCGGCCGCAAGCCCGCAATGCTCGGCAAGGAGATCGACTCTCGCCTCGCGAATCGCTGCGACGACATCCGGGGCATCAAAGGCATCCCAGGAAACGTTGAGCTCGGTATCGTACCCCATCGAGCGGTTGTTCATGTTGGCGGAGCCGACGCTCAAGAATCGATCATCGACGAGGAGCAGCTTGGAATGGATGTAAGTGGGGAGCTCGTCGCCGCCGTTCACCGAAGCGGGATGATAGATCCCGAGAGCGTGCCCGGTTGCCCGGGCGATTTCTTTCAGGCTTCGGATCGCTTTCGTTTGTGCAATCCCGATCGAAAGCTGTTCCAGAAACGCCTCGGCGTCCTTGGCGATGATTAACACGATCTCCAGACGCGAACGTCTCGGGTCAGTCATGCGCTCTTTGAGAGCCCTGAAAAGCGCGGCCGAGCTGAAGTATTGGTTTTCGATGTAAATCAGCTTCTCCGCCGCGTCGATCGCGTCTAAAAACAAGCGCCGAATCTCCCAAACCGGCTCGCCGCCGCAACCTGTCGGGGATTGCGTCCGGCTGATCGCAACTTTGTTCGCCTTGATCGGGACGGTCAAATCGATGTCGACTGAAGCTTCCGGCGGATTTTCCGCCAGGTCGAGATCTTCTCCGCTGGCGATCTTCCATCGCGTTCTAAAAAGCTCGGTCAAGGCGGGAGCGATCGATCCGGCGTGAGCAGACTGGAGGTCGTGAAACGAGCGGTATGCCGTGCCATCCGCGTTGACGCGCAGTGGATTGTCGACTCTGTGGTCGCGGTCGTCCCAGCGGCTGGAACAGAGGTCGAGCCCGCCGACGAAAGCCAACGAGCCGTCGATCACGACGAATTTCTGGTGATGGCAGGCATCGAAAGCTTCGCAGCGATCAAAACAAAATCTAAGCCGCTCGTTTGTCGTCCAGTTAATATACCACTCCTGGAACCACTCGCGATCGAGGCTGTAAATCACGCTAAAGTCCCAAGCGAGGATGAAGATGCGGAGCGCGCTGTTTTGCACGCACAGGTCGTTCAAAAACGAGAGCAATGTCGGCTCCTCGCCGGCCGCTTTGGCGTCTTCTCCTCTCAGCAACGCGACGTTGCTGTCGAACTGCCAGCCCGATATCAGGATGTAGCTCCGCGCCTTTTTGGCGGCACGATAAAAAGCCCGGTAGTAATCGCGGCCGTCGATGAGTAGTCCCGTGGTGGAAACATCAACGACCTTCCAGCAGTTTCTTCCTGGGCGGATGATTTCATTCATAGCGATCGTGTGGATCCTCCCACGGTAGCGGAAACCATGAGCGCGAAGCGGTGAAGCGCCGCATTACCAGCAAAGCGCGACAGAGAACCCCGCGCAAGTGGCGTGCCATCCGTTCACAATTGGCGTATCGGAGTGGCGGAAACACCGAACCGTTATGCGTTCAAAACCGATTACTCGATCCCTTTACCATCCTCCCTCACTCCCGGTCGGAACTGCGCTTCATCGAAAACCCCAATACTGCCGCTTGGCATGTGCGCTTTTGGGACGGCGTGGCGCCCGTTTTCGCAAAAGCAGGACATTGCCGGAAGGCGGAGGTCCTCATGGGTTTCATTGGCCAAAGCCTCACGGCATAACGATTGCTCTACTTACGTTAGACCCGTGGATGCGAGAAGTGTCGCAGCGCGCATGAAAGCCGGTTTACAAAAACACGCGCCCCGCGACTTTTTGATCGGACTCGCGCGCGCATTCGGGGGCGCGATCATCTTTTCGCTGCCGATCTTGATGACCATGGAGATGTGGCACCTGGGCTTTGCAATGGATACGCTTCGGTTGGCGCTGCTCTTGTTGCTCACGCTTCCGCTACTCATCGGACTCTCTCATTACATCGGCTTCGAAGAGACCTTTGGGTTCAAGGACGATGCAGTAGACGCTTTCGTCGCGCTCACAGTCGGGTTTGCCGCCGGGGCGGCGGCCCTGGGTTTGTTCGGAGTGATCGGTCCGGGAATGTCGCTTCGGGAAACGGCGGGCAAAATCGCCATCCAGGCTGTTCCGGGGAGTATGGGCGCGATGCTCGCTCAGGGACAACTCGGCGGTAAAAGTCCAAATGACAAAAAGCGTCACGCCGGATATCTGGGCGAGATTTTTATCATGGCCGCGGGCGCTCTCTTCCTCGCCTTTAACGTGGCGCCGACCGAAGAAATCATCCTCATCGCTTACCAGATGACGCCCTGGCACACGATCGCGCTCGTGTTTGCGTCACTTGGAGTGATGCACGCCTTCGTGTACGCGCTCGAGTTTCGCGGCACCGTGCCGCGACCGCCGGAGATTCCTTTCTGGAGCGTGTTCCTGCGGTTTACCGTTGTGGGTTATGCTGTCGGGTTGCTCATGAGTTTCTATATTCTGTGGACTTTCGGGCGCATCGACGCTCTGGCGCTACCGCAGATCCTATCGACGATCGCCGTGCTCGGGTTTCCGGCGGCAGTGGGCGCCGCGGCCGCGAGGCTGATCCTGTAAGGAGAACGAGTTGGGATAAGTGAGAACCATGCCGCAGCTAGAACGGCAAAAAAGAAAACGCGCGGGCGGCACGAACGAGGCGGCAGTGGGAACTCAAAGCCGGCAGTCGCCGAGCAGCCAGGCGGCGGATGGGATCCCGACTCTGGAGTGGGTTATCGGCGCAGTCGGATTTCTCCTCGTTGCGTCCGTTATCGGCTTTTTGGTGTATCAAGCGTTGACCGGGGATCGGCAGCCTCCCGATGTGCAATTGAACATCGAGTCGATCGTGCAAACCACGAATGGCTACATGGTTCACGTCAAAGCCGTAAATCACGGCGGTTCAACCGCGGAAGGGGTTGTCGTCGCAGGCCGCTTGTTGGAGGGCGCGGTTCCTCTCGAGCGGAGTGAAACGACGGTCGACTACCTGCCGCCTCGTTCAGAAAAGAAGATCGGGCTGTTTTTCACCAGGGATCCCCGCAATCTTCGGCTTGAGCTGCGCGCTCTCGGCTACGAAGCGCCATAGTGAGCGAATCTGAGAAGAGGGCGATGCCGCTGACGGTGCTGAATGTGGCGTTTTCTTTGGCGCCGGTCAGTGCATCCGCAGCCGGTGGGGCGGAGCAAATCGTCAAAGCTCTCGACGGCGCGTTGGTGTCGGAGGGCCATACGTCGATCGTGCTAGCGTCGGAAGGGTCGTCGGTCTCAGGCGAGCTTTGGAAAATCCCGGCGACCCATGGCCGAGTGCTCGACCCGGATCTGCGATGCCAGATTCAACAAGCGCAGCGTTCCGCGCTCCATACGATCATTCAGAGCCGTAATGTCGATCTGGTGCACATGCACGGCGTCGACTTTTACCGTTACCTGCCGGAGCCTGGAATCCCCGTTCTGGTCACTTTGCATTTGCCGCTCGACTGGTATCCGCCCCACATTTTTCATCCGGCACGGCCGGACACTTATCTGAACTGTGTTTCAGTCACGCAGCAACGGTCGCTTCCCGCAGCTGCCGCGCCCGTTCCGGTCATCGAGAACGGTGTGTTCGCGCACCGTGACGTCCCGGTCTATAGGAAGCGCGCTTTTGCGGCAGCGCTGGGACGCATCTGTCCCGAGAAGGGTTATCATCTGGCTCTGGGCGCAGCCAAACGGGCGCGCGTCGATTGCCTACTTGCCGGAAGGATCTTCCGGTATCCGGAACATGAGCGCTACTTTGCCGGTGAGATCGTACCGCGGCTTGACCGCGGACGGCGGTTCATCGGCGGGCTCGGGCCCACGGCAAAGAAGTGGCTCCTTGGCTCGGCGCAGTGTTTGCTCGTCCCGAGTCTCGCTCCCGAAACGAGCTCGTTGGTCAGCATGGAAGCGCTCGCGTGCGGCACGCCCGTGGTGGCCTTTCGCTCGGGCGCGCTGACAGAGGTCATCGAGCATGGGAAAACCGGATTTCTCGTCAGCAACGAGGTCGAGATGAGCGAAGCGATTCCGGCGACCCGCGATCTGGATCCGGACGGTTGCCGGGAGACGGCCCAACGACGTTTTTCTCTTCGCCGTATGACCGAGGCGTACCTGGCGCTCTACGCGCGACTTGCGAGCACGGCAACGCTCTGGCCCCGAGGAACCCAGGGGCGGCAATTGAGCGGTACATAACCTCCCGTTTCTAACGTTCTCCGGCGGTACTCAGTGCTGCATGTCTGATCCTGATCTCCGCTTCGGTATGATCGAGATCTCGCCGGTGCGCTCGAGGACAGCGTACATAACCTGGTCCATGCGCTGAAGGCCCTGGCGCTCGCGAGCGGCGGCCAAGATATCGCTCTCGTCCACCCGCGCCCGCGTCATCGCTTGCTCGATGGGCTTGCCGTCCTCGACAATCACCATAGGCACCCCTTCGACGACCTTATCCATCGTTGGAAACTTCTGTTTCAACCATGACAAAAGGATGTTGATGCCAACCAGTGTGACGACCAAAATCCCCGCCGTAGTCATCGAGTAATCGTTGCTCGCAATTCCCTGTTGTGTCGCCTCGGCGATAATCAGGAGGAGCACGAAATCGAACGTTGTGATACCGGCGAGCGTGCGCTCGCCGGCAATTCGGAACACCACAAGAAGAAAAAGATAGGCCGCAATGGCACGCAGAACAGCATCCATACAGAGCCTCCTTTTCCAGGGCACTTCAGGGGTAAATGAACTGCTCGAAGGTGATCGACTCTCCGTCCGCCAACCGCACCGCCCCTGAGATGCGGCCGAACGCTTCCGGCTGTAGGTGAAAAGTGACCGTCGCCATGCCGTCGCGCACCGGGAAAGAATAAGCAAGCCAACCGGCTGTCGCTTCGACCCTGTCGGGTCTCGGGGAAATGTCTTCTATCGTAAAGTGATCGAGATACTCGCGGCTGATCAGGACTTGGCCGGGTCCTTGGGCGTTGAAGGAGATGCGGAAAGCATCCGGGCGGCGAAGCCGGCCGAACCGTTCGTACTCAACCTTCAGGCCGTCCGCTTGAACGGAGGTTCTGCTGAAAACGCCCGTCCCGAATACCCCCAGTGCGGCGAGGGCGGCTAGCAATCCCAATATGGCCCAGCCGGCTCGCTGGACTTGCCATTCGCGAGTTTGAAACCCCGGGTCCTCTTCAATTTGCAGGTTGCGCGCAACCGGACGGTCCCGTTGCGCGGTTTGGCGTCTCGCCACAGCGGGTTGCACGGGCAAGGAACGTGCCATCAAACACGCGCTATGTATGTAGGCGCGAAACCGCGTACCACAATTAAGACGCGGCCCCCTAAGACTGCGTCAATCTCGGGAAAAAAGCTTCCGCACACTCGGCGGTGGTCCTTTCGCGAGGTGAAAAAAGCCGCCTTTCCCGTGCACTCGAGGCAGCAGATCCTTGGTGTGTGTTTTGCTTAGTGCTCGTTCAGCGAGCGGGAGCTTCTGAACAGAAAGGAGAGCTTGTATGGCGATTCTTGGATGGATCTTTTTCGGTTTGGTGGTGGGGATCATTGCAAAGCTCCTAATGCCGGGCCGCGACCCTGGCGGATTCGTTATCACAATCTTGTTGGGAATCGCGGGCGCGTTGTTGGGAGGTTTCTTAGGTAGAATGCTGGGCTTTTATCGCGAAGGCGATCCCGTCGGCTTCATCATGGCCGTCATCGGGTCGATTGTCTTGTTGCTCATCTATCGCGCCCTTGCCGGCCGCCGGGTCTAGGCTCGCCAACGCAAGGAAAGGACCCATTCACGGGCACGCCGCGTTCCCGCAGCGGCGTGCCCGGGTCTCTGAACGCCTGCCCTCTGGCGCTACGCCGAGCTTGCCTGAACGAATCAAGCCAGCCTCGGACCAAGGAAGTCTAAACGGCGGAGGAACGTATGGCAGTCACCGCAGCGGAAATCCTCATAGATACCATTTACGATTGGGGCGTTGATACGATCTTCGGCCTGCCCGGGGACGGGATCAACGGCATCATGGAAGCCCTTCGACAACGGCGGGAGAAGATCCGCTTTATTCAGGTGCGTCACGAGGAAGCGGCCGCCTTCATGGCCTGCGGCTATGCGAAGTACACAGGAAAGCTCGGCGTCTGTCTCGCGACTTCCGGGCCCGGCGGGCTCCACCTCCTGAACGGCCTTTATGACGCCAAGCTGGATGGACAGCCGGTGCTTGCGATCACGGGGCATCACTATCATGACTTGATCGATACACACGCGCAGCAGGATGTCGATCTCGACCGTGTGTTCATGGACGTCGCGGTTTACAACACCCGCGTCATGGGCGCGACCCATGTCGAGCAGGTTGCGAATCTCGCCTGCCGCACCGCGCTCGCCCGACGCGGCGTCGCGCATCTGAACTTTCCAGTCGACCTCCAGGAAAAGGAAGGCGGCGAGCGTTCCAAGCGCAATATTCCCGGACACACCTCGGATGTTTTTGCAGCCGCGCCTGCGACCCCCAATGACCGGCAACTGCAGAACGCCGCCGAAGTGCTGAACGCTGGAAAGAAAATCGCCATTTTGGCAGGCCAGGGCGCCCTCCGAGCAGGCGACGAACTGGAGCGGGTTGCCGAACGCCTCCAGGCGCCGATCATTAAGGCTTTGCTGGGAAAAGCCGTCGTACCGGACGATAGCCCGTACACCACCGGTGGCATCGGATTGCTCGGAACCAGGCCGTCCCAAGAGGCGATCGAGAACTGTGATACGCTTCTCATGGTCGGCACCTCCTTTCCTTATATCGAGTTTCTGCCGAAGCCAGGACAGGCGCGCGCGGTTCAGATCGATATCGATCCAACGCGCATCGGCTTACGCTACCCGGTGGAGATCGGTGTCGTCGGCGACAGCCGGGTGGCGCTGCAAAAGCTTTTGCCCTTGCTTCATCCGAATGGGCATGGCCGCGATTCGAGTTTTCTCGAAGCGGCGCAGAGGGGAATGGAGGAATGGTGGAAGCTCATGGAGGAGCGCGGCACGCGAAGGGATAAGCCGATGAAGCCCCAGGTGATCGCGTGGGAGCTCGGCAAGCGGCTCGCGCCGAATGCGATCGTCTCGAGCGATTCCGGAACGATTGCGACCTGGTTTGCGCGCCAGATCCCCATCCGCCGCGGGCAGATGTGTTCTCTATCCGGAACGCTTGCGACCATGGCCAATGGTTTACCGTATACGATTGCAGCTCAAATCGCCTATCCGGATCGGCAGTGCGTCGCATTCATCGGCGATGGAGGTTTTTCGATGCTCATGGCGGAGTTCGCGACCGCTGTGAAATACCGCCTGCCGATCAAGGTGGTCGTGGTCAAGAACAACACGCTCGGCATGATCAAGTGGGAGCAGATGGTGTTTTTGGGAAATCCCGAATACGGTTGCGAGCTGCAGCCGATCGATTTTGCGGCCTTCGCGCGCGCCTGCGGCGGCAGCGGCTATACCGTCCAAGATCCGGCGGCGTGCGGCGCGGTTTTGGATGAGGCTCTGGCCAACCCCGGGCCGGCGCTGGTCGAAGCGGTGGTTGATCCGTTCGTTCCACCAATGCCCGCCAAAATTACCCTGGAACAGGCAACCCATTTTGCTCAGGCACTGGCCCGCGGGGAGCCCAACCGCTCAAAAATCGCCTGGACGGTGCTTTCGGACAAGGTAAAAGAAATGGTGTAGGGAGATTGGAGTAATGGCCACGCCATCACTCCTAGACGAGGTTCCCGTGAAGAGTCTCGGTGCAAGACGTTGGGCGATCCCCGAGGGCTATATTCCTTCGTGGAGCCATGGTCCGGAGCCGCAGTTCACAAGCCACGAGACCGTGTGCATTCTCAACGCGAACGATCAGGACGCCCATGTCACGATCACGATCTTCTACTCCGATCGAGAACCCGCAGGGCCGTATCGGGTAACCGTGCCGGCACGGCGCACGCGGCACATCCGTTTCAACAATCTCCACGATCCGGAGCCGATTCCGGCCGACACCGACTTCGCGAGCGTGATCGAGTCGGACGTCCCGATCGTGGTGCAGCATACGCGACTCGATTCGCGCCAGGCGGAAAACGCGCTCCTGAGCACGCTCGCGTATGCAGGATAGCGCGTCGTGCCATGACTCCGGTATTCGTCAGTTCGGTCTCTCTTCCGGCACACGGAGCATCAGGATAAACCCGGCGAGCAGTAGAAAGACAATTGCGCTCATGCCGAATCGCTGGCTGCCCGAGTAGTGCGTCAACCAACCGACCAGCAACGGTCCAAGAAAGGCCGTTGCCTTGCCCGAAAGCGCGTAGAATCCGAATACTTGATTTTGCAAATTTTCAGGAGCCACGCGCGCCATGTACGACCGACTCGCCGTCTGAACCGGACCGACGAATACGCCGAGCAGGAGCGCCAGGAACCAGAAAGCCGAGGCGGACTCGACCAGCAGGATAGCCGTTCCGGGGAGGATGAGGCCCATGAGCGCGATCAGAATTGTGCGCCGCGCGCCGAGCCAGTCATCGATCCAGCCGAAGGTGAAGGCTCCGACGCCGGCTGTGATGTTCATGGCGATTCCGAACAAAAGAATTTGCCTCTCATCCATAGCGAAACTGCCGGCCGCATAGACGCCGCCAAAAACGAATAGAGTCCCCACCCCGTCTGTGTAGAGCATCCGCGCGAGGAGGAATCGGATCAGTGACGCATAGCGACGAACCTCCCGAACGATGTCGCGAAGCTGGCGCAATCCGGCGGTTAGTCCTTCCGAGAGCGTTGTGACACGCCGCTCGGCGCCGGGTGTCAGAAAAAAAAGCGGCAGCGCTAGGAGGAGATACCAGCCGGCCACGAAAAGACACGTTGCCCGAATGTGTTCCGCCGCGTTGCGATCGAAATCGATCCACGACTGTGTCGGGTTGATGAAGAAAACCAACGAGGCCGCAAGACAGAGCAAGCCGCCCGCATAGCCCAAGCCCCAGCTCCAACCGGACCATCGACCGATACGATCGGCGCCGGCAAGCCGGGGAAGCATGGCATTGTAGAAAATCAACGCGCAATCCGAGCCGAATACTCCGATCGCAATGAATACGAGCGCGAGCGGAATCGATTCCGGAGACGGACGAACGAACCACAGCAGCGCGGTCGCAGCGACGCAGAGAAAGGTAAACCCGCCGAGCCACCGTTTGTTCATTCCGGTTTGATCGGCAATCGCGCCCAAGAAGGGCCCGGCAAGGGCGACGGAGAGTTCGCCGGCCGCGACGGCGTTACCCCACAAAAACGTGCCGGCCGATTCGTCGGGCGCCACCCGTCGCGTGAAGTAGGAGGCGAAAACGAACGTGATGATCACCGTGGTAAACGCGCTGTTCGCGGCGTCGTAGAGCGCCCACGCAATCAGGCTCCGTTGAGTATGCTTGCGCGCCTGTGTCAATGCGACCCTCAAGCGATTTCTTCTCTATATCCGTCTTTGTCGGGACTGCAACCGAACACCCTCAGTCCGTGTGAAGCTTTTTTACGCGACGACTCAGAGATTCACAGCGAGCGCCGCCTGTTTACCAGCGCAAGGGCTCCTGTTGACGCTCGCGCTTAGCCGGTGCCGCAGCCGGGCGAGCAGAGCAGGAAAGACCCCATCTGGTCTGTTTATTGCAAAACAATGGATCAGTCGCGCTTTGCCTGCCGAGGTCCAGCATGGACGCGCCAATAAGGGATCTCCAGGTTTCGGCCTATACGATTCCAACTGAATCTCCAGAGTCGGACGGAACGCTGGTCTGGGATTCCACGACGCTCGTGCTCGTCCAGGCGGAAGCGGGTGGGAAATTCGGCACCGGCTATACCTACGCCGCGCCAGCAGCGGCGCGGGTGATCCGCGATCTGCTAACCGAGGCGGTTTTGCGCATCGATGCGATGGCGGTGCCAAAAGCATGGGACGCAATGGCGCGCGCCGTGCGCAATGTGGGCCGCCCGGGAATCGCCTCGATGGCGATTGCCGCCGTCGATACCGCGTTATGGGATCTCAAAGCGCGGCTGCTTGGCGTTCCGCTGGTCGCTCTACTCGGTTCCGTCAGGGATTCGATCCCGGTGTATGGAAGCGGCGGTTTTACGTCCTATTCGGTTGAACAGCTCCGGAGCCAACTCCAGGACTGGGCGGGGCAAGGGATTGCTCGCGTCAAGATGAAGGTCGGGCGCAACCCCGCTGAGGACGTGCCGCGGGTTCAAGCCGCGCGTGAAGCAATCGGGGATAAGCCCGCGCTCTTCGTTGACGCGAACGGTGCCTACAGCCGCAAACAGGCGCTCGATAAGGCAGCGAGGTTTGCCGATTTTGGCGTGTGCTGGTTTGAGGAGCCGGTTTCTTCCGACGATTTGGAGGGCCTTCGTCTCCTGCGGGATCGCGCGCCCGCCGGAATGGACATTGCCGCCGGCGAGTACGGCTACGACTCGATTTATTTCCGCCGGATGCTCGAAGCCGGTGCGGTAGACTGCCTGCAAGCGGACGCCACGCGCTGCGCCGGAATTACGGGCTTTTTGGCCGTCGGAGCGCTTTGTCAATCGTACTCGGTGGCGCTTTCGGCGCATACGGCTCCGGCGCTCCATCTCCACCCCTGCTGCGCTTTGCCGCCGGCGTGTCATGTCGAATACTTTTTCGACCACGTGCGCATTGAGCGGATGTTTTTCGATGGATGCCCCGAGCCGAGTGAGGGCTCGTTGCGGCCGGACCTTTCGCGCCCGGGGCTCGGGCTCGAATTCAGGAAGGCCGATGCGAATCGCTTCGAGGTTTAACCGAGGCGGGAACCAGAAGGAGGTAGGATGCGACATGAGCTGAGCTTGCCCGGAAGAGGATGAAAACCCTCACACAAACCGGTGGTCAGCGGACGATGAACCGCTTTCGGGCCCGCGGCCATGGGCCTGTGCCCCGAGGCGTCCTTCGAACCGTCGTGCGGCAGGAGGCGAAATGCACGCGTCTGACCAAGCGGGATGCAACTCATGGTCGCTTCACGCTCCTCGGCCGCCGGCCCTCCGGGGTCCACCGTCCGATGCGCTTTGCTCAAACCGTCTTCCTGAAGGGCAACGGTCAAGAAATGGTGGGAGCTAAGCTCATGTCTCACTCTGTCGTGCGAGTCCTTGTCGTCTACGGCTGTCGTTAGGAATCGAATGAACCGATTCATTGCTCGCGCCGATCCCAACGGCGGCGCGATCGCAAACGAGCTCCGTTCCAGAATCGAGGGCGAAGTGCGTTTCGACGACGGGGCACGCGCTCTGTACGCAACCGATGCGTCGAACTACCGGCAGGTCCCGATCGGCGTCGTGATCCCGAGAACGGTCGAGGACGTCGTCGAGACCGTTTCGGTGGCTCGGCATTACGGTCTACCGGTTCTTACCCGAGGCGGTGGAACGAGTCTCGCAGGCCAATGCTGCAATACCGCGATCGTGATCGACACCTCCAAGTATCTCAACAAGCTGCTCGAGATCAATCCCGTAGCGCGCACCGCGCGCGTTCAACCGGGGATCGTGCTGGACGATTTGAACCGGGAAGCTCGGAAGTTCGGCCTCGTGTTTGCGCCCGACCCTTCGACCCATAATCACTGCACGCTCGGCGGTATGATCGGCAACAACGCATGCGGCGTGCACTCCGTTTTGGCGGAATTTTACGGCCCGGGACCCAACACCGACGATCAGGTGGAGGAGCTCGATATTCTGACTTACGACGGTTTGAGGCTGAAAGTCGGGGCGACCTCCCCCGAGGCATGGGAGGCGATTGTGAGCCGAGGCGACCCGCGCGCCGAGCGCTACCGCGCGCTGGCAAACCTTCGGGATGCCTATCGTGATGAGATCCGAAAGGGTTTCCCGAATATTCCCCGGCGCATTTCCGGGTACAACCTCCCGGCGCTTTTACCCGAAGCGGGCTTTCACCTCGCGCGCGCTCTCGTGGGCAGCGAAAGCACCTGCGTTACGATTCTGGAGGCCACGGTGGCCTTGATGCCGAATCCGCCGGCCCGAACGCTGCTGGTTGCCGGCTATCCAAGCGTTTACGAAGCCGGCGACGATATTCCTCAAATTCGCGAGCACAGGCCGATCGGACTCGAAGGCATGGACAACGTTTTGGTCCGCCACGTCAGGCGGAATCGCCTGCATCCCGAAGCGGTTTGCCTGTTGCCGGATGGCGGCGGCTGGTTGTTGATTGAATTCGGCGGCGAGAATAAGACCGAGGCGGACGGCCGCGCGCGCGCTTTGATGGAGCAACTGAAGAAGGGCAAGCCGGCGCCGTCGCTGAAGCTCTTTGATAACCGGTTGGAAGAAGAAAAAATCTGGCGCCTGCGCGAATCCGGCCTCGGGGCGACGGCGCGGGTCCCGGGGGCGAACGACACGTGGGAGGGTTGGGAGGATGCCGCGGTCGCTCCGGAAAAACTGGGCGAATACCTGCGCCGCTTCCGAGAGCTGCTGAACACGTTCGGCTATCGCTGCTCGCTCTACGGGCATTTCGGCCAGGGCTGCGTTCACACGCGGATCGACTTCGATCTCGTTAGCGCCGAAGGAATTCGCAAATTCAGGGAGTTTATCGAACGGGCCGCCGATCTCGTCCTCGAGTTTAAAGGCTCGTTTTCCGGCGAGCACGGCGACGGCCAATCGCGCGCCGAGCTGCTGCCGAAGATGTTTTCGCCTCGACTCATGCAGGCGTTTCATGAGTTCAAAACGCTTTGGGATCCCGATTGGAAGATGAACCCCGGCAAAATCGTTCGGCCATACCGGCTGGATGAGAATCTCCGCCTCGGGGTGCGGTACAATCCGCCTAGATTGCCCGTGCACTTCAAATATCCCGATGACGAGGGTTCGTTTGCGCGCGCGACCCTGCGGTGCGTGGGCGTCGGCGAATGTCGGAAAACGAAAGAGGGGGTGATGTGCCCCAGCTTTCAAGCCACGGGGGAAGAGATGCATTCGACGCGCGGTCGCGCGCGCCTCTTGTTCGAGTTGCTGCAGGGAGAAGTCATCGGCAAAAACGGCTGGCGCGATGCGCATGTCAAAGAGGCTCTCGACCTCTGTCTCGCGTGCAAGGCGTGCAAGTCGGAATGTCCCGTCAAGGTCGACATGGCGACCTACAAGGCGGAATTTCTGTCCCATTACTACAGACGCCGAATTCGGCCGCGTTCCGCTTACGCCTTCGGGTGGATTTACTGGTGGGCGCGGGCCGCGGGTATGTTCCCGAGAGCCGTGAACTTTTTCACGCACGCGGGCGGTTTTCACCGGGTGGCAAAAGGCTTGGCGGGAATGGCGCCTGAACGTGAGGTGCCGGCTTTTGCCGCGGGGACCTTCACGCGCTGGTTCCAGGCGAATCGAAGATCGAACACCGAGAATCGGGAATCATCGTCCGCGGCGCGATCCTCTGTTGCCGATCCTCAGTCCTCGGCAAACACGGTGATTCTCTGGCCCGATACGTTTAACAACCATTTCAATCCGGAGATCGCCAAAGCCGCCGTGTCGGTCATTGAATCCGCCGGTTGGCGGGTGAAGATTCCAAGTCGGTCGTTGTGCTGTGGCCGGCCGCTTTACGATTACGGCATGCTCGGCACGGCTAAACGTTTG
>DATMBL010000256.1:0-4773 GCA_035559295.1 Candidatus Eiseniibacteriota bacterium
CTCAGCCACGCGCGCTTCGAATTCCGCTGGGAGGATCAGTTCAATCTGAGTCTCGACCCCGAAACCGCCCGGGCCTTTCACGACGAAACTCTACCCGCACAGGGCGCGAAACTGGCGCACTTCTGTTCAATGTGCGGACCGCATTTTTGCTCGATGAAGATCACCCAGGACGTGCGCGAGTACGCAGCGCAGAAGGGCCTGGACGAGGAGAGCGCGCTCGCGGTTGGAATGCGGGAAAAGGCGGAGGAGTTCAAGCGCAGCGGCGCGAAGATCTATCACGAAGTTGGGAAATGACGGGATTAGCCTTCCAGGTTCAATGTTCGAAGCGACGCTAGCGCGTCGCTTCGAACCCGCACCATGCCGCGCGTTCTGGTTTACGGCTTCGGGCCGTATCGCCACTTCAAAGAGAACATTACCGCTAAGATTCTCAAGGGTCTGCCCTCACGCGATAATTTAAGGACAGTTATTTTCCCGGTGCGGTTTCAGCGGAAGCAATTCACTGAAGCGCTGAAGAAGCATCGGCCTGACGTCGTGCTGGGACTGGGCCAAAGTTCCCGCCGGCGTATCGAAATCGAAACAGTTGCCCGCAACCGCCGGCGCGACGATCCGAGGGGACTCGCGCGTCCGATCCGTGCGAGGGGCCCGCGCATGCTTCCGACGACGCTCGACCTGAGACCCGGTCGAGCGCTCGGCCGGTCGCGTGACGCCGGAAACTACGTCTGCAACTACTCGATGTATGTCATTCTGGACGAGATCGAGCGCAGAGGTTTGGACGCCCGATTCGGCTTCATTCACGTGCCGTATAGTTACGAATTGTCGAAAGCCGCTCGGTTGATCGGGCAAGCGTTAAACCGCTTGACTCGGCGTTACGGCGAGAGTTCGAGAAAACGGCTGGTGACGTCTTGCTATTAGCTCCGTGCTCCATGCTTTCTCTCTATTTCTTTGCTTGCGCGCCCGGCTTGCCGTCCTGGAGGTAGGCCGCGAGGTACGGAATTTCGGACTTAAGGAACGGGAAGGTCGGCATGACTTTGGTGTCCCGTTTCGGCTTGTATCCCGGCGGGTACTCGGTGCGCAGCACCCGGTATTCGAGTAATTCTCTGGACGAACCTGCGATTGCCGGGCCGATCGGTCCGTCCTTGGACGGATCGCTGTTGTGGCATGCCACGCAGTTTGCGACGTAAACGGCCCTGCCTCTTTGCCACTCGCTGCTCTTCGCCGCTTCCTCCGAGTCTCCGGAACAACCCGAGGCGGTAAAAACCATCGCGAAAAGCACGCAGACCGATTTTGTAACTCGTACCATCCTCGTCTCTGGCTTGGTCCAACTTACGGCGCGGGCATCGGTTTCTCGCCTCATTACAGGATCGAATCGCGATCCCCGAAGGCGCAACAAAGGCAGCTACAGTTTGACCGACCCGTGATCGATCATCGGGCAAGCCTAGGGCCCGGCGCGGTGGAATAGATGGAGAATTAGAGAAAGCGAGGCTTATATGCTAAATAAACAATACTTTGGTGCGAAAGGGGGGAATCGAACCCCCACGGCCTTTCGGCCACAGGATCCTGAATCCTGCGCGTCTACCAATTCCGCCACTTTCGCGCCCGCTTCGCTCGGTGTTTTTTCTAGCTTGGGGTGACCGGCTTGTCAAGTAAACGGGACGGCTTACGATTAAGAGAGCGGAGTTGAAACGGTATCGCTTCGTTCGGTTCAAAAAGGGGCGGCTTGAGCGGTTGGAACTGTTTGAACCCCTGCACCGGTTTGAACAGGTTGAACGACTATTATGAGCAAATTGCTGCTTGTCGAACCATCAAAGATTCTCCAGCAGGCGATGATTCGCGCGCTCGTGCCGCAGCATGAGGTCAAGGTTGTGGAGGCCATGCCGGAGTCGGTGATCGAAACCGGTTGCGACGCGATCATTATTGATGCCTCGGCCTTACGTGATCGGGGCGCGCTCGACGCCAACGCGGCGCGCGCGATTCAGAGCTTGCCGGTTCCGATCGTCTGGCTGGAGGCGAAAGATGAAACCGATGTGCCGCGTCGAGAAAAACTCGCCGTGGTGACCCATCCTATTACTAAGGATGCGCTCTCGGTCACTCTGGCGCAGTGTTTGCCCCCCGCGGCTCGCTCGAACGGAAAAGAGATCAACGAAAGTGCCGCCGACGCCGGTAAGGAGGAGACGGCTCCAACCGGGGAAGCGGCTCCCGTGGTCGAGTTGGTCGATGTTGTGGAAGAGGCCCCGCCCAAAGACCAAAGCACGCGATAACGCAACATGGACTTGCCGAAAGCTTACACGCACGAAACCGTTGAACCCAAGTGGTATGCCCGATGGCTCGAATGGGGTCTCTTCGAGCCGCGCGGTAGCGGTACTCCCTTTTCGATGGTGATCCCGCCGCCGAACGTCACCGGTTCGTTGCACATGGGGCACGCCCTCAACAACACGCTCCAGGACATCCTCTGCCGTTATAAGCGGATGGACCGGTATCGAGTGCTCTGGGTTCCCGGCACCGATCACGCGGGTATCGCGACGCAGAACGTGGTCGAGCGCCAGCTAGCCGCGGAGGGCCTGACGCGCCAGCAGATCGGGCGCAAGAACTTCATCGAGCGCGTCTGGGCGTGGAAGCACCAGGCCGGGAACGCCATTTTGCATCAATTGAAATCGCTCGGCGTGTCATGCGATTGGAAGCACGAGCGCTTCACCATGGACGAAGGGCTCTCGCGCGCGGTCCGCGAAGCGTTCGTCCGGCTTTGGGAAGAGAGTCTGCTTTACCGCGCGGAGAGGCTCATCAACTGGTGCCCGCGCTGCAAAACCGCTCTGGCAGACATCGAAGTCGTCCATGAAGAGACCGATGGGCAGCTCTGGCATATCCGCTACCCGCTGGCCGAGGAGCCCTCGCGCGGGATCGTCGTCGCAACGACCCGGCCGGAAACGATGCTCGGCGACACCGCGGTCGCGGTACACCCCGAGGACGAGCGCTACAGGGCCTTTCACGGCAAGAAAATTCGTTTGCCGATAACCGGGCGGATTGTGCCGCTGCTCGCCGATCCATACGTCGACAAGGAATTTGGCACGGGCGCGCTCAAGATCACCCCGGGGCACGATTTCAACGATTTCGAGATCGGCAACCGTTACGGCCTGGACAAGATCAGCATTTTCGACGCCGATGCGAAGCTCGACGGGCAGGCTTTTAGGGCGCGAGGCGAGACCGGCGACTGGATCGCCCGTTACGACGGCAAAGACCGCTTCGAAGCGCGCCGGATGGTGGTCGACGAGCTAAGGGGCGGCGGGTACCTGGAACGGACGGAACCGCACCGCCACGCGCTCGGGCGCTGTTATCGATGCAGCACGGTGGTCGAGCCGTATCTCACGCCGCAGTGGTTCGTCCGGATTAAGCCGCTCGCGGAGCCGGCGATAGAAGCGGTTAGAAAGGGCGCGATCGAAATCGTGCCGGAAGGATGGGCGAACTCCTATTTCGCCTGGATGGATAACATCAAAGACTGGTGCATCTCGCGCCAGATCTGGTGGGGGCATCAGATACCGGCGTGGTATTGCTCGAGATGCGATGGCAATAACATCATTCGCGGGACCATGGACGAGATCACGCTGACCAAAGAGGCCCGGCCGATCGTCGCGCGCGAGGCGCCCCGACTGTGCCCCAAGTGCGGCGGGCAGGACCTGGTACAGGATCCGGACGTGCTCGACACCTGGTTTTCATCGGCCCTCTGGCCTTTTTCCACCCTCGGATGGCCCGATCCGACCCAGGACCTCAAGACGTACTATCCGACGTCCACCTTGGTGACCGGCTTCGATATCCTGTTTTTCTGGGTCGCGCGCATGATCATGATGGGACTCAAGTTCATGAACGACGTCCCGTTTCGCGACGTTTACATTCACGCGTTGGTGCGCGACGAGCATGGGCAGAAAATGTCGAAGTCGAAGGGCAACGTCATCGATCCGCTCGATCTCATGCGCGAGTACGGTACGGATGCTTTTCGCTTTACGCTGGCATCGATGGCCGCCATCGGCCGGGATATACGGCTTTCCGAAGAGCGCGTCGCCGGCTATCAGAATTTCGTGAACAAGCTATGGAACGCTTCCCGATTTGTGCTGATGAACCTGAACGGGAACGAAAACAACGCGCGGCAGGAGACGCGCGCGCTCGATGCGGCCGAGCTGAACCTGCCGGACCGCTGGATCCGCTCGCGCCTCGCCGCGACCATTACCGAGGCGCGAACGGCGATCGACAACTATCGTTTCAACGATTTCGCGAGCGTGCTTTATCAGTTTACCTGGCATGAGTTCTGCGATTGGTACATCGAGATGAGCAAGCTCGCTCTGAACGGGGCCGTCGGCGGCCGGGTCGACCAAAGCCGCCGCTTTTTGCTCGAGGTTTTGGAGCAGATCCTGCTGTTGTTGCATCCGGCGATCCCGTTTGTCACCGAGGAGATCTGGCAGGTGCTGGGCCCTAACCGTCCGAGCATCATGAGCGAGCCGTACCCAAAGCCCGAGCGCCGCTGGACCGATCGCGCGGCGGAGGCGGAGATGGACTTTTTTATGGAGGCGATCCGGGCGATCCGAAATCTACGGACCGAGATGAACTGCCCGCCGGGGAGAGAGGTGAAAGTCGTGTTTTGCGGTCCGGCGGAAGATCTCGCGGCGTTGCGCTCCTTCGAGCCGTATGTGCGCGCGCTTGCGCGGGTGGGCGCGGCGGAATACGGCGGCGACGGTGAACGGCCCAAGGGGGCCGCGACGGCGATGGTGGGATCGGTCGAATTGTACC
>DATMBL010000257.1:0-4491 GCA_035559295.1 Candidatus Eiseniibacteriota bacterium
TTCGATCGCGGGGCCGAGCGAGATCCTACTCCTGGCCGACGACGCCGCCGATCCGGCCCACGTGGCCGCCGATATGCTGTCCCAAGCGGAACACGACGAGCTGGCCGCGGCGCTGTGCATCACCGAATCGGCGCGGGCCGCGTCCAAGATCGAGGCTGCGCTCGCAGCGCGCCTGAGCGAGAGCAAGCGGCAGGCGATCACGGTCAAGGCGCTCGAGAGATACGGCGCGATCATCCTGACGCGGGATCGCGAGGAGACGATCGAGCTGGCGAACCGGATCGCGCCGGAACACATCGAGCTGCTGGTGCGAAACCCGTTGGCGGTTGCCAAGTCGATCCGCAACGCGGGCGCGATTTTCGTCGGCCCCTATTCGACGCCGCCGCTCGGCGATTACCTCGCGGGCCCGAACCATGTTCTGCCGACCGGCGGGAGCGCGCGGTTTTTCTCGCCGCTCGGCACCTACGACTTTTTCAAGCGGACGACGATCATTCGAGCAGAAAAACGAGGGCTGCGCGCCTTGGCGCCGGCGATTACCCGTCTTGCGCGCCTGGAGGGCCTCGACGATCACGCACGCGCGGTCGAAGCGCGATTCACTTAGGAGGCGAGGACCATGGGACGAAAGGGAAAGACCGAGCGCCGCACGAGAGAAACCGATATCGCGATCGAGCTGGAGCTCGACGGCAGCGGCGCCGCCGAGATCGAAACCGGCATGCCGTTCTTTAACCACATGCTCGAGAGCTTCGCGCGCCACGGCCTGTTCGATCTCAAGATCCAGGCGCGGGGGGACATCGAGGTCGATTACCACCATACGGTCGAAGATGTCGGTCTGGCTCTCGGCCAGGCGTTCAAGGAAGCGCTCGCGGACAAACATGGCATTCGGCGGTTTGGCGAAGCGAGCTGCCCGCTCGACGAAACGTTAGCCAGAGTCGTGGTCGATATCAGCGGTCGCCCGTATCTGTCCTACAACGTCAAAATCCGCCCGGGGCGCGTCGGCAGTTTCGATACCGACTTGCCGCACGAGTTTTTTGCCGCTTTCGCCAATCAACTGGGCATGAATCTCCACATCGATGTCGTCCGAGGCGAAAACCCGCACCACATCATCGAGGCCTGCTTCAAGGCTTTCGCCCGAGCCATGGACATGGCCACCGGGCTCGATCCTCGGATCCAGGGCGTGCTCTCCACCAAGGGAAGCCTGTAGGGGCATGGAGCGCGGAGCATGGAGCAAGGAGCCGGAATGATCGCCATTATCGACTACGGCATGGGGAATCTGCGAAGCGTGCAAAAAGGCTTCGAAAAAGTCGGCTACCGAGCCGTGGTGACGCGCGCCGCCGGCGAGATCGCCGCCGCTGCCGGAGTCGTTCTTCCCGGCGTCGGCGCTTTTCGCGCGTGCATGGAGAACCTCGAACGCTTTGGCCTGATCGAGCCGATCCGGGAGGCGGTGAAGAGCCAAAAACCTTTCCTCGGCGTCTGCCTCGGCTTCCAGTTGCTGTTTTCGGAGAGCGAGGAGTTCGGCCGCCAAAAAGGGTTGGATCTGATTCCCGGGCGAGTCGTCAAGTTTGCGCCCGATGGCGGCCTGAAGATCCCGCATATGGGCTGGAACACGATCGAAAAGCGAACACCCACGCTGTTTCTCGACGGCATCCCGTCGGGCGCCTTCGCCTATTTCGTGCACTCCTATTACGTGGTGCCCGAGGATCGATCGCTCGTGGCGACGACAACCGAATACGGGTGCGAGTTTGCTTCGAGCATCGCCACCGATCACCTGTTTGCCACGCAATTTCATCCGGAGAAGAGCCAAGAGGTGGGTCTTCGGATGCTCGAGAACTTCGGCCGGTTCGTCGCTTCTCGGAGAAACTGAGTCAAGGCTGAGGTTAGGGGGAGAGATTCCAGCCTGAGCCTCGGCCCTTGTAGCTTGAATTGATGCTGGTCATCCCTGCAATCGATATCAAAGACGGCCGGTGCGTGCGCCTTTATCAAGGCGACATGGCTCGATCCACGGTTTATTTCGATCGGCCGCTCGCCGCGGCGCGTCACTGGCAGCGCGAGGGCGCGCGGCTGATCCACATCGTCGATCTCGACGGCGCCGTGCAAGGCCGCCCCGTGCACCTGAGGGAGGTCGAGGCGATCTGCAAGGAGACGGGACTGGTCGTGCAACTCGGCGGCGGGCTCCGCTCGGCCGAGACGGTCGAGACCGTGCTCGCGATCGGGGTGGCCCGCGCCGTGATCGGCACCGCCGCTTACGACGATCCCGACTTACTGCGCCGGTTGTGCGCGAGTTTCCCCGATAGAATCATCGCCGGCATCGATGCGCGCGACGGGAAGGCGGCGGTCCAAGGCTGGACCGAGACCACGGGAGCGGATGCGGTCGCGCTGGCCCGGCGCTGTGAAAGCGCCGGTGTCGCGCGCATCATCTATACCGATATCGAACGCGACGGGACGCGCGCGGGCGTCAACGTCGAAGCGACCGGCAGGCTCGCCCGCTCGGTGCGGATCCCGGTGATCGCTTCGGGCGGTGTCGGCTCCTTGGAGGACCTCCGGCGTTTGAAGACGCTGGAGCAAGAAGGCGTGGAAGGCGTGATTGTCGGCTCCGCGCTTTATACGGGTGCGTTCAGCTTGCACCAAGCCATCGAAGCGGCCGGCCGAATCATTTAATGCGCCACAGGTAGATCTTGTGCGGGCGATGAACGCCGCCCAGTAATCTCACGGGCTTGCCGAGGACCTCGATGCGCTCCGGCTCCCAGCCCTCGATGCCGAAGTCGTGGGCGACGATGCGCGCTCCGGGCTTCAGGTCGCGCGCGAACTTGGGTTTCATCGCGTCATTGAACCATGGGAGCATATACAGGGTCACCACCGTCGCCGGGGAGATATCGGTTTGTAAAGCGTCTTCGGCGCGAAACTCGACGAGATGTGCGACACCTTCGGCCGCCGCGGCCCGTCTGGCTTTCTCGAGTAGGAGCGCGTCCATCTCGATACCCACGCCGCGGGCGCCGTACTTCTTCGCCGCGCGGATCACGATCCGGCCGTCGCCGCTTCCGAGGTCGTAGACGACATCGCCGCGCTTGACCTGGGCAATCTCGAGCATGCGGTCCACGACTTCGATCGGCGTCGGGACGAACGGAATCTCGTCTCGATAATCGGCCGGCGCAGCAGCAGAGAGCAAAACGAATTGGCACGCGAAAACCACCAGGCGCAGCGGTTGCACAACGTTCGGGCGCGGCGTCGAGGTCCGATGGCCGGAGCGGGTTTTTAACCCGCCCCTATGAAGAGGCTTTCGCTCCGTTCCATTCATAGAGGTACAGGATGTGGTTGTGGCGGACGACGTCGGGCCGCGTGTCCACGATCGGCATCACTTCCCAGCGCACGGGCTCCCAGCCCTCGATCGGATAGTCGTGCGCGACGATGCGCGTGCCCGGCCTGAGCTGCTTTTCCAGAACCGGCCTCAGTTTTCGATTGAAAGACGGAAGCATGTACAGGGTGATCAGGGTCGCCCCCGACACGTCGGCCATGAGCGCGTCCTCGTGTCTGAATTCCACCAGGTGAGCGACGCCCGCGCGCTTCGCTTCCGCGCGCGCGATCTCGACCAGTGCGCCGTTCGTCTCGATGCCGACGGCGCGGGCGCCGTATTTGGTCGCCGCTCGGATAACGACCCGCCCGTCGCCGCTCCCGATATCGTAAACGATGTCCCGCGGCGACGCTCCCCCGAACTCCAGCATCCGGTCAACCACCTCGATCGGCGTCGGCACGAAGGGAATGGGCTGAAGGCATCCCGTCACGCGCGCGCAGGCGCTCGCCAGAATCGCGCTGCAGGCGAGCGACACGAAGGCGTATCGATGCGGCATCGCCATGGTGTTACGGGGCCCCTCTCCTTGTCGGTAGCCGTTCCGCTCAAGCGTATCGGATGATCTGCCGTGCTTCAAATACGCGGCGGAGGGCTTTGGATCGCGGGTGCCACGGTTTGTGCTTTCGCGCCAAACCGGTTTATATGTAGGCATGGCAAACCACAGTCCGGCCGCAACCGTGGCCCGGCCTCCGATCGCGTTACCGTTTCATTACGGCTGGTTGGTTTTGGCTCTCTGTTTCGTCACGACTTTAACGAGCGCGGGCGTGCGCTCCTCACCTTCGGTTCTCATTCACCCGCTCGAAGCCGAGTTCGGATGGAGCCGGGCGGCGATCGCAACCGCGATCAGCATGAACCTCCTGCTCTTCGGCATCGCATCGCCGATCAGCGGATGGCTCATCGATCGTTACGGCCCGCGAAAAGTGATGCTGGGAAGCCTCTTGCTTTTGATCTTCGGCGTCAGCGGGACGATCGCCATGACGCAATTCTGGCAGTTCTTCCTGGTGTGGGGGATCATCGTCGGCCTGGGCGCGGGCGGCGTCGGCTCGGTTCTCACCGCGACCGTCGGGAATCGCTGGTTCGTTGCGCGGCGGGGGCTTGCGCTGGGGATTTTGGGGAGCGCCAGCTCGACCGGCCAGCTGATTTTTCTGCCG
>DATMBL010000258.1:0-11283 GCA_035559295.1 Candidatus Eiseniibacteriota bacterium
AAGGCTCGACGATCTCGGGTCTCATGGATTCGTTCGCGACGGCGATCTCGATGGCGCTCCAGTACGGGGTGCCGCTCAAGGTCCTGGTCGACAAATTCAGCCATATGCGGTTCGAGCCGTCGGGATTCACAAAGAACCCGGACATCCCGATCGCCAAATCGATCATGGATTACATCTTTCGCTGGCTCGCAACCAAATTCCTCGACCGCGACGCGCAGCAGGAAGTCGGGATCGTGAAAGCGCCCGCCGCACTAAAGGAGGAGCCGACGGACGGCTCGGGCGCGCGAAAACCGATCGCCGCGGCGGCCCAAGCGCCGCGCGGCGGCGCCCCTGTGAGCGCGATCAGCAGCGTGACGAGCGTCTACCAGCAAGACGCGCCGCCGTGCCCAGATTGCGGCGCGATCATGATCCGAAGCGGCGCGTGCTATAAATGCATGAACTGCGGCGCGGTGAGCGGCTGTTCGTGAGAACGGCCGCTACTTCTTTTCCAGATGGAGCAGGCCCTTTTCCGTGTCGATATCCATCCGGAAGTTGCTGAGGAAGTTGAGGCCGAGGAGGCCCGCAACGCGGGTGTTCGGAAGCGCATCGTGGATCGCCGCCGTGAGGTTCTTGACTTCGACGCCGCCGACGGCCACCGATTCTAAATCGGCAAGGGGCGCCTGGATGATGCCATTGGCGGTGTGAAAAGGGACCGTGCGGCGGCCAGGGTCGGCTTCGATGCCCAGCTCCCGCGCCATCGCGCTTGAAATCATCGTGTAACTCGCGCCGGTATCGACGATTAGTTTGGCCGAAGCCTTGCCGTTGACTCTGGCGTCGACGATCACGATCGAGCCGTTCTTTTCAAACGGCACCGAGACCTTTGAAGGCGCCGCGGGTTTCGCCGTCTCGGGCTCTCTCGGAGTTTCTTTTCCCCGGATGCGTTTCGCCCCCGGCCGCTGCTTTTCCGGTATGTTATGCAGATTGTCGGTGAAATGAACGACGCCGTTCTGGTCCGTCCAACGATAAAACTCAGCCGCTCGAGACGGGCTGGTCGCCGCCAAAACCGAGCATAACACCAGGAGCTCAAACGCCAGGGGCTTCATAGGAACGCAATGTTACCATATCGCCTCCGGCGCAAAAACCGCTCAACCGGTCGGCGTATGGGGCGCGGGACGGGCTGAACTTTACATCCCGGTAGCGGTATGATAGTAAACACTCAACCAAAAAAGGAAAGAGAGAAACAGCGGAGAACATGGGAGTCGCTCAGGAGCGGAGTCAAGAGATCGTCGAGCAGTTCAGGCTGCACCCGACGGATACCGGCTCTCCTGAAGTGCAGGTTGCGTTGCTGAGCCAGCGCATCGACTATCTCACGGAGCATTTCAAGACGCACGTCAAGGATCATCACTCCCGCCGTGGTCTCCTAAAGTTAGTAGGGCAGAGGAGGAGGCTTCTCGATTATCTCAAAAAAAGGGATTTCGAGCGTTACCAGAATCTGATCCAACGACTAGGGATCAGGAAGTAGCGATTCCCTCCCGCAGCGCCCCGTACCGGCCTCCGTTATCGCCTCTCCTTTCAGAGGACTTTTCATGGCAACGAAAGTTGAACTGGATTTTCACGGCCGACCTCTGTCCATCGAGGTCGGCAAGCTGGCGAAACAAGCCGACGGGTCCGCTCTGGTGCGTTACGGCGAGACGGTGGTTCTCGTCACCGCAGTGGCAGCCAAAGACCTCAAGGCCGAGACCGATTTTTTTCCTCTGACCGTCGATTATCAAGAGAAAACCTTCGCGGCCGGCAGAATTCCCGGGGGGTTCTTCAAGCGCGAGGGGCGGCCCTCGGAAAAAGAGATTCTGACGTGCCGGCTCATCGACCGCTCGATCCGTCCGTTGTTTTCCGATGGGCTGCGTTGCGAGACCCAGATCATTGCAACCGTGCTCTCGGCCGATCGGGAGAATGATCCGGACGTGGTTGCGATGCTCGGAACTTCGGTGGCGCTCCACGTCTCCGATATCCCGTTCAACGGGCCGATCGCCGGTGTCCGCATCGGCCGCGTCGACGGCGAGTGGCTGATAAATCCGACCCAAAGCCAGTTGCAGGAAAGCGACGTCGATATCTTCTTATCGGGGAGCCGGGAGGCGATCGTCATGGTCGAGGGCGGGGCGCGCATGGTGCCGGAGGACGAGATCCTCGAGGCGCTCTTCAAAGGACACGAAGCGCTGCAGCCGCTGCTGGCCGTCCAGGAGGAGATCAGGCGCGAAATCGGCAAGTCGAAGCGCGAGGTCCCGATCGCCGAGCGCGATCGCACGATCGCCCATCGCGTGGAAGCATTGGCCGGGGAAAGGCTCAACCGCGCGATCGAGATTCCCGAAAAGATCGAGCGCTACAAAAAGATCGCGGAAGTCAAAAGCGAGGTGGTGGCGCAGGCGGCAGCCGAGTTCCCCGGCAGGGAAAGGGAAATCAAGGCCGCGTTCGACGAGCTGAGACGAACCACGTTTCGCAACATGATCATCCACCAGCAGCGCCGGATCGACGGCAGGGGTCTCAAGGATGTGCGGCCGATAAGCTGCGAGGTGCAGGTGTTGCCGCGCACCCACGGCTCGGCGCTGTTTACGCGCGGCGAAACCCAGGCGCTCGTCGTTACCACGCTGGGCACCGCTTCCGACGAGCAGAAGATCGACGCGCTCATCGGCGAACAGTTCAAAAAGTTCATGCTGCACTACAATTTTCCGCCGTTCAGCGTCGGCGAGGTCAAGTTCCTGCGCGGTCCGAGCCGGCGCGAGATCGGTCACGGGAACCTCGCCGAGCGCGCTCTCCTGCCGGTGCTTCCGGAGGAGTCCAAGTTTCCCTACACGGTTCGGATCGTCTCCGAAATTCTCGAATCCAACGGCTCGACTTCGATGGCAACCGTGTGCGGCGGATCGTTGTCGCTGATGGACGCCGGCGTGCCGGTGGTCGCCCCGGTGGCGGGCATTGCCATGGGTCTGATCAAGGAAGGCGAGCACGTCCGGGTGCTTTCGGACATTCTCGGCGAGGAAGACCACCTCGGCGACATGGACTTCAAGGTCGCGGGCACGCCCGAAGGGGTGACCTCGCTGCAGATGGATATCAAAGTCAGCGGCGTGGACCGTGAAGTGATGCGCCAGGCGCTTTACCAGGCGCGTGAAGGCCGCCTGGGGATTCTCAAAATCATGAACGAGACCCTGCCGGCGCCGCGCACCCACATCTCGGGTCATGCGCCGAGAATCACCACGATCCGAGTGAAACCGGAAAAAATCCGCGAAATCATCGGGCCGGGAGGCAAGGTGATCCGCGGCATCATCGAAGCCACGGGAGTCAAAATCGACGTCGAAGACGACGGCACCGTAACGATCGCTTCGAGCGACGAGTCGGCATCGCGGCGCGCGATCGAGATGGTCCAGAGAATCGCCGCCGAAGCCGAAGTGGGAAAGATCTACAAAGGCACGGTGCGAAAGATCGTGGACTTCGGCGCGTTTGTCGAGATCTTTCCCGGGACCGACGGGCTCGTTCATATCTCGCAGCTCGCGCCCGAGAGGGTGCGGCGCGTCTCCGACATTCTCAAAGAGGGCGACGAAGTGATGGTAAAGGTCTTGGAAATCGACAAACAGGGAAAAATCCGCCTGAGCCGCAAGGAGGCGCTGCGAGAGACCGGCCAGGCTCAAGGGAACGCCGGTTCTGAAGCGGGCTCCGACGATCGTTCCTAGGTCCAGCCAATCGTTCATGTTCACCAAATCCGTTTTGGACAACGGCATCCGTATCCTGACTCAAGAGATGCCGGATCACCGTTCGGCGAGCGTGGGCATCTGGGTCGAGAACGGCTCGCGCCACGAAACCGACCAACAGCATGGGATTTCGCATTTCATCGAGCATCTGCTCTTTAAGGGGACCGAGAAACGAACGGCGGCGGAAATCGCCGAAGCGATAGACGCCGTCGGCGGCGTGCTCAATGCTTTTACCTCGAAAGAGCATACCTGCTATTACGCCAAGGTTCTCGACGACGACGTGCCGCTGGCGATCGATCTATTGACCGATATCTTTCTCAACTCGGTGTTCGACACCGAGGAGATCGAGCGCGAGAGAACCGTGATCCTTCAGGAAATCTCGCAGGTGGAAGATACGCCGGATGACTACGTGCATGACCTCTTCAGCCTGAACTTTTTCAAGAACCATCCCCTCGGCCGACCGATCTGCGGCAGAGCGGAGACGGTTTTAAAGTTCGGCCGTCACGACTTTTTGGATTTCTTCAAGGCGCGCTACCAACCAAGCCGCGTCGTCGTTTCCGCCGCCGGCCGTTTGAAACACGGCGATTTAGTCCAGGCAATCGGCGACCGTTTGAGCGGACTCAAACCCGGCAACGGCGGGGCGCCGCCTCCCGAAGGCGACGCGACGCCCGAGATCACAGCCGGCGTGTTTTGCCATCCCAAGCCGCTCGAACAGGCGCATGTCTGTTTGGGCGTCGCCGGCGTCCACCAGTCGCATCCCCAGCGCTACGCCGCGTACGTGCTGAATACGCTCCTGGGCGGCGGCATGAGCTCGCGCCTGTTTCAGGAGATCCGTGAAAAGCGTGGGAAGGCTTACTCGGTCTATTCGTTTTTGTCTGCCTACAAAGACGTGGGTTACCTGGGGATCTACGCAGGGACCAGCGTCGAATCCGTTGCCGAAGTGGTGGAACTCATCGTTGCCGAGTTCAAGAAGCTCGCGTCGGGAGACGTTACGGACGAGGAGATCCGAAGGACGAAGGGGCAGCTCGTGGGCAATATGATTTTGGGGCTCGAATCGACCGACGCTTGGATGAGTCACAACGCGCGCAACGAAATCTATTTCGGCCAAGCCGTGACGACCGATGAGATTTCGAGCCGGATTCGAGCGGTATCGCGCGATGAGATTATCGCTTTGGCGCAAGCGCTGCTTCGACCCGAAGGGATGGCGGTGTCGGTTCTGGGCGACCTCAAAGACGACTTCAAATTGAAACAGCCGTCGCTCGACTAGGCATATTCGCGGCTGTTCCGACGCGCCGCGCTCAGGCCGTCAAGGGGCTGGGATACGATGAACCCTTTCGAGCCGGTGGCCATGGGCCTGCGCCTCGAGGCGTCCTTTGAACCGTCGGGTGCCGGTGGACGGCCGAAGGCGCAATACGTAGGTCTGGCCAAGCGTGACGGAACTCATGGTTGCTCCACGCCCTCGGCCACCGGCCCTCCGGGGTCCATCGTCCGATGAGCCTTTGCTCAAACCGTCGTGTCGTTCTTAACCCTCGTCCTTTAGGAAGAGGGTGGGATGAGGGCCATTTTCGAGGGGGACACCAAGGATTCGGAAAATAGGCGTTCCAATCGCTTCACTCCGCGCTCTTCGCGTCCTCTGTGGTGAGTGTGTCATTTTGTTGGTTGGGGCGTAACCGCGCTGTGGACGAGGTCACGATCCAGATCCGCCGGCTCCGGCCGGAGCAACAGCCCCTGGAGCTCCCCGCTTACATGACTCCCGGCGCTGCGGGCATGGATCTCAGCGCCGCAATCGAAGCCGACGTCTGCCTTGGACCGCTGGAGCGCGCGTTGATTCCCACCGGGATCGCCATCGCTCTGCCCGACGGCTTCGAGGCGCAAATTCGCCCTCGAAGCGGTCTCGCGTTCCGGCACGGCCTCACGATGCTCAACAGCCCCGGGACGATCGACTCGGATTATCGCGGTGAGATTCAGATTCTGGCGATCAACCTGGGTCGAGAGCCGATCACGATTCGCCGCGGCCAGCGGATCGCCCAGATGGTCATTCAGAAAATCGCACGGGCACGCTGGCACGAAGTCGCCGAATTGCCGCCGAGCGGGCGCCAGGGCGGCGGCTTCGGCCACACCGACAGCTGAACGGGGCGCAGGATGATAGCACGGTACACCCGCCCCGAGATGGCTCGGATCTGGTCGGAGGAAAACGGCTTTCACAAATGGCTCGAGGTCGAGATCCTCGCAGCGGAAGCGCTGGCGCGCCTCGGCAAGATCCCCCGCGCGGCGGCGCGGCGTATCCGCAGGAACGCCCGATTCGATGTGCGCCGCATCCGGGAGATCGAGCGCGAGGTCAAGCACGAGATGATCGCGTTTCTCAGCTCCGTCGCCGAATCAATCGGCGACGACGCGCGTTACCTCCACCTCGGCATGACTTCGTCGGATGTCATGGACACGGCGTTGGCGATACAGCTGAAGGAAGCGGCGGGCGTTCTGCTTCAGGGTATTCGGGACCTCATGAAGGTCTTGCGTCGCCAGGCGTTTAAATACAAATCAACCGTGATGATAGGGCGCACGCACGGGGTGCACGCCGAGCCGATCACGTTCGGTCTCAAGCTCGCCCTGTGGTATGAGGAGATGGGGCGCAACCTCGACCGCTTGAAGAAAGCGACCGAGGACGTGGCAGTCGGCCAGATCTCGGGCGCCGTCGGGACCTTTGCGCAGATTTCGCCGAAGGTCGAAGCTTACGTGTGCAGGAAAGCAGGGTTGGCCGCGGAGCCGATCTCGAACCAGATTATTCAACGGGACCGGCACGCCTACTTTTTCTCCACGCTGGCCGTGATCGCCGGCTCGCTCGAGAAGTTCGCCACCGAAATTCGCCACCTGCAGCGCACCGAAGTTCGAGAAGCCGAGGAGCCGTTTACCGAAGGGCAAAAGGGCTCTTCGGCGATGCCGCACAAGCGAAACCCGATTCTCTCCGAGAACGTTTGCGGTCTCGCCCGGCTGGTCAGGTCCCACGCGTTGGCGGCGCTGGAAAATATCGCGCTCTGGCACGAGCGCGACATCAGCCACTCTTCGGTCGAGCGCGTGATCGCCCCCGATGCCACGACCGTGCTCGATTTCATGCTCCATCGGATGTGTCATGTTCTCGAGCATCTCTGCGTCTACCCGGAGAACATGAGGCGCAATCTGGAGAAGAGCGGCGGGGCGGCGTTCTCCGAGCGCGTGTTGTTGGCGCTTGTAGAGCGGGGCATCCCGCGCGATGCGGCGTATCGCATGGTGCAGCGCCATGCCTTGAAAGCGGGGCGCGACGGCGCCGACCTTAAAACCGAGCTCGCCCGGGACCCCGAGATCCTGCGCCATCTCTCGCCCGAGGAGGTGGAGCGCGCGTTCAGCGTCGATGCCCATCTGGCGCACGTCGACTTCATTTTTCGCCGGGTTTTCGGTTGAGCGTGGAGGAACGCCATCGATGCGCCTCAAGGTCTTCATCACGTTAAAGCCCGGCGTCCTCGACCCCCAGGGTCAGGCGGTGACGCGTTCGTTGCATGCCTTGGGGTTCGGCGAAGTGCGGGAGGTGCGCATGGGCAAATATCTCGACATCGAGCTCGAGAGCGCCACGCGCGAAACTGCGCAAGCGCGGGCGCGCTCCATGTGCGACCAGCTGTTGGCCAATCCGGTGATCGAGGATTATCGGTTCGAAATCGAGGAGTAACCGTGCGTTGGGGAGTGATCGTTTTTCCGGGCTCGTGCGACGATCACGACGTCTACGACTGCCTCAAGCGGGACATGGGCCAGAACGTCAAGCTCCTTTGGCACAAAGACGAGCTCGTCGGGTCGTTTGATTGCCTGGTGCTGCCGGGCGGCTTCTCCTACGGCGACTATCTCCGCTGCGGAGCGATGGCGCGCTTCTCGCCGATCATGCGCGGCGTCATTGCATTCGCCCGCGACGGCGGGCTCGTGCTGGGCACATGCAACGGGTTTCAGATTCTTTGCGAGGCCGGCTTGCTACCGGGAGCGCTGGTGCGTAACGCCGGGCTGCGCTTCGTCTGCCAGCAGGTCTGGCTCCGGACCGAAGAGACCGACACGCCGTTTACCTCTCAACTGAAGAAGGGCCAGCTTCTGCGCATGCCGGTCAAGCACGGCGAGGGCTGCTACTACGCGGACACGGCCACGCTGGAGCGGCTGAGAAAGAACCGCCAGGTGCTTTTGCGTTACGTCGACGCGAAAGGCAAAACCTCGCCGGCGGCAAACCCGAACGGCTCGCTCGATCATATCGCGGGCATCTGCAACGAAGGCCGCAACGTCTTCGGTTTGATGCCGCATCCCGAGGACGCTTGCGATCGGCTGCTCGGGAGCGATGACGGGCTCAAGATCTACGGCTCGATCGCCGCGGCGGCGGCGCGAAAGGGCGCGGCCGGCGCGTCGACGCGGGCGGGGTAGCCGTGCAGCCTCCGATCACGCCCGAGATCGTTCGCGGCCACGGCCTCACGGAAGAAGAGTATCGTCGCATCGTTCGGTTGCTCGGACGGGAACCGAATTTCACCGAGCTGGGCGTGTTCTCGGTGATGTGGTCCGAACACTGTAGCTACAAAAGCTCGCGCCACTATCTCAAGCAGTTGCCAAGCCGAGGGCCTCACGTATTGCAGGGCCCCGGAGAAAACGCCGGCGTCGTCGATATAGGCGACGGCTTCGCTCTGGCATTCAAAATCGAAAGCCACAATCATCCCTCGTTCATCGAGCCCTACCAGGGCGCGGCCACGGGCGTGGGCGGCATCCTGCGCGATGTGTTCACCATGGGCGCGCGCCCGATCGCCTCGCTCAACTCGCTCCGCTTCGGCAGCCTCGACCACCCGCGCACGCGCTACCTCGTCTCGGGCGTCGTCGCGGGCATCGGCGGCTACGGCAACTGCGTCGGCGTGCCGACGCTCGGCGGCGAGACCGGCTTCGACGAGTGCTACAATTCGAATATTTTGGTCAATGCGTTTACGCTTGGCTTGGTGAGAAAGAAGCGGATTTTCACCGGCGTCGCCAGAGGACCGGGAAACCCGGTGATTTACGTCGGCGCGAAAACCGGCCGCGACGGAATCCACGGCGCGACCATGGCGTCCGAAGCTTTTTCGGAGGGAAAAGAACAGCGGCGGCCGACGGTTCAGGTCGGCGACCCTTTTACGGAGAAGCTCCTGCTCGAAGCTTGTTTGGAGCTGATGGAAACCGACTGCATCGTCGGCATCCAAGATATGGGAGCGGCGGGACTCACGAGCTCGTCGGTGGAAATGGCGGCGCGCGCCGGGACGGGCATCCGCCTGGATCTCTCGCGCGTGCCCGTCCGGGAACAGGCGATGACGCCTTACGAAATCCTTCTCTCGGAATCCCAGGAGCGCATGCTGCTGGTCGCGAAGAAGGGCACCGAAGCTCAGGTGCAGCGGATCTTCGAAAAGTGGGATCTCGACGCGGTCGTGATCGGCGAAGTCACCGCGGATCGGCAGCTCCGAGCCGTTTTTAACGGCATCGAGGTGGCCTGTATACCTGTTCGGGCGCTCACCGACGACGCGCCCGTTTACCAGCGCCCGGCGGAGCGTCCGAAGATTCAGGATAAGATCGAGCAACTCGACTTGTCGGCGATCGAGGAGCCGAGGGACCTCGGCGCGACTTTAAAGCTACTCCTCGGGTCGCCCAACATCGCTTCGAAAGAATGGGTCTACCGCCAGTATGATCATTTCGTCCGCGGCAACACGGTGGTGCCTCCGGGCGCCGATGCCGCGGTCATTCGCCTGCGGGGCACGAAAAAAGGGGTGGCGCTCACGGTCGACGGCAACGGCCGCTACTGCTATCTCGATCCGTACGTCGGCGGGGCACTGGCGGTGGTCGAAGCGGCGCGCAATCTCGCTTGCGTGGGCGCGCGTCCCGTCGGATTGACCGACTGCCTCAATTTCGGCAGCCCGGAAAATCCGGGCGTGATGTGGCAGTTTTCCCAGGTGATCTACGGCATGCGCGACGCGTCGATCGCGCTCGGGGTGCCGGTTGTGAGCGGGAACGTGAGTTTTTATAATGAAACCGACGGCGTTCCCATTTATCCAACGCCGATCGTTGCGATGGTCGGACTGCTCGACAACGTCGAGCGGGCGGTCACGCCGTGGTTCAAAGCGGCGGGGGATCTGATCGTGCTGCTCGGGCGCACGCGCGAAGAACTCGGCGGCAGCGAGTATTTGAAGCTGGTCCACGGCCTTGTCCAGGGAGCGCCGCCGTGGATCGACTTCGCTTTCGAGCGCGCCATCCACGGCTGCTGCATCGAGGCGATTGAACGAGGCATCGTGCGGTCGGCGCATGACGTCTCCGACGGCGGGCTCGCGGTCGCCCTCGCCGAATGCTGTGTCGGCGGGCCGGAAAAGCCGATCGGGGCGCGGATCGAAACGCGCGAGATGATTCGCGGCGACGCTTTGCTCTTCAGCGAATCGCCTTCCCGCATCGTCGTCTCGTTGGAAGAAAAGGATCTGGCGCCGCTCCAGGAGCTCGCGGCGAAGCACCGCGTTCCGGCGCAGGTCATCGGAAGCGTCGGGGGCACGCGCCTGACGATCCATCCGCTTTTGCAGCTTCCGGTCGATGAACTCCGATCGATCTGGTCTTCCGGCCTGGCGCGGCGGTTGGATGGGGAAGAGGGGCCGCCGGACGGCGGCATGAAACGAACCAGTGACTGATAAGTTTCACGAAGAATGCGCCGTCGTCGGTGTGTTCGGGCATCCCGAGGCGGCCAACATGGTGTACCTCGGATTGTATGCCCTCCAGCACCGCGGGCAGGAATCCTCCGGCATCGTGTCCTCGGACGGTCGAGGGCTCATTTCGCACCGGCAAATGGGCTTGGTCGCGGACGTCTTCAAAGAAGACGTGATCAAGCGGCTCGAGGGCTCCATCGCCATCGGCCACAACCGCTACTCGACACACGGCCAGAGCCATCTCAAAAACGCGCAACCCTTCGTCGTCGAATATTCGCAGGGGCCGATTGCGATCTCACACAACGGCAATCTGGTAAACGGGGCGGTGCTGCGCGAGGAGCTGGAAGCGGCCGGCTCGATCTTCCAATCGACTTCCGATACGGAGGTGATCATCCATCTGATCGCGACCTCGCGCGAATCGACGCTGATGGGGCGCATCGTCGAAGCGTTGAGCCGCGTGCGCGGCGCCTACTCGCTCGTGTTCTTGACGCTCGACAAAATGATTGCGGTGCGCGATCCGATGGGGTTTCGGCCGCTCGTGCTCGGGCGGTTCCCGCTGGAAAAGCACGGGGGGGCCTACGTGGTGGCCTCGGAAACGTGCGCTCTCGACCTGATCGAAGCGGAGTATATCCGTGAAATCGAGCCCGGCGAAATCGTCACCTTCGGGCCGGCCGGGGTGGAGTCGCTCAAGCCGTTTCCGCCCGCGCCGCACGCCAAATGCATTTTCGAATACATCTACTTCGCCCGGCCGGACAGCAACTTATTCGGGCACAACGTTTATCAGGTGCGCAAGGAGCTGGGTCGCCAACTGGCGCGCGAAAGCGCGGTCGAGGCGGATCTCGTGACGCCGGTGCCCGACTCGGGCGTGCCTG
>DATMBL010000259.1:0-6452 GCA_035559295.1 Candidatus Eiseniibacteriota bacterium
CCGCCTCGCTTTCTACTGTGTGCTGGGGATCGCCATTATCTGGTACTACAAGCGAGCCGTTCGCAGCAGAGCCGTGGGGCTGGTGCTGAGCGCCGCGATTCCGGGGCTCGCCGTTGCTGCCTTGATGACGGCGTCGCGGAGCGGGTTACTGAATCTGGTGGCGGTGTTTGCACTGGTCTCCATGGAAGGCCGCTTCAGCCTCAAACGCCAGCTCAACGTGATGCTTTCAGTGGCTCTGGTGGTTTTTGTCGCAGGAGACCTCTTATCGGAAACCCATCTCGAACGGTTGGGCAATATCCCCTTCATCAGCTCGAGCGGTTCCAAGGGAGAGAGTTCCACGGAGAAACGGATCAACACGTTGGTCCATGGGGCCAAGATCGTCGCCGACAAGCCGGTTGCGGGAACGGGCATCGGTAATTTTCGCTGGACGCGTCTGCAAAAATTCGGATCGGTTGGGCCGCCGCACAACTCGTATCTTTGGGCTGCCACCGAAGGGGGCATTACGGCGCTGGCTTTGTATCTCTTGATCTTCTGGCTGGCCTTTCACCGGGCCTTGGAGGTCGAACGATTTTCCACGAACCCGGAGCTTCGCCTGATTGCGAGCGGTATTCGCACCGGGTTGATGTCATTCCTATTTTTTAGCCTGTTCGCGGATTTCTGGTTGAATATCATGGCGTACGTGCTCGTGGGCTTGGCCGTGGCGCTCAAGAATGCTTCCGATGCGGAGTCGAAAGCGGAGTACATTCCAGGAGCGAACAAGCCGGCGGTCCCCGTATGAACCGAGCGCAACATGCTGACGGTTCGAGACCGCGTCTCGCCGTCATTTTCAGTCGGTTTCCGGTCTGGAACCAAATCTTTGCCGTGAATGATTTCGTTGAGCTGGAACGCGCCGGGTTCGAAATCGAGATCTTTACGTTGCGGAGGGAGCAGGAGGCGATCCGGCAACCGGAAAACGATCGGTTCAGGAACCGCGTGCATTACGCGTTTCTCCTTTCGCCGGCCCTGTTGTGGGAAAACTTGAAGGCATGGTGCCGCCCGCGAACGTGGCGGCTGTTCGGCGCGATCGTCGCCGGCACGCGAGACCGTCGGATGGAATTTCTCAAGACGCTGTTTCTGTTTCCGCAGGCGGTTTACTTCGCTCGCGTGATGCAGCAAAGAGGGATCCGGCACATTCACGCCGCCTGGGCCAGTTATCCGGCTACCGCGGCGTGGATCGTGTCCGAGATCACCTCCATACCGTTCAGCTTCAGCTCGCATGCGTATGACATCTATATGGTGCGCTCGCTTCTCCGGGAAAAGATCGAACGCTCGCGATTCGTCGTGACCTGCGCGGAGACCAATCGCCAGGCGCTGGTCGATATTGCGGGCCGGAGCGCCGATGGAAAAATCTTTGTTCACCGCCACGGCACCGACCTGGAACGTTTCCGGCCGTCGCTTGCAGCGGCTGTCCGGCACGAACCTGGATGGCGGCTTTTAGCCTGCGGCTTTCTCGCCAACTACAAGGGTTTTGCTTTTCTGATCGAAGCCTGCGCGCTCTTGAGGGATCAAGGCCGTCAATTTGAGTGTGTCATCATCGGCCGCGGCCCCCAGGAAAAGTACCTGCTCAACCGTATTCGGGAAACCCGACTTACAGGACTCGTTCGGATTATCCCGCCGATGCCTCAAACCGAACTGGCCCGGTACTATCATCGAGCGGACGTTTTCATTCATCCGTCCGTGGTCACGCGAACGGGAAACCGTGACGTCATCCCCAATGTGCTGGTTGAAGCCATGGCCTCGGGCACGCCGGTCATCTCTACCCGTCTTTCCGGGATCCAGGAACTCATCGAGAACGGGCGGAATGGTATCCTGGTGCCGTCGGCCGATCCCCAAGCGCTGGCCGAGGCGATTACGTGTCTGATGAAAGATCCCGTAAAGCGCGCACGCCTGGCCCAGGCGGCCCAACGGACGGTAGCGCAGGCTTACGATCGGCGTAAGAACGCCGAGGGGTTGATACGGACCTTCATGGCTCACGTCGCATCGTAGCCGCACCCACGCAGAACCACCCGACTGAACTCCCGCCAACGGCGCGAAGCATGCACTGAGCGGCGTCGAACCGAACGCCAACCCGATGAGTTACGCATTGGATTTGATAGCAAACACGCCATCGATCACCGAGTACGCTGCGGCGCTAAGGCACCACGGCATCGCGGTCTTGCCCGGGACGGAAAACACGATCTGGGTGCGGCACGACGCCGGAGCGATGATGCGCGTGCCGAGGTTTCATCTCGGCCCGGTGCCTACGGGGCAAGCCAGGGATGTTACATGGCGCGGCCGCGTGGCTGCGGCCAGCTATTTGGTCCCCGTGGATAACGATCACCCCGCGAATGCATACGTCTATGTTTGCACGGACCGCGAGTACGCGCTCGACAAGCTGCCCGTCGCGATGCGTCGCAACGTCCGACGAGGTCTCAAAGAGCTGAGGATCGCGCCATTGACTTCCGGTGAACTGCTGATGTGCGGCGCGCAGCCGTTTTTCGACACTCGCCGCCGGGTCGGATTGAGCGACGGCACAGCGGATGAGTTCAAGCGGCGTTTCGGATGGCGAAGCGCATGCCGCGGACACACCTTTCTGGGCGCGTGGCGCGGCGATCAACTGGCGGCTTTCCTGTCGCTGATCGAAGTCGATGACTGGATGGAAATCGAAAGCTGCTACTCGATGAATGCCTTGTTGTCCTTTCGACCGAACGACACGTTGATGTACAGCGCGATCTTCCATTACCTGCGCGAACGGCAATGTCGCGTCGTATGCTACGGGTTGAGCTCGATTCAGGCGGAGAATAATGCCGCCGGGCTCTTCGCCTTTAAACTAAAGGTTGGGTTCGAGGCGAAAGCGGTCCACCGCGTATTCGCGCTCCATCCGTTTTTAAGACCTTTTGTCAACCGCCTAACGTGGCGCGGCATGAATGTGGCCCTGCGCTTTTGGCCGAGGGGCCGAGTGCTCAAAAAAGCCGAGGGCATGCTCGCCTATGTCTTGGGCCACGCCAGATTGCCGGACGCGGCGCAAAGAGCGTAGGAAAAGGAAGGTTGAAGTTGAGGCTGAGGGCAAAGAGCAAAGGGCGGGCAGGAGAGCCAGCGACGAGTGCTAAGCGGTGAGTGGTCAGTGGGTCGAGAGGGACAGGATGAGCGGTAGGTGGTTACGCATGGTGATTCCGGCAGCCGGTCTCTTAGCGCTCGCGCCAATGCGTTCCGTATACGCGCGCTACGAAGGTTTCGGCGCCTGGACCCCGGGCGGCGATCGTGGTGCCCGTGTCGAAGTTACCTCACTTGCTGACTCGGGTCCCGGCACGTTGCGTGATGCCCTGCGCAAGGGCGACAACATTACCGTTGTTTTTAAAGTGGGCGGTGTCATCGAGCTGCAAAAGCGGCTCGAGATCCGCCGCCGTTCCCATATCACGATTGACGGCTCGACGGCTCCGGAACCCGGCATCACCTTAAAGGGACACTCTCTCTACATTCGAGGCTCGCATGACATCATCCTCACGCATCTCCGCGTGCGCGCCTCCCGTTCGGACGGTATTCTGGTCTGGGACGGATCGTACAACGTGGTGATCGATCATTGCTCAATCACGGATTCAGCGGACGAAAATATCAACATCACCGAAGACACCCGGGACGTGACTGTGTCGTGGAACATTATCGGCGATACGCGTCCGGAATCGTTCGCCCTCAAGAGCAAAGGGATGCTCATTGCGAATTTCAAAAAGGGTCCGGTGACGCGCATCTCCTTGCATCACAATTTTTTCACCAATCAGTTTCAGAGGAGTCCTCAGATAGCCACCCCGGGTCTGTTCGATATTCGCAATAACGTGATTCACAACTGGATGGCTTACGGGATCAGGCTGCGCCAGGGCGCGGCGGGCAACCTTATCAATAATGTCTTTGAGAGCGAACGGAACCCGGAAAAAGCCGTGATTCTGGAGGACCGCGGCCCGAGCGCGGTGGCGGTGTTCGCTCATGGAAATATCGGGCCTGGCGCTTTGAATGTGAACCGTTTGGGAAGGGTGTCGGGCCCGTTTTCCGTTCCGCGCGTCTCGACGGAATCGGCAGCCGAAGCGGAAATGAAAGTATTGGAGAACGCCGGGGCTCACCCGCGCGACGCCGTTGACCGGAGTCTCGTCGCTTCGCGTCAGAACAGGGCCAGACCCACCCAAGAGTCGGTTGGGGCATTTGAGGCCGGCGACGACGGGTAGGCTTTGTCGGCGGGAGAGGCAGTTGAGATGCAAGCTGTGAGCGCACCCAGCGTTTCGATCATAATCCCATGCCGCAACGAAGCGGATCATATTGAAGCGTGCCTGCGTTCAATCTTGGCTCAGGACGCGGATGGACTTGCTTTCGAAGTGATTGTCGCCGACGGGATGTCGGACGACGGCACACGCGAAATTCTGCGCCGTCTCGCGGCAGAGGATCCGCGCTTGATCATGATCGATAACCCTCAGCAAATCGTTTCAACCGGACTCAATTTGGGCATCCGGTCGGCGCGGGGTGAGGTGGTGCTGCGTATGGACGTGCACACGGAGTACGCGTCCGATTATCTTCGGCAGTGCCTGAAGGTGCTGGAAGAAAGCGGCGCGGATAATGTCGGCGGGCCGTGGGTAGCCAGAGGCAAGGGATACGTGGGCCGGACGATTGCAGCGACCTTCCAATCTCCTTTCGCGGTCGGCGGATCGCGGGCGCATGCGGCGGATTACGAAGGCCCGGTGGACACGGTTTACCTGGGGTGCTGGAAGCGGGACGTTTTCAAGCGCGTCGGTTTCTTCGACGAGGAACTGGTGCGCAACCAGGATGACGAGTTCAATCTGCGTTTGGTCCGCGCCGGCGGCAAAATCTGGCAATCACCGCGAATCAAGAGCTGGTACACGGCTCGCGGATCTCTCGGAGCACTCTTCCGTCAATACATGCAGTATGGATACTGGAAAGTTCGCGTCATTCAGAAGCACAGGATGCCCGCCTCGGTCATGTATCTCGTTCCCGGTGTGTTCGTTTTCACGCTCCTGCTTTTGAGCGCCGCTTCTATTTTCCTCCCGCTGGCGCGGTATGGGTTGGCTTTGACGGCGAGCGCCTATGTCGGCGCGCTTTCGATCGCGTCGGTGGTTACGGCAGTACGGTCGCAGCCCAGCTTTCTCTTTTTGCTTCCCGTCGTGTTTGCTTGCTTCCATTTCGGCTTCGGCATCGGCTTTCTCCACGGAGTGCTCGATTTCCTCGTTCTCCGGCGCGGGCCGCGCGCGCAGTTCGCAGCTCTGACTCGTCAGTCACCGGCGTCACGCGGTAACCCGGCAGGCGTTTGATGAAGCGCGCGTTCGATATTTCTGTCGCCGCCGTCGGCTTGTTTATTTTGGCGCCGCTTCTCGGGCTCATCGCTCTCGTCATTCGCGCCACGTCGCCGGGTCCGGTTTTTTACGGCAGCACCAGGATAGGTCTGGGCGGGAAGCCTTTCACGATGTTGAAGTTCCGAACGATGGTGGTCGGTGCTGACCGACTCGGGCCTCTGATCACCGCCGGCAACGATCCGAGAATCACGCCAATCGGCCGCATCTTACGCCGCACCAAGCTCGATGAGCTGCCGACGCTTTGGAACGTACTGAAAGGCGATATGAGTATCGTAGGACCGCGACCGGAAAATCCCAAATCGGCCGCGCTTTACAATGCAACCCAGAGAAGTCTCTGGCAAGTGAGGCCCGGCATTACCAGCCTGGCGACCCTAAAATATCGTCATGAGGAGACCCTCTTGGCGACAAAGCCGGATTTGGAGAGCGCGTATTTTCAGATCATGCAAGATAAACTCGCTCTGGAGCTGGCGTACATGGAGCGGCAATCCTTTTGGGGCGACATGCGGATCATCTTGCGAACGCTGGTTGAGGTCTTCAGATGATGTTGCAACTTCGAAGCAGGTTTCTATCTTATGCTCTGCCTTCGATCGGGGAGGAAGAGATCGCGGAAGTCGTGGACTCTCTGCGCTCTGGTTGGGTAACAACCGGGCCCAAGGTGAAGCGCTTCGAGTCCGACGTCGCCGATTACGTAGGCACGAACCATGCGATCGCGGTGAGCTCGTGTACGGCGGGATTGCATATCGCTTTGACCGCCCTCGGTATCGGCCCGGGCGACGAGGTCATCGTTCCAACAATGACTTTCTGCTCGACCGCGAACGTCGTTGTCCATCTCGGCGCGACGCCGGTCCTGGTCGATGTCGGCGACGACTTCAATATCGATCCGGAGGAAGTCAAACGAGCGATCACGCCGCGGACCAAAGCGATCATGCCGGTTCATTACGGCGGTCAGGCTTGCGACTTGGAGGCAATTTACGAACTCGCCGCGCGTCACGGGCTGTCGGTCGCGGAGGATGCGGCCCATGCGATCGGCGCCTCCTACGGCGGCGAGAAAATCGGGTCGGCGCGGCTCGTGCAGGCTTTAAG
>DATMBL010000260.1:0-11032 GCA_035559295.1 Candidatus Eiseniibacteriota bacterium
CCCGCCGCTTCTTCGGAGAGCAGGCGCGCACCCATGGCCGTCCCGATCAGAATGCTGATCTCGCGCGCCGGCGCAACGTAGCTTACCGGCGTAAATCGAAGAGCGGTCAAGACCAGGATATAGGACAGCGGCGCAAGCATCGCCACGCCGATCGCCTCGCGGCGATGCGCGCGCCACTCCGCGCGAGCTCGGTCCCAGCGTTTGAGGGCGAACGGCGTCAGAAGGAGCGCGCGCCCGGCGTTTGCGCCCCAGTCAAGCAGGAGCGGAGAGATGGAAAAAACGCTGACCGCCTGCTTGTCCCACAGCGTATAGCCCGCGATAAAGAGTCCGGTGATCAGCGCATAGAGCACGGGTTTTCGCGTGTCGATCAGCCGCAAACGGTTGGGATCGACGGTCAGGACCACGATCCCGCCGACGACCAACAACGCGCCGGCGAGCGCCGCGGGGGGCGGCCGCTCGCCAAAAAACACAATCGCCGCGAGACTCGAAAGCAACGGGCCGGTTCCCCGCGCCAGCGGGTACACTAGAGAAAGGTCGCCGGCGCGATAGCCTTGGTTGAGGAGGACGAAGTACGCCGTGTGGAGTGCGGCGCTTCCCGCCATGAAACCCACGTGCGTCCAGCCGATCGGTTCCTGGTAGACAACGATCACCAAAAGTGCAATCGGCGCATAGAGAGCCGCTGAAAGCACCGCAAAGAGCCAGGTGAACGTTGCGTGACCGCTTGCCCGTTTGGCGAGCAAGTTCCACGTTGCGTGAATAAACGCCGCGGCGAGGAGGAGCGTCAGCGCCCAGACGGTCACAGTCGACGATCCCGGCGAGCGTTCGGGGAGGCACCGGGAGCCGAACGGAATGGTGGCGACACCGCAGCTCCTCAGCGGACGGGATCACCGACTCGAATCGTCCCGCTTCTAACGATCTCGGCGCGCAAACCGCCCCGATGGATGAGCCCCCGCACGATCTCCTTGCGCGTGAGGTTTTCCAAATGCGCGCACGGCTCGCACAGCCGCGTGCCCCGGAGCCGCGCGGCGCCGACGTGAAATTCCCGGCCGACCAGATGGTTCAATGGAACGTTCCGCGTGACGATGTTGCGCCGCGTGCTGCCGGGGTCGAGCTCGAGTTGATAATCGCGCGCCAGCGCCTCAATTGCTTCGCTTTCGATGAGCGTGACGTCACGCCCGGAACCGGGCTGGTTGGAATAAGTCCCAAGTTTTGCAGCGTAGCGGTCGCCGGTCAAACCCTGACCCTGCACCGCTCGGACCTCCGCCACCGAACGCATCGGCGCCCGTCCAACCGGCGCAATGTAAATCGCCACCACGCTACCTATGGGGTTCATGGTCGTGTGGCCTTATTGCGCGCAATCAGAGCGTGAATCTCGGGTGTTTGGGGCGCCTCTTTCAGGCGTGAAACCGTACCGTTCTCGAGGATCTCGCGCGCCAGCTGTTTTACCCCGCCAAGGGCGGCCTTGAGAAAACTCGAGCCGTAACTCACACGCGCAACGCCGAGTTCCTGCAACTCGCGAACGCTCGGCGATTGCGGCCCGGCTAGAATGCTCACGGGCGCGCGGACTTCTTTGACGACCGTTCCGATCGTGCGCGCCGCGTGGAGGTTCAGGTAGAAGATACAATCGGCGCCCGCCTCGGCGTACGCGTTGCCGCGGCGAATCGCTTCATCCAGCGCCTCTTTCGGCCGATCGCTCATCACCTGAAACGCATCGACCCGGGCGTTGAGGAAAAACTCGCTTCCGAGGGCGTTCCTGGTTTCGATGACCGCCTTGATTTTTCGCAGCTGCTCCGGGAGCGGCACCAGACCGCGCCCACCGGGCTTGCCGGCCGCGCCGTCTTCCAGGTTCATTCCCGCCACGCCTCTCACCACCAGTTCCCGGACCGTGTCTCCTATCTGTTCCGCGTCACCGTATCCTCGCTCGCCGTCGGCATTGAAGGGCACGGAAACCGCTCGGGCCAGGTTTCCGCAAATATCGATAAACGCGCTTCGATCCATCACTTCTCCGTCGGCGTACCCCAGCGAGGCGGCAATACCGCCGCTGGTTCCTTGAATGGCTTTAAAGCCCATCTGCTCGAACAACAACGCGCTCAACACGTCGTACGCTCCCGGCATCACGAGGATCTCCGCCGCGCGCACCAGCTCGCGGAGTCTGCGACTCTTGGCGTTCACGCTCTCCAGAACTGCGGTCGGGTTCGAGACCATGCTGCCTCCTCCAAACCAACAGGGCTCCATCCTAAAGCTCAAATGACGGGAGAATCAAGAGCGATCCCTTCGCGGCGTGCGCGAAAATCGCAACCGGGCTGAGCCTGCGGCAGGAGTGCCCGGCGGGTCAGCGAGCCGCCGGTTGGGTTCGAGGGCAGGGCGAGAAAATGCCGAATCCGAGATACGGCAACGGTGATCCATTTCGGCTGGACGAGCTTTGGCGCTGGTCTTTGGTCTGGCTTGGGCGGCGGCAAGCGATCGGCGGCTCTGTCTTCTCAGGTTTGCCGCGGCGGAGCCCCTGCCGCAGATAATCGGGCTTGATGCCTAGAATCTCGCAGCAGTTGACGAACGAAAAAATCCACTCCGTGTCATCCGTGAAGATCCAGCGCTCGACTTCGGCGAAGCGCTTTCTGCTCCGGCGGCTCGCGCCGCCACGGTAACGTTGGAAATCCGCGATCGCTTCATCCAGCACCGCCGCGATCAACTCCTCCTCGGGTGTCAGCCGACGGTCGCGAAACACTTTATCGTATTCCTGGCCGATCGTGGTGTCGTCTTCGAACAGCCCTATGGCCCCTTCGTCGGACACCGACCCGCCGCCGAAATCCTGCTTTAGGTCGTGAAGCCTCGCGAATCTGGCGCTTCCCATGTTAGCTCCCGGTGACGATGTTCTCCGCGTGCAACGCTTGGCGTTCGAATTGCTGGCATTAATAGGAGCTTTGGGCGGTTTTGCATAGTCCGCAAAGAAATGATTTTGGGACCGCTACCGGAGCCGAAAGGCCGTCCGTATTTTCACTACACCCGGGCGTTCCGCCCTCGGTTGCGCTCGACGCCCCGGTCTGCGACATTGGAAGCGCTTTGAGCACGCGCGTTCCGATTCGCAAAGCCCTGACGATCGCCGGGTCCGATTCCGGCGCCGGCGCAGGCATTCAGGCAGACCTCAAAACTTTCGCCGCTCTCGGTGTCTACGGCACCTCTGCGGTCACTGCGGTGACCGCTCAGAATACCGTCGGTGTGCTTCGCGCAGTCGCGCTGAGCCCCGCGATCGTCGCGGCGCAGATCGATGCGGTAGTCCGCGATATCGGTACGGACGCGGTCAAGACCGGGATGCTTGCCAATGCGGAGATCATCGTTGCGGTAGCCGAGAGAATCCGCGCGCACGGGCTACCGCGGCTCGTGATCGATCCGGTGATGGTCGCCAAAAGCGGCGATCGTCTGCTCCGTCGAGACGCGATCGACGCGCTGCGCCGGCGCCTCATTCCGCTCGCAACCGTTGTCACCCCGAACCTCCCCGAGGCCGAAGCGCTCACCGGTCTCGAATTGAAGAATGCCGCAGCCATCCGGGAAGCCGCGCGCCGCATCGTTGCCATGGGCGCGCGCAGCGCGCTCATCAAAGGCGGCCACCGCCGCGGGCCCGCGATCGATCTGCTCTATGATGGCAAGGGCTTTTACGAATTGCGAGCGGCACGCGTGCGCACCCGGCACACGCACGGGACCGGCTGCACGTTCTCGGCCGCAATCGCCGCGCATTTGGCAAAAGGGGAAACCCTGCTGGCGGCGGCGCGGCATGCGAAGCGTTTTATCACCGCGGCGCTTCGTGGAGGATTCGCAATCGGCGCCGGCCACGGCCCGGTGCATCACTTTTACGCGCTATGGCGGCCGCCGAAACATTGAATCGCCGCCTCCCTCCATCTCGGCAACGATCTCACGCGCGGCGGCCGCCGGGTCTCGGGCCTCCACGATCGGTCGGCCAACTACGATGTAATCGACACCAGCGCGCATCGCTTCACTCGGCGCCATGACGCGCCGCTGATCGTCCGGCGGGCCACTTCCCCCACGGATTCCCGGAGTGACGATCACAAAGCGACGCCCGCACGCCTGGCGGATAACCGCGACCTCGCGCGGCGAGGCCACTACTCCATCCATGCCGGCTTCCTGAGTGAGCAGCGCCAAACGGACGACCTGATCGGCGACATCGCCTGTCACGCCGACGCTGGTGAGATCGGCCTTATCCAGGCTGGTGAGAACCGTGACCCCGAGCAGCAGCGGCCGCGGCCGCTTCTCCTGCCGGCACACCCGGCGTACTTCGGAAACGGCGGCGCGCATCATCTTGAGGCTGCCGGAAGCGTGCACATTGAACATCTTGACGCCAAGTCGCGTCGCCTCGACCGAGGCTTTTGCCACGGTCGTCGGGATATCGTGAAATTTGAGATCCAAAAAAATTTCGCCGCCGAGTTCCCGAATCAAGCGCACCGCCTGAGGCCCCGCATGCGTGAACAGCTGCTTGCCGACTTTGAACATGCCGACTTCAGGCGCGAGCGTCCGAACCAGCGCCTTTACCTCCTCGAGGCTCTCCACATCCAGAGCGACGATCAATCGCTCCCGCATGGACTTGCGATCGCGGAGCAGCTCGAGTTTCTTCGGCATGGGTCAATTGCGTCGATAAGCGGCCACGATCTCACCGATCTGGATCGACGCTTGCTCGACCGGGATGTCTTCGGTCCTCCCGTTGCGACGCCAGCGGAGCTCGACCGAACCCGACTGCAAGCCCTTGGGCCCGATGGTGACGCGCATGGGGATGCCGATGAGATCCGCGTCCTTGAATTTCACTCCCGGGCGCTCTTCGCGATCGTCGAGGAGCACTTGGATGTCCCGCTCCAGCAGTTCGGCATAGAGTCGGTCCGCGGCCTCCCGCATCGTGGGGTCTTTATAGTTGATAGGTAAAACCACAACCTCAAACGGCGCGATCGCAAACGGCCAGATCATGCCCTCCCGATCGTGATGCTGCTCGATGGCGGCGGCCATCAGGCGGCTCACACCGATACCGTAGCAGCCCATTTCAATCGATCGTTCCCGACCCGCGGCGTCGAGATAGCGCGCTCCGAGCGCGTCGCTATACTTCGTCCCGAGATAAAAGATCTGCCCGACTTCGATGCCGCGGTGGCTCTCGAGCACGCCGGGCTCGCAACGCGGGCACGCTTCGCCCGCCGCGGCGAATCTGAGATCGGCAAACAGCGTGGGCGCGAAATCCCGTTTTTGATCAACGCCGACGTAATGCGCGTCAGCCTCGTTCGCGCCCGTGACCGCTCCGCGCATGCCTTCAATCGCCCAATCGGCAACGACCCGAAGATTGAGGCCGACAGGTCCCAAAAATCCGGCGGGCACATGGGTCGCCGCGCGGATTTCGGATTCGCTCGCCAGCAGCACCTGGCGGCCGCCCAAGGCGGCCGCCAGTTTAAGCTCGTTCAGCTCGTGATCCCCGCGCACCAGAGCCGCCACCAGTTCGCCCTCCTCGGTTTTGTACACCAGGGTTTTGATGAACCGGTCGCGCGCTAGCCCGAGGAACGCGGCAACTTCATCTACGGTCTTCTGGCCGGGCGTTGCGACCTTCTCGAGCGGCCGCGCTTCGGACGCGCGCTCGGACGGCGCGGGCCGTCTGATTTCCGCCTTTTGCACGTTTGCCGCGTACTCGCAGGCGGTGCAGCTCACGATGGCGTCTTCTCCCGATTCCGCCAGCACCTGGAATTCGTGGGACCGGGTGCCGCCGATCGCTCCCGTGTCCGCTTCAACGGCGCGAAACCGGAGGCCGCAGCGCTCGAATATCCGCTTGTATGCACCGAACATGTTGTCATACTCGCGCATGCAATCGGCGACATCGGCATGAAAACTGTAGGCGTCTTTCATGATGAATTCCCGGCCGCGCATCAGGCCGAAGCGTGGCCGCACTTCATCGCGAAACTTGGTCTGAATTTGGTAAAGGTTGAACGGCAACTCGCGATACGAACGCACCACGCGTCGCACGAGGTCGGTAATGACCTCCTCGTGCGTGGGGCCGAGACAGAACTCCCGATCGTGGCGGTCTTTGAAGCGCAACAACTCCTTGCCGTAGAGTTCCCATCGGCCGCTCTCTTGCCAAAGCTCGGCGGGAGAAGCAACGGGCAACAGCAACTCCTGCGCGCCGGCGCGATCCATCTCCTCGCGCACGATGGTTTCGATCCTTTTGAGAACCCTGAGCCCCAACGGCAGGAAGTTGTAGATGCCCCGGCTCACCTGGCGCACGAACCCGGCCCGGACCAGGAGTTTGTGACTGATGACCTCGGCGTCGGCGGGATCTTCTTTGAGTGTGGGAATGAAGCTCTTGCTCCAACGCATGAGCGCGAATCGGAGGTGGCTGGCGGGATTAGTCGGCGAGCGCCGGGCGCTTTTCGGCGTCGATCGTAGCGGCCAGCGCTTCAACCTCTTCCATGAGAGCGTCAACGATCTGCGCTTCGGGAACTTTGCGGATGACGCGGCCTTTGCGAAAAATCAACCCAATCCCCTTGCCGCCGGCAACTCCCAGGTCTGCCGCCCGGGCCTCCCCGGGACCGTTCACCTCGCAACCCATGACCGCCACGTGAATATTCAAGTTACGGTAAGGCTCCAGTCGCTCTTCGACCGCTTTCGCCAGGCCAACCAGATCGACATCCGCGCGACCGCAGGACGGGCAGGCAACGAACGTCAGGCCGTTGCTTTTCAGCCCCAGCGCGCGGAGAATTTCACTGCCGACTCGCACCTCTTCCACGGGGTCGGCCGCCAAGGAAACACGAATCGTGTCGCCAATTCCCTCGGCGAGCAGGGCTCCGAGGCCGACCGCAGACTTGATCGTTCCGACCGCCGGCGTCCCCGCCTCGGTAACGCCGAGATGAAACGGGTACTCCACTTGATCGGCCATCATGCGGTAGGCTTCGATCATCATCAACGGATCAGAAGCCTTGAGCGAAATTTTGATCTCACGGTAGCCGAGATCTTCCAGGATGCGAATATGCCTGAGGCCGCTTGCGACCATGCCCGCCGCGGTCGGCCCGCCGTGCTTCTCCAGGAGGTCCTTCTCGAGTGAGCCGGCATTGACGCCGATCCGGATCGGTACCTTGCGCTCGGCCGCGGCCTTCACCACTTCCTCAATGCACCACCGCGCCCCGATGTTGCCTGGGTTGAGGCGCAATCCGTCAACCCCCTGCGCCAGCGCCAATAAAGCCAGCTTGTAATTGAAATGAATGTCCGCGATCAGCGGAATGCGGATTTGACTCTTGATCTTGCCCAGTTGCTCGGCAGCCTCGCGGACTGGAACCGCCACCCGCACGATGTCGCAGCCTGCGGCCTCCAACGCCCAAATCTGCTGTACGGTCGCGTCGACATCGCGCGTGTCGGTTTTGGTCATCGACTGGACGGTGATCGGCGCATCGCCGCCCACGGTGATGTTGCCGAGCCGGATCGGCCGAGTTTTCCGTCGTTCGATCACGCGTTCAATATAAAGGACCCCCGTCCGGCGGTCAACGAAGCGGTATCCCGTTCGGTGAGCTTTGCGGCCCTACAACTCCGACTTGCCTCCGGCTTTTTCGGCCCTGGGCTCCTGTGCTTCTTTCTTGGTTTTTCGATCCCGCTCCGGAATGATCAGCAGTCTCCGATACGCTCCCTGACCCAGGCTTTTCGTTGTCAGCCACGGATCGTCCTGGAGCGCGGCGTGGATGACGCGCCGGTCGGCGGCGCTCAGGGCATCGATGGTGACGACCTTTCTCTGTCTCTTGGCTTTTTCCCCGAGACGAAGCGCCATGTCCTCGAGGGATTTTCGCCGGCGCTCGCGATAGTTTTCGATGTCCACAACCAGATGCGGCTCCCCGCTCGTCTGACGCTCCCCCGCAATTCGGCTGACGAGGTATTGAAGCGCTTCGAGAGTTTGGCCCTTACGGCCGATTAAAATGGCGCTGTTGTCGGTTTTGATTTCGAGAACGATCTCCTCGCCGCCGGATGCGGCGCGCGCCTCGACCGCCGCCTCAACCCCCATCAAACGCACGATATCCGCGAGCGCGCTCCGCGCCCGCTCGATTCGGGCGGCCGCATCCGCCGGCGCCTGTTCGCCGGGCGCCGGCCTCGCAGCCGGCACCGCCGGCTCACGTTTAAGGACCACGGCTCGAATGCGCGCCTTTTGCGCGCCGAATCCGAGGATGCCTCGCTTTCCCTGGACTAGGACATCAACAGTGATCTTCTCCCGCTCCACCCCCAATGCTTGCAGGGCCTTCTCGATTGCCTGATCGATTGTGTCGCCTTCGGTCTCAACGAAGTCCATGACCACACGCCTTTCACAACTCCGTAGCCCGGATCATTCGTGCGCCGCCTTTGGTGCCAAGGTTCCTCCGCGGCATGTACACTGAACCTTTAGACTAAGCGTCGCTGCGATTGATCCAGTATTGCTGCGCGATCGACAGAATGTTATTCACCAGCCAGTAAATCGTCAAACCGGCCGGAAACGTGACGAACATGACGGTAAATACCAGCGGCATCATGAGCATCATCTTGCGCTGGTTTGGATCGCCCGCGGTCGGCGTCATCCATTGCTGAATGAACATGCTGGCTCCCATGAGGATCGTCAGCACCGGAACGCCGAAATGCCAGGAGCCGATCGTAAACGGCAGCGATTCCCAATCCGGGCGCGACAGATCCTTGATCCAGAGAAACGACGCGTGCCGCAGCTCGATCGGCGTGCTGAGCGCGTTGTACAATCCGATGAACACCGGAAACTGAAGCAGCATCGGCAAGCACCCGCCCAGAGGGTTGACCCCGTGGCGCCGGTACATTTCCATGATCTCTTTGTTGAGCTTCTCGCGATCGTTTTTGTATTTCTCCTTGAGCCGTTCCATTTGCGGCTGGAGCTTCTGCATCTGTTTCATCGACACCATGCTTTTGTGCGTCAGCGGCGCAAGTACAAGCTTGATCAAAACCGTCAGGATGATGATGTCGATGCCGTAGCTGCCGGTGAACTGATGCGAGAAGTGGAGCACATAGATGAAAGGAATCGCGATGAAGGCAAAATAACCGAAATCGATCGAGCGTTCGAGGCCCTTGCCAAGCGATTGCAGAACATCGATTTGCTTGGGCCCGGCAAAAAGCGTGTAGCGGCCGGTGGGTGGCCGCTGCGGCTGTTCCGCGATGCTCATCGCGATCGCCTGTCCGAGAGGTTGCGCGGTGAGCCGATGTCCCGCCCCGTTATCGGATACCAACGCCATGAGAAAGTAAGTCTGACCGAAGCCGGCCCAGCCGATGTCGCCCGCGAATTCCACCCCCTTTGCGAGATCATCGAGCGGTACCCGCTTGATTTTGTTGTCAACGAGCGCGACCAGGCCTTCAAAGTGGGCATCCGGCTGCACCTGATCCTTCGGTGTAGTTAACATCACCGCCGGCACAAAGGGCGTGCCATCCGCCCGGCGCGCCGCCACCTCCAATTCGATCGGATAGCGCGCCCCGGTAAAGGTGAGCTTTTTGGTTAAAACGGCGCCGCCCGGCGATCGACCGGTGAAAGTCAGCGTGCCCGTAGCGGCGCCGCTCAGCTGCAGATCGGATCCCTCGATCGAGTAAACCACGTTCGCATCATTGACGAGCGCGGCCTCGTTCCACTGCAGGCCGAGCGGCAGCGGAACGCCCGGGGCCTGGCGAACCATTTCATACGGCGGGCTGTTCTCCGCCCCTGACGTTCGATGGTCTTTGAGCACGAGGCTTTTCAGCCGGCCGCCGCGGCTCGTCCACAGTGCGACATACTCATCGGTCTCGACCCGCACTTCTCGAGCTTCCTGGGAAAGCGGCGATTCAACGCTCGGAGTTTCGGGCTTTGAGGTGGATAGCGGCGGGCTCGGTGGCGCGGCGGAAGGGGACTTTACTTCCTCGTGCTTCGGCACCGGCGGCGGAGCCGTGCCATACTGGCGCGTGAGCCACTCCTGGTAGAGCACCAGCACCAGCAACGAGAGAGCAACCGCGAGAAAAGCCCTTTTTTCCATGTAACAACTAACCGTCCTGTCGCTACGCGAGTGGATCGAAACCGCCGGGATTCCAGGGATGGCAACGGCCCAAGCGTTTCAGTGCCAGGGCGGCTCCCTGCGCGAGGCCGTACCGTTCAAACGCCGCAGCCGCGTACACCGAACAACTTGGAAAAAACCGGCAGGATTGCGGGAGGAGCGGCGACACGCATCGGTGGTATGAAAACAGCAGCAGGGAGATCAATCGGCTAACCCGCTGGTTCGCCGCGGTGAAACTTGTCAGCGCTTTGGTTTTCAATCAGGGCCTTTCTCAGTTCTCCGGCAACCTGCGCGGACGACCGGTGGGCCGCTCCTTTGCGCGCGATCACCAGCACGTCTTTGGAGGGAACGATTTCACCGCGGAGCTGCCGGAAGCACTCTCTCAGCAGCCGCTTGATGCGGTTGCGCACGACCGCGTTTCCAACTTTGGCGCTGACCGTGATTCCAAGCCGACTTTGTCGCTCGCTGTTTGGTCGCGTGATGACCACGAAACTGGGAGTGTGCATCTTCTTCCCCCAGCGCGACAGGTTCAGGAATTCACGTCGTTTCCGCAGCCGGACATCTTTGGGGAAATCGGCCCTGCCGGCGTGCGCCGCCGGCGCTAGCTCCTGGATCGTTTGGGCGGCACGGTCACCGTCAGTTTTTTTCGGCCTTTGGCTCTTCGCCGTTTTAATACGTTCCGCCCTCCCGGCGTCGCCATTCGCGTCAAAAACCCATGCGTGCGTTTCCGCCTGATATTGCTCGGTTGATAGGTTCTTTTCATCGTTGCTTCCTCATTGTCGCGTAACTTTTACTTTGAACCACACGGCTCCACCGTTGTCAATTTGAAGCGTTCAGCGACTGCCTATCCCACCTCCGGCTTTAACGATCGCTGCATCAATTCCCGAACGGCGTCGGCGGGACGCTTGCCCTCATAAAGAACATGGTACATCTGTTCGACGATCGGCATCTCCACCCCGAGCCTGCAGGACAGCCGGTAAACCGAGCGCGTGTTGCGCACGCCTTCC
>DATMBL010000261.1:0-4020 GCA_035559295.1 Candidatus Eiseniibacteriota bacterium
GGCGGGCGCGCGCGGGCCCATCGCCGCGCCGCACATCTAAAACCATCGTGCCGACGCCGCGACGCACGGCGACTTCGCACCCCATGCCGTTGGCCCAAAAGCCATCGAGTTTTCCTTCCTCGAGAGCGCGAGCAGCCGACAGGCCAAAAGAGACGTTCGCACCGCCGGCTCCGGGAATCGGTATAATTCGCACGCCGTTCTTCTCCGGATCGATACCGGCGTCGATCAGCATTCGAGCGAGGGTGATATTAACGCCGGGCGCGGCGCCGATTCGCAGGCCCTTGACGACGCTCAGATCGCCCCGTTTCGGCTTGAGATCGCTGCGAATGACGAGAAACCAGTACGTGTGTCGCGCGATCGCGCAGAGGAGCTTCGCGCCGTTCCACTCCGGAAAGGCAAACAACGGCGCATGGGCCGAGCCCACGACGAAATCCAAGTCGCCATCGCGCAGCGCTTCGAACGTTTTCGGCACCGGGAAGAGGAGATCGACTCGTGCGGCGAAGCCTTCCGCTTCAAACAGGCCGAGCTCGACCGCAGCGATGATCGGAAAATAGGAGTTGGATACGAGATCGGGAACGGCGATACGCAACATGACTTCCTTCGCGCCAATCGCAAGTCGCGAAGAACTCCTGGTACACTAGAACAACTGCTCGACGGATTGCAACCAAAATATGATTTTGTACGGCCTCCGGCGGCGCCCCGGCGTCGATGCTCCTTGGTCCCAATCGATTTCGGGAAGATCATTGCGCCCAGAGCGCCGAGGGCGCAAAGGCGCCGCGCCCCTGAGCAACCAGATTCGATCTTTAACGTCGCATCCTTTGCGCTCTTTGCGCGAGATACGCTCTCCGGTTTTTCTGGTCCTTCGTGTCCGCTGCGCGAATCAAACTTGACCGTGTTGGCGGCATCCTATAAATAAAAAAGCAGGGAGGTTTGGGTGCGAAGCGAGGTTTCACGCCTGGCGCTGCCGGAAACGCTGCCGGTCTTTCCGTTGACGGGAGTATTGCTGTTACCGGGAACGCTACTGCCGCTGCACATATTCGAACCGCGCTACCGCGCTTTGACAGAAGACACGCTCGCCGGTGATCGCGTGTTCGGCATGATTCAACCGCTCATACCCCAACACGACAATCGTCCGCTTCCAGGCGCGGAAAACGAGACGCCTGAACTCTACAGAGTTGGGTGCGCCGGCTATATCGAGCGGTGGGAAAGGCTTCCCGACGGCCGTTTTGTCGTCCAACTGAGAGGCGTCAATCGGTTCCGCGTGACCGACGAGCTTCCGAAGAGGCGTGGCTATCGCGTGGTTAGGGCCGATTACAGCGAATTTCAAGACGCGACGGTAGACGGAGCGTGGCGCTGCGAGCGCGGCGCGATTCTTGAAGCGTTGCAATTGTACGGGCAGGCCCGTAGCATGCGCATCGACGCCGAACAGGCGCGCCGTTTTTCGGATCTCGAGCTGGTGAACCTTTTAGCGGTTTCCCTACCTTTTCACCCTGCGGAAAAACAGGCGCTCCTCGAGGCGCCAACGCTTAAGAGCCGGGAAGCCGTGTTGATCAACTTGCTCCGGCTCGGGGCCGAACCGGCGGAGCCCGGGTCCGATATCCGCCGCACCATCAACTGACCACCGGGCGTTCATCGCCACCCGCTAACTCTTCCCGGTTGGCGCGCTGAACTTCTTTTCCCGCATCGCCGCAATCAGCTGTTCGTAGGACGATCGCCCGAGGATTCGGTTGAACTGCGAGCGGTAGTTGTTGACCAGGCTGATATTCTCGACGACGACATCGTACACTTTCCACTCTCCGCCCGCTTTGTGCAGCCGGTAGTTGACTGAATATTCCTGGCCTTTTTGGTCGATGATCTTGGTGTCCACCTGGGCGAAGGCCCGGTCTTGCCGCTCGTTTAGGTACTGGATCTTTTCGCCCTTGTAAGACTCGATCGTGTCGAGATACGCCTCTTCAAGCAGAGCGGTGAACAGCCTGGTGAATTCCTGTTGCTCTTCCGGCGTGCGTTTTTGCCAGTGCGACCCCAGAGCGCGCTTCGCCATCTCGCTAAAATCGAAGCGCGGATAGATGATTTCACGGAGCTTCTGGCGTCGTTCTTTGGCGTGCGCGTTGCCTTTGAGCTCCGGGTTGGTCAACGTCTGCAGCAAAGTGTCGATGGTCTGGCGGAGTTGGTCCAGCGGCTCTCCCGCAGGCGCCGCCGTTCCGGCTGAAAGCACGAGCATTATCACCAGGCCGACAAGAATACGTTTCATTTGCTTTCCCTTCTTCATTGTTGAATCCTCCTCGCGCTGCCGCAATCAGCCAGTCGCCATCAAAGCGTACGCTGTTTACTTAGAGATGCCGTTACACCAGAAGTTCCGTCTCAGTGCGCGCGGTTCATTGATCGCGCAATTGAAATGCCAATCCCTTTGGCATCGTGACTGCCGGTTGCATAAGCGCTTTCGTTGGCGCATTCATCCATGCAAGGGAAGGAAAACGGCAAATTGTTTTCGGGCAAATTCGCGCCGTCGCAAATTTGGGACATCGATGCCGCGCCCAGCACAAGGTCGCGCGGTTTGGAGGTAGGCAACGGATGATCAAAACTTCGCTCATCATCGTGCGCCACGGAGAAACAGAATGGAACACGGCGGGGATTCGCCAGGGACACCTCGATAGCGCACTCACAGGTCGAGGGATTGCGCAAGCTCGAGCTTTGGCCAAAAGGCTCGCTAACGAGACGTTTGCGGCGCTCTACGCGAGCGACCTGGGACGAGCGGTCCAAACGGCGGCAATAATCGGCTGCGCAACCGGACATCCAACGGTAACGGACGCGCGTTTGCGAGAGCGCCACCTGGGAATTTTTCAGGGTCTCAGCGCGGTGCAAATCAAGGAGCGATTTCCCGAGGAATACCGGCTGCACCGAACCCTCGGCCCGGACTATGTGATCCCCGAGGGCGAGAGCATGCGGCAACAAGTCGAGCGAAACGTCGGCTGCCTCACCGAAATCGCCCGGCGCCATCCGGGAAAGACGGTCGTCGTGGTAACGCACGGGGGTGTTTTGAGCGGTTTTTTTCGCCATACGCTCTTCATTCCGCTGGAGGCGCCACGCCGCTTTGAGTTCGTTAACGCCGGGTTGAACGTATTCGTCTACGAGGGCGACACCTGGTTTCTGCAAACCTGGGGCGATCTCGGTCACCTTGGGGCGGCCCACGATGAGGGCGCCAAGCCCAAGGAAGGCTAACGCGAAAACGGGGAATCAGCCCTAGCGATCTCAATCGTTTCTTGAAGAAGCCGCTGAACCGTCATCAACCGATGCGTTTTTCCAGCGTGATGGAAACTCCCGATCGCTTGATGTAGACGCGATTCGAATCCCGTCGTTTGCTCAGCTCTTCAATTAGGCGTACCAGCGGTTGGCGCGCGTCGAGATAGAGGCGCGGTTTTCCGCCGTTCGGAAGCGCGTCCACATACTCGTTGCCGGCGAAAAAGCGCAAGATCAGCTCTTCGTCCGAGACAGTGGCGCCGAATTTTTGCCGGATCTCACGCAAGCTCGGCTCCGGTTGTTGCCAGCCGCTCCATTCCTTGGCGCGGGGCCGATTCAAGATCTTATCTCGAACGTTCGGGTCCATGACCTCGACGGCTTCTTTGCCCCAGATGCCGAGCGCGTACTGAATCACCTGATCGGGCACCTCTTTGTAACGCTCCCCGAGAATGACGTTGATCGCCGCTTGCGTGCCGACGTACTGCGACAGAGGCGTGACCATGATCGGGTAGCCGAAATCGGCGCGCACGCGCGCGGCCTCCTCCAGCGCCGCATCCATTTTGTCCTCCATGCCGACGATCCTCAGCTGGTGGCGCATGTTGGCGATCATGCCGCCGGGAACTTGGTGGAGGTACTGCGCGTAGTCATACTCAACCGGCTTCCCAATCGGCAGCTTCAGTGTTTGGGCTACGTGCGTGAAATGTTTTCGCACCGGCTCGAGCGCCTTCTCGTCTACGGCAGGGGTGTAGCCCAGGGCGCGAAGATTATGCGCGCTGTTGAAGA
>DATMBL010000262.1:0-17213 GCA_035559295.1 Candidatus Eiseniibacteriota bacterium
GCCGCCTCGAGCCACGGCTCCCAAGAACCCCGCGCCCAAAGAACGGAACGCTCCTGCAGCGCCGGCAAAGAGGCGCGCGCCCGCTCCGGCCGCAAGCAAGCCGCTTCGCGAGCCCGAACCCAGGCTCGCGCGTGAAGCAAAGCCGCCGGCCGCTCCTGATCCGGTCCCTCAAAGCGAACGAAAGCCGGAAGAGCCGGTCCGCGAAGCGCCGACGCCGCGCAGCGAAACGAGCATCCTTGCCGAACGTGAGCTGCCGACCGTTCAGGAGATGTTGCCGCCGTTAACCTGGTCCCGTTCGCCGCGCGCAAACAGAGAGGGCCCGATCCGGCTCGACACGAAGAACCCGCGCTACGTCACGTACTTCGGCAGCATCAAACGCGACATCGAACTGGTATGGGAATACCCGGAGCAGGCGCTTCGCTACGGACTCCAGGGAAAGCTCCTGCTCGAGTTTTCGATCCTGAGCAACGGCCAGCTCGAGAGCGCGCGCATCGTCCGTTCTTCGGGATCGCATCTGCTCGACTACGAGGCGCTGCGCGCCGTGCGCGCCGCGGCGCCGTTCAAACCGATCCCGCCCTGGATCGAAAAGGACCGGATCGAAATCCTCGCGAGCTTCGAGTATCTCGACAACCGGCTCAACTACCGGTTCCTGCCGTAGAATGGAAGCGGTTCAGAGCATGCCTTGTTCTTTGTCCCTCTCCGCTCGTTCCGGTTCCCATCGCAGCACCGGCTTTCGCGCCGCCCGCGCTTCGTCGAGCCGCCGCACCGGCGTCGAATGCGGAGCGGTTTTTACCAGCTCGGGGTTTTCCTTGGCTTCGCGGGCGATCGCAATCATCGCGTCGATGAAAGCGTCGAGCGTTTCCGGCGTTTCCGTTTCCGTGGGCTCGATCATCAACGCGCCCGAGACCACCAGGGGAAAGTAGATCGTCGGCGGGTGAAAGCCGTAGTCGAGCAGCCGTTTGGCGATGTCGAGTGTCGTGACGCCGAACCTGTGCTGCGCGCGGTCGGTAAAAACGCATTCGTGCATGCACGGCTCGTTGTAAGCGAGGCTGTAATGCTTCTCGAGGCGCTTCCTTATATAGTTCGCGTTGAGAAGCGCCATCCGGCTCGCTTCCGCCAGGCCGTCGCCGCCCAGGGACAGGATGTACGTGTAAGCGCGCACGAGCACGCCGAAGTTTCCCAGAAAAGAGCGCACGCGCCCGACCGACTTGGGATGATCCTCGCTCAGCACGTACGCGCCGTTTTGCTTTTCGATCCGCGGCACCGGCAGGTAATCGCGCAGCGCCGCTTTGACCGCGACCGGGCCGGCGCCGGGACCGCCGCCGCCGTGCGGCGTCGAAAACGTCTTGTGGAGGTTCATGTGGAGAACGTCCACGCCCATGTGGCCGGGTTTGGCGATCCCCATCAGGGCGTTGAGATTGGCGCCGTCCAGGTAAACGAGCCCCCCTCTGGCGTGCACCGCGCCCGCCACCGCCTCGATGTTCTTTTCGAACAGGCCCAGCGTGTTCGGATTGGTGATCATCAACGCCGCCACCTCTTCGTTCATGACCCGCGCCACCGTCGCCGGATCCATCACGCCCTGCTCGTTCGACGAAACCTGGATCACCTCGTACCCGCACAGGGTGGAGCTCGCCGGATTGGTGCCGTGCGCCGTGTCGGGCACGATGATCTTTTGTCGCGCGTCGCCGCAATCCGCGAGGTAGGCGCGGATGAGCATCAAACCCGTGAGCTCTCCCTGCGCGCCCGCGGACGGCTGCAGGCTCACGTGGTCCATGCCGCTGATCTCCGCAAGCCAGCCCTCCAACTCGTAAAGCAGCTCGAGCGCGCCCTGGAGCAAGGGGACCGGGGCCAGCGGGTGAATGTGGGCGAAACCGGGAAAGCGCGCGACCGTTTCGTTGACTTTCGGGTTGTACTTCATCGTACAAGACCCGAGCGGGTAGAACTGGCTCTCGATCCCGAAGTTCAGATGAGAAAGCTGCGTGAAGTGGCGCAGCGCCTCGAGTTCACCGAGTTCGGGAAAGCCCTCTACAGCGTCGCGTAAAAGCTCGGCCGGAAGCTCCGCGGCCGGGAAGGCGTCCTCCTCGGGCCAAAAAAAACCGCTCCTTCCCGGCGAGCCGCTGTCGAACAGCAGCGGCGGCGCGCATCCAAAGGCCCGCTTAACCGGCAAGCGCTGCGACAAGCCGCTCGACCTCCTCTCGCTCGTTCATTTCGGTCACGCACACGAGCAACGCTTCCGGTAATTCCGGATACCAGCGGGACAGCTCGATCCCCGGGACGATCCTGCGCTCGCCGGCGCGCCGGATCGCCCGATCCAGATCCCTAACCCTGACGACGAATTCGTTGAAGAAAGGGCCCGAGAACACGGCTTCCGCGCGCGCCTCGCGAATCAACCGGGCGCGCGCTTGGTGAGCCCGGGCGGCGTTGATTTCGGCGAGCCGCCGTAGGCCCGTTTTTCCCATGAGCGAGAGAAACACCGTCGCGGCGAGCGCGCACAGCGTCTGGCTCGTGCAGATGTTGGACGTCGCCCTTTCTCTGCGGATGTGCTGCTCGCGCGTCGCCAGCGTCAGCACAAAGCCGCGGCGGCCTTCGACATCGACCGTTTCGCCGACGAGCCTGCCGGGCAGATTGCGGATGAACCTCCTTTGCGTGGCGAAAAACCCGAACCCGGGCCCGCCGAGATTCATCGGCACCCCGAAGCTCTGTCCTTCGCCGACCGCGATCTCGGCGCCGAAAAAGCCCGGCGGCTTGAGGAGCCCGAGCGCGAGCGGTTCGGTCGTGACGCTAATCAGGTGGGCGCCGGCGCGCGCGCACGCCGCTTGCGCCGAAGCGAGATCCTCGATCACGCCGAAGAAATTGGGATAGCCCAGGACCACGCACATCGTCGACGGACCGAGCGCGGCGCGGAGCCGCTCCAGGTCGGTCGCGCCCGAGTCGCCGAAGCGAATCTCTTGGAGAGCGACATCCTCGAGATTGCGCGCGTAGGTGCGGATCACTTCCCGGTAGTGCGGATGAAGCGCCCGTGAGACGAGCACCTGGCGGCGCGAGAGCGGCTGAATGCGCCGCGACATGAGAACCGCTTCGGCCGCCGCCGAAGCGCCGTCGTAAACGCCCGCGTTCGCGGCTTCCATGCCAGTTAGCTGGCAGACGAGCGTCTGAAATTCATAGAGCGCCTGCAAGGTTCCCTGGCTGACCTCGGGCTGGTACGGCGTGTACGAAGTGGCGAATTCGGAGCGCGACACCACCGCGTCCACCGCGCTTGGAATCGCGTGATGATAGATGCCGCCGCCGAGAAAAAAACTCCAGTCGGTCGCGGCCGCGTTTTTCGCCGCGAGGTTCGCCAGCCGCCGGCGCACCGCCACTTCGGCCAGGCCGCCGGGTAGTCGGATGCCGGCCGTCTCCCGCAGCCGGGCGGGCACGTGCTCGTAAAGCTGCTTGATGTCCTGGATGCCGATCGTCCGGAGCATCCGGGCCTGGTCGTCGAGGGTATGGGGAGTGTAGCGCATGCGGGCGGGTTATTCCTCGTCCTCCTCTTCCGATTCGTCGTCTTCGTCTTCTTCCTCGGCCTTCTGCTGTTCGATGTACTCGGCGTATTCCTCCGCGGTCATCAAGTCTTTGAGATCGTCCATGTCCGACATTTCGACCCGGATCATCCAGCCGTCGCCGTAGGCGTCTTCGTTGATCGTTTCCGGACTATCGGGAAGCGCATCGTTAACCTCGAGCACGGTTCCGCTCACGGGCGCGTACACGTCCGATACCGCCTTGACCGACTCCACGGCGCCGAAAGGATCATCCTTGACGATCTTCTCCCCCACCTCCGGCAGCTCGACATAGACGATATCGCCGAGTTCCTCCTGCGCGTACTCGGTAATGCCGATCGTGGCGATATTCCCTTCCACCAACACCCATTCGTGCTCTTTCGAATACTTGAGTCCCTCCGGAATTTCCATGATCTCCTCCTTGATACCGCGCGTCCAGCGTTTACCGCCGGTAAAAGGGCATGGGAGCAACCCTGGCGCGCGCCGGCTTGGCGCGAATTTCCACTTCGATGTCGTTTCCGACAAACGCTTGATCCGCGGCAACGTAGCCCATGGCGATCGATCGGCCGAGCGACGGCGAGCGGGTGCCGCTCGTCACCCGTCCGATCTCTCGGCCGTCTTTGAGCAGCCGGTAGCCGCTCCGGGCGATCCCGGGATCGATCAGCTCGAGCCCGACGAGCTTGCGCCGGAGCCCTTCGGCTTTCTGCCTTAACAAGACTTCTCGACCGATGAAAGAACCCTTGGAGAGCTTCACGACCCAGTCGAGTCCCGCCTCCAGAGGTGTGGTCGTGTCGTCCAGCTCGTGGCCGTAGAGGGGGTAACCCTTTTCGAGCCTGAGCGTGTCTCGCGCGCCCAGACCCGCGGGCACGAGCCCGGCCGGCTCCCCGGCCGCCAGCAGGTCGCTCCAGAGTCGTTCGGCTCGCTCGGGCGCGCAGTACAGCTCGAAGCCGTCCTCCCCGGTATAGCCCGTGCGCGCAACCAGACACGCGGCGGCGCAAACGTCGGCGAACACGCAATGAAACGGTTTGAGCGAGTCGAGCTCGACCGCGACGAGCGGCCCGAGGATCGCCGCCGCCGACGGGCCCTGGAGCGCGAGCTGCGCGTAGCGGGCGCTCGCGTTTTCCGCCGTGACGCGCGCCGGGACGCGCTCCCGGATCCACGCGAAATCCTTTTCCGCGTTCGCGGCGTTGACGCAAAGCATGAACCGATGCGCCTCCAGGCGGTAAAAGATCACGTCATCGACGATCCCGCCCGCGTCGTTCAAGAGCAGGTTGTACTGCGCTTGCCCCGCGCGCAGTCGCCCGAGGTCATTTGCCGTCAGATGCTGACAGGCATCGAGCGCGCCGTCGCCGGCGATCTCGATCTCTCCCATATGGCTGACATCGAACAGCCCGGCTTTGCTGCGCACCGCGAGGTGCTCCGGAATCACGCCGCTATACTGAACCGGCATTTCCCAGCCGGCGAACTCGACCATTTTGGCGCCCGCGCGCCGGTGAGCGTCGTAAAGCGGAGTTCTTTTTAATCGCGGCGCCACGCGAGCACCGCTTCAGCGCTCGCGCTGCAGCGACTCTTTCGCCGCCTTGAGCGTGTTGTACAGCAGCATGCAGATCGTCATCGGCCCGACCCCTCCGGGGACCGGGGTAATCGCCGAAGCCCGTTCCTTGGCCGTATCGAATTCAACGTCGCCCGCGAGCTTGCCGCTCGGCAGCCGGTTGACGCCGACGTCGATCACGACGGCGCCCAGCCTGATCCATTCGCCGCGCACCAGACCCGCCTTGCCGATCGCAACCACGAGAATCTCCGCGCGGCCGACTTCTTCGCGCAAGTTCGCCGTGCGAGAATGGCAGATCGTAACCGTCGCGTGGCGCTCGAGAAGCATCAGCGCCACCGGTTTGCCCACAATGTTACTGCGGCCGACGACGACCGCGTTCTTTCCTTTCGGATCGCACCCGACCGAGTCGAGCAGCTTCATGATGCCCATCGGGGTGCATGGCCGGAATCCTTCGCCGCCCAAGACCAGCATTCCCTGACTCATCGGATGAAAGCCGTCGATGTCCTTGTAAGGCGACACGGCCTCGAGAATCTTTTCCGCCCGAATATGCGCGGGCAACGGGAGCTGGACGAGAATGCCGTGCACGTTTTTGTCTTTGTTGAGGTTGTGGACCACTGTGAGCAATTCGCGTTCCGAGATCGTCGCGGGCAAAAGATGCTCGAAGGATCGGATCCCGACGTCCTTGCAGGCTTTCTCCTTGTTCTTGACGTAGATGTGAGAAGCGGGATCGTCGCCGACCAGGACCACGCCCAAACCCGGCACCATTCCCCAGCGCCGTTCCAGCCCGTCCACTTCTTCTTTGATTTGCTTTTGAACTTCCTTCGCGACAGCTTTACCGTCTATGATCGATGCCATAAAGACTCCCGGAAATTCAAAGTTGTATATCGAAAAAGAAATGTCCGGTAAAGAAAGATTTCTAATCAGAAACGCGGCAAGCGGTTCCGGTCGATTTGCGACGCCAATTTCCGTTCGAACTGCCGGCGCACGACGATCTTCCGAGGCTGCTATTGGCATGACACGGAGCCCCCCAAAGGTCAACCCCTGAAGCGCGGCGTTCGGCGCGCGCTACCATTCGGCCGCGGATTTTGGTAGGAGACAATCGGACGAGAGACTCGAACCATGAGCCGGCCGCGCACGATCGAGGAGATCAAAGACGACATCCGCGGGCGCGTCGGCCACCGCGCTCCTTTCAATCACGCCGAGGCGGCGGAGGTCGAAGAAGCGTTGGCGCAACTTGCCGGGTTTGACGGCGAAAGCTGGGCCGCCGTGTGGAGCGCGCTGGGCGCGCGTTGGGAAGAAAAGGCGCGGCGCGCGGAAGACGCGGGCGACGCCGCCGCGGCAAAGGATGCCTACCTCAAGGCCTACGGCTACTACGGCATCGGCCGCCATCCCTTTCCGAGCACGCCGGGAAAACAACGCGCGTACGTAAAAGCACGCGAGATGCATTTCGCCGCTTCGCGCTATTTCGAAATTCCGCTCGAGCGCGTTGCGATTCCGTTTCGCGACCAGCAGATCGTAGGGCATCTACGCTTGCCGCCCAAAACCCCCGCGCCGCTGGTCATGCACTGGGGCGGGATCGATAACTGGAAGGAGGAGCGGCATACGTTCGCCGAGCGGTTCGTTCGCGAAGGCTGGGGCTGCTTCGTTCTCGATAGCCCGGGAACCGGCGAGTGTCCGGTCCTCGCCTCTCCCGAAGCCCATCAGGTGCACGTGGCGGCGCTCGACTACCTCGTCGGGCGCCGGGAAGTCGATCGCAATCGGATCGCCGTCGTAGGCGCGAGCTTCGGCGGCTACTGGGCGACGAAGCTCGCCCATCTCGAGCCCGAGCGGCTGCGCGCGGTGGTGAACTGGGGCGGCGGCGTTCATTACTTTTTTCAACCAGAGTGGCAGGAACGATCGCGGCACGCGGACTCCTATCTGTTCGACTTGATCGAAGCGCGCGCGAATCTCTTCGGCAAAAAGACCTTCGAGGAACTGATCGAGGCGATGCCGGCGCTGTCCTTGCTCGACCAGGGCTTGCTGGATCGGCCCTGCACCCCGCTGTTGCTGGTTAACGGAAAAGAAGACAAGCAGGTGCCTATCGAAGACTTCTATTTGCTGCTCGAGCACGGCGACCCAAAGACCGTCCGCCTCTTCGCCGGCGGTCACATGGGCAACATTCCCGCGATCTTCGAGACCGTGCTCGCCTGGCTGCACGCGAAACTCGACGTCAAGAGGGATCGGTCCAATTTGCCCCATGGCCCGTAGGCCCTTCGCACGAATCGGACTTATCCAATGAGCCTTTACCAGCTGCAAAAGCTCATCTATCAAGTGAACCGCGATCGCGCCGCGCGCGAGCGCTACCGGGAGGATCCGGCCGCGTTCGCCCGCGACTACGAGCTCACCGACGAGGAGCGCCGGGCCGTGCTCGATCTCGATATTCGCGCGCTCTACACGCTCGGCGTGCATCCGTTGTTGCTTCGCCCGTTCACGTTGCTCCATCGCGTCTCGAACGACGATTACGCCAAAGCGCTGGCGGGACTGGATTGAACCATGCCGATCGTGTTCGCGTGCGCCGCAAGCCATGCGCCGGGAATCACCGCCTGGACCGAAGCGGCGCCTCGAGAGCAGGCCGAAAAGGTTCTCGGCGCCTACCGCCGACTCGCGGCACTGATCGAGGCCGCCAAGCCCGACGCCCTCGTGGCGATCACGGTCGAGCACTGGGCCAACTTCTTTCTCGACCACATGCCGGCGTTCTGCATCGGACGCGCGCCGCATTACGAGGGGCCGATCGAGGAATGGCTGAGAATTCCCAAGACGCGCGTTCGCGGCGACGTCGATCTCGCGTCGACGCTGATCGATGCTTGTCTCGAGGGCGGCTTCGATCCGAGTTTTTCCGACGAACTGCTGCTCGACCACGCCACGATGCTGCCGCTCCATTTTCTCAATCGCGCCATGCGGCTGCCTCTCGTGCCCGTGATCCTCAACACGCTCACGCGACCGATGCCGACGCCGAAGCGTTGCCTGGCGCTCGGGCGTCTGCTCGGCGAGGTTCTCGAGTCGAGCCGCAAGCGCGTCGCGCTCGTCGCCACGGGCGGGCTGTCGCATTGGCCGGGAGAGGCAAAGCACGGCAAGATCAACGTCGCCTTCGACCGGCGCTTCCTGGAAACCCTGACCGCGGGCGATCGCAACCGGCTGGCGGACTACTCCCATGAAGCCATCGACCGCGAGGCGGGCTCGGGCGGCCACGAGATCCGGACCTGGATCGCGCTTGCCGGCGCCGTGCCCGATCGGCGCGCCGAGGTTCTAGCCTACGAGCCCGTCGTGCCCTGGGCGACGGGGTGCGGGATAGTGGCGTTTAGTTTATGAAATTCAGCCTTCACAGTCTTCACGGCGGCGTAAAAACCATCGACGAGATCCACCGGCGCGCCGGGCGCGCCGAAGCGCTGGGCTACGACGGGATCTTCGTCGGCGAAAGCCACCTCAGCTCGATCGACTCGTTCCAGACGCTCGCGACCTGCGCGCTCCTCACGCAACGGGTCATCCTCGGGATCGCCGTGACCAACATGGTCTTCCGCCACCCGACCGTGCTCGCGGGCGCAGCCGCGTCGCTCAACGAAATCTCCAAAGGGCGCGCGCTGCTCGGCCTCGGAACCGGCGACGGCCCGGTCTATTCGCAGGGCCGCAAGGCCACGCCGCTGGCGGAATTCGAAACCGGCGTGAAGATGATCCGCGATCTGGTTCAAGGGCGAGCCCTGGAGTTTCCGACCGGCAAAATCCGTCTCGGTTTCAACCTGCGTCCGGTGCCGATTTATGTTTCCGCCGAAGGACCCAAGGGACTGCGGCTGGCGGGGCGCGCGGCCGACGGCGTGATCCTCGGCACGGGGTTCGACCTGCGCGTGCTCGAGTGGGCTCGCGCGAGAATCGCCGAGGGGGCCGAGGAAGCCGGGCGCAACCCCGCGGACATCGACCTGATTGTGGCCGGCATGCTCTGCGTGCGGGAGGACGGCGAGGAGGCGCGCCGGATCGTCCGCAACCGTATCGCCAACCGGGCGCACCACAACTTCCGCTTCACCTTCGAAACCGTGCCGCCCGAGCAACTCGAGGGCGTGAAGCGATTCATGGCCGGGTTCGACGTCATGAAACCGATGGAGGAACGGGTCGATCCCGAGCTGGTCAACGCTTACCTCACGCGGCGCTTTTCCATCGCCGGGACGCCGCGCGAGTGCATCGAGCGCATCGAAGAGCTGCGCGCCGCCGGCGTCGAGCACCTCATGCTCACGCCCGCGCGCAAGGTTTACGAGGAGACCGTGGAGGCTTTTGCAACCAAAGTGATGGCGGAATTCCGGTCGGAGTAACGGAGCGGCGGAGTATTGCCGTGCTGGGTTGAAGACGTGCCGCAGTACTCCATCGCTCGGGCACTCCAGTCCTCGAGCTTACGACGTCACTTCCCACCAGTTGCGGTTGACGTCGCTGAAGATGAAATGCGCGCGGCCGTTTTCTCGTAGATCCCAGAGGTCCGTGATCCCGAGCTGCTTGCCCTGGATCGAAAACGCCTTGTGAGCGTCGGCGACTTCCTCCGGCGACGCCACCTTGAGCGTAAAGCGGTTTGCCGCCGTGAGATAGTCCCGGCGCGGCGTCGGGAGAACGACGATGTACCACGGCGTGTCGGGATGCCGAATGTAGGTGGACATCCTCCCGCCGCCGACGATCTTGAGCCCGAGCACGTGCTCGAGGAACCGATCGCTGGTTTCCTTGTCGTCGCAATTCAACGTCCCGTGCGTCATCGCCTGCGGGATATAGCCGCGGCCCGGGAAACGGTCCTCGGTCAGCGGCGTGCTCCAGTGCGGCGCCGCGATCGTGCGCCCGTGCTTGACCGCCTGGGGATTGTAGTACTCGATCTCGAGATCGTTCCCGCCGGGCTCTTTGAAGTAAATCGAGTACGCAAAGTGGGCTTCGTGCGGTTTGGTCACGCTTTTAATGTTGTACTTCGCCTTATGATCCGAAATGTACTCGTAAGCCTGAGGAATCTCCTTGGAGGTAGCGACTCGGAAGCCGTAGTGATTGCTGTGCGGCTTGTTACGCGAGTTCGGTTCCTCATGGACCACGAGCCGCCACTCGGTGTTGGGGTGCTTTAACACGGCGCGCCTCTCGCCGCGCTCGATCACTTCCATCGCCAAAAGCTCGGTGAAAATCGGCAGGGTTTCGTCGAACGAACGGCACTCGTAGTGACCTTCGGTCAACCCGATCGGTTTTAACATAGCCTCACCCAAAACGCTCGGTCCTCTCAACGAATCGGCTTTTTCTTAAGAAAAAGCCGATTTCTTGTCAATCCAGGGCTTCAGGCAAAAGAAAAAGGCCCCGACGTTGCGGGGCCTTTTCTCCGCTAAACGCCGGGCCGTTGCTCGCGTTAGACGCGCGCCTTCAAAATCCCCCTGAGCGGCGCCACTCCCGGAATTTCCCACTCGTCCCACATCTCATCGACCATCTTTTGGATATGGGTAAAGTGCTCTTCGTGGAGATGGTCAAAGCGGCCCTGTTTCGTGAGAAATTCCTTCACCGGGATGCGTCCTTTTCCGGTTTTGCGCGCATCGTAGGTGTAGATCACGTTCCCGTCCACGACCTCGTACAGAGGATAGAGCCCGCACTTGATGCCCAGCTCGCCAAGTTCGTTCGAATAACGCGGGTGATAATCCCAGCCCTTGGGACAGGGATCGTAGGTGTGAATGAACGTCGGACCGCCGATTTCCAACGCCTTGCGGACCTTGTTCAGATAATCGGTCGGCGGGTACGTCGCGCACGCCGTGGCGACGTAGCGGCAGGTCGGGTGCCCGACGGCGAGCATGCCGGCGACGTTCTTCTTCCAGCGCCGCTGCATGATCGGGTGCTTGGTTCCCGGAGGCGTGAAGGTCGTCTGGGCGCCGTACGTGGTCAGACCCGTCGCCTGGATATCGGTATTCGCTGCGGATTCGTTGTCGTACATGATGATCAGCAAATCGTAGTCGCTCTGCAGCGCGGCGGAGATACCGCTCAGTCCCATGTCGCCGCCGCCGAGGTCGCCGGAGAAGTTGATGACGTTGATCTTCTCGTCCTTGATCTTCCCCTTGCGCCTGAGGGCCCGCAGTCCCGCGGCCATGCCCAATGCCGAAGAGCCGCCGGCGCCGAGCTGGGTGTGCATCCACGGCACGATCCAGGGCGTGGTCATGTAGGAGGTATTGGCGACGTACATGCAGCCGGTCGCTCCCGTGACGACCGTGCGCGGGCCCGCCGACTTGATGAATCCGCGCATGGTCGTGGCCGATTCGCAGCCCTGGCAGGTCCGGTGACCCGAGGTGTAAAGCTCCTCGAGCGGAACGTTCTTGACGCCTTTGATTCGCTCGTAATCGATTTTCGGTACGGTGGCCATGATCGTCCCTCCTGTCTACTCTCTTAGGCCAATCCAGGTTATGAACTCTTCCGGAGCATCGTTCTTGATCGCCCGTTGCGTGATCTCGTACATCTTCTGCGCGTCGCCGATCGAGAGATCCCGCCCGCCCAAGCCGCCGATGAAGTTGACGATCACCGGCCGGTTCTTCGCGGGATAGAGGCACGAGCGGATCTCGTGCATCAGGATGCCGCAGTTGTCGGGCGAGCCGTGCGCAAAATCGCGGTCCACGACACCGACCGCTTTGAAGCGGCTCAGGGATTCGCGCAGCTCGACGGTCGGGAACGGCCGAAACCACCTGAGGTTCACGTAGCCGACTTTCTGCCCCTTCTCCCGCAGGCGCCGCACCGCGGTTCGCGCCGGGCTGGCCACCGTGCCCACTCCCACCAGCACCGCTTCGGCATCGTCGGTCATGAACTCTTCAAAGTAGTAGGGCGCGGCGTAACGATCGCCAAAAACGCCGTTGAACTCCTTGTACGCGTCCCGGATGACGCCGCGGGCCCGCTTCGCGGCTTCCCAGTTTTGCCTTCTGATCTCCATCACCCAGTCTTCGTTCGCCTGCGGCGCAACCGAAATCGGATTGTCGGGGTGGAGGCGGCGCTCGGCGAGATCGTAGGGCGGTAAAAACCGTTTCGCGGCTTCGACCGACGGAATCTTGACCATGTGTTGCGAGTGGGTGAGAAAAGCGCCGTCCATGGCAAGCGCCATCGGCATCCTCACCTTCTTGTCCTCGGCGACGCGGTAACCGATGAGGACGTGCTCGAGCGCTTCCTGCGGGTTGGTGACCCAGCAGAGAAGCCAGCCCATATCGCGCACCGCCATCGCGTCGTTGTGCTCGACGCCGAACGCCCCCGGGTCATCCAGCGCCCGGTTGCCGACCAGGAAGAGCGGCGGCAGCCGGTCCGTGGCCGTGACCACGAGCGCTTCGAACCCGTACATCCACCCGGTGCCGCTCGAACCGCCAAAGGCCCGCGCGTTGACCGAGCTGGCGTGCTTGACGATCTCGAACTGCGAATGCTCGCTGTCGGCGATGATGTATTCGGCATCGAGCTGGCCGTCGGCGATGATCTTCGAGAGCGCATCCATTACCTCGGTATAAGGACGGATCGGATAGGCGGCGATCACATCGACATCGGCAAGGCGCACGCCGTGCGCGACGGCCTGGCAGCCGTTCAACAGGTCTTCCCTCTCGTACGGACCCGATCGGTTCGATTTGGCTTTGGCGACTGCAACGCTCATGCTTCCACCTCCTCGGTTTTTCTCACCGGCACGATCTTTCCTTCGGGCATCACCTCGCCCTCGCTCACCAGCACGCCCTTGCCGGTGACCACCGGATAGGACACCCGTTCCCTGCCCTTCTTGTCTTCGGCCCACTGGATATAGCCTTTGGGATCGCTCCTCCAATGCTCCCACGGGCTCGCGTCGTCCTCGAAACGCAATTCATCGACCATGACGATGCATTCCTTGACCGGACACACCTGAGCGCATTTGCCGCAGCCGACGCAGTATTGGTAATCGATGTCATAGTAGCCGTCGCTGGTCGGGTCGAAACACTCGTCGGGACATTCGGCCCAGCACAGGGTGCATTTGGTGCATAGATCGAAGCGCACGACCGGCCGCTGCGTCTTGGTGGTGCCGCGCTTGAAACCCGCATTTCTCGTCTGCCCCCTCGGGCCGATCTGAAAACCGCGTTTGACCGCCGGCACGACCGCGCCTTCCTGCATCTCGTACCATTTGGGCAGCACCGGAACCTCGTAGGGCCAGACGATGCCTTCGTTCGGGGTCACCGTTCGAACGCGCGGCGGCTTCGCTTCCTGGCGCAGCGCCTCGTACGCCGCGCGCGCCGCTTCCGCCCGCCGTTTGTCCTTGGTCTTTTCCAGCAGATAGGCCTCCACGGCTTCGATGCTGATCACGGCCGGATCGATCGCGGCGATACCGCCGAGCGCGCGCTCGTGCGTGAAGTCGTCCTTGTTGACCCAGAGCCCGGCGAGGCTCGCCTCGCCGTCGAGGATCGCCATGCGGTAAGGGTACGGCTTTTTACCGATGAATTTTAACAGCTCCTCGTGCTGCTTTTTCGAGAACACCAGCAGGCAGCCGTTCTCGACGACCTTTTCGTTGATCGGCCGGATCCCGTGCCATCCCCACGGCTCGACGCCCTTGCACATCGTGTCGTCGAGCACGACCGAGACGTCGGCCTCGTCGATTTCGAGCTTGGCGCCGCATTCCGCCTCCAGCTCCTCTTCGGTCAAGTCGGGTGACACGAATGCGAAATACTTGCACGGGATGCCGTTTCTCTCCGGCGAGTCGCTGTAGCGCCCGTTGGAGAACGCCGTCTGGCCCATGCGGCTCGCGATCATGACGATATCGCTGCCGATCTTCTTTGCGAGATTCTTCTGAAAAATCCCGCGGTAGTTGATCTCCACCCGTTTGATCATGGTTCCTCCGTTTTTTGAAGGTCGTTCCTTTTACTTGACGAGCGAGCGATCGTGACCGCCGTCGATGGTCGCCCAGCCTCCGGCGCCGTCGCGCGGCCCGGCTCCGGAAGTCGCCCTTCCCCTGGTGGAAAAAACGTTCTTCTCGACTTCTTCGATATGGCGCAGCATCGCCGCGCGCGCCCCTTCCTCCTTGTGCGCCGCGACCGCCGACAGAATGGCGCGGTGCGAATCCAGCGATGCGCGGCGCCGATCGAGGCTCTGAAGCGATTCCTCGCGGCTGTGGCTGAGCACCTCCATCAAACCGGAGACGAGTTTCTCGAGCGCATGGTTCTGGGTCGCTTTGGCGATCGCGAAGTGAAACTGCGTATCGGCCTCCACGCCCGACTCGCCCTGCTCGATCTGCGTTCGTTGGTCGTCCAGGAGCTTGGTCAGTCGCTGGATGTCGTTCGCGGTCGCGCGCGCCGCCGCAAGCGCCGCGATATTGGGCTCGATCAGCTTACGCAACTCGAAAATGTCCGCGAGCGCGTTCTTTTCCTCGATCAGCAGTCGAGCCAGCGGCGCAATCAGCGATTCCACCGGGAGGTCGGCGACGAAATTACCCATTCCGCTGCGGCTCACGATCAGGCCCTGGGTTTCGAGCGCGCGCAGCGCCTCGCGCACCGAGGTCCGGCTCACTTTGAAGGTTTCGGCGAGCTCGCGCTCCGACGGGAGTTGATCGCCGGCTTTCACCTTTCCGTCTCTGATCAGGCGGTGGATCTGGCTCACGACCTCTTCGGAGATTCGGGTTTTCTTGATCGCGCGAAACATACGCTGGTCTGGCGGTCAGACCACGATTAGCGAACCGCCGGCTCGGTGTCAAGCACCCCCACGTTGGCCTTCGGCGCACCGTTGTGTTAACTAACCCGGCAACCACGTCGCTCTGGCGCCAAAACCGAGCTTGCCTGGGAGGAGCTGCCATCGCGTCGATTGTGATCATGGCGATGCCTTACGGTTGCCTGGATTCCGAACGGCTTTCCCAAGCCTCGCGCATCGGTTTGGAGAAAGCCCTCGAGTGGTGGCAAAAGTCCATGGCCACCTCCAAGCACAGAACGTACTTTCTCGTGGCGGGCTACGAGGACGATGGCGGTCTCGAGATCCGGCTGCGGCGGGCAATCGTCGATCGGCGGGTCGCGGATTCCGATCTCCCGATGGATCACGTGATCGAGATCAGCGGCCGCAATGAAATCAATCTCGCCCAGAAGATCACGCGGCTCCGCGCGCTCCTGCCGATCGAAACGATCACGGTGTTCGCCGAGACGAGAAACGCGGTCAGCGTCAAGGCGATCTTCAGACGCCGCTTCGGAAAAGCCCTCCATATTCGAAAGTTCAAATCCGACTTCGAGTTCAATCATCTCTGGATCAGCACCTCGAGTTCGTTCGCCTGGTTCTCGCGAAACTGGTTGGTTCGAATCTGGTTTGAGCTGAAGAAGCGCATGGGTCGGGGCATGCGAAAAAAGATCCGGTTCATGTTTCGGGGATAGTGGAAATTGGAGTACTGGAGTGATGGAGTATCGACGATGGTTCCAGTTGTTCCAACCGTTCCACCCGTAGAAATCCGATCCGGACACTCGAATTGAACCGCTCGAACTGTTGAAACGATTGGAACAATTCTACTACCCGCCCGGAGGTTCCAATGACCGCCAATGAGCGCTTCAACGTCGGCGGGGTCCTCTTGGACCGCCCTTTCAAGATTCGCCGGCTGGGACATTTCGGTTTCAACTTGACGGCGATGGACGAAGGCGTCCGTTTTTACGTCGATCTGCTGGGTTTCCGCGTCTCCGATAAGATCGACTACGCCGCGCGCGCGTCCGATCCGCGCGCGCTCGAGGGGCTGGGGGATCCTCACGGCTATTTCACCCGTTACGGCACCGACCACCATGCGCTGGTGCTTTTCAACAAACGGGTTCGGGAAGCGCTCGGGCGGCGCGAGAAGCCGGGCGTCACCGTGAACCAGATCACCTGGCAAGTCGGAAGCCTGCGCGAGGTGCGAAACGCAATCGAGTGGTTCACCGCGAGGGAGATCAAGATCCAGCGTTCGGGACGCGACATGCCCGGATCCAACTGGCATACTTATCTCTTGGATCCCGACGGCCACCAGAACGAGCTTTACTACGGGATCGAGCAGATCGGCTGGAACGGGTTCAGTAAACCGAAGGCGATGTACGATCGCGGATTCGATCAAGCGCCGCCGCTGCCGCAAATCTCCGAACAGCAGGAGGTCGATGCGGCGCTGGAAAGAAACGTCGATCTGCTATCGGGTTACCGGCATACCGACGGGCTGCGCGCGACCTACGACGTCGACGGCATCCTGTTGCCGCGGCCGTTCAAAATCGTCCGGCTGGGGCCGGTGAGTCTTTTCGTGGAAGATCTGGACCGCGCCGAGGCGTTCTATCGCGACACCCTCGGCTTTATACTGACCGAAGAAACGATCTACCAAGGCCACCGCTGCCTTTTTCTTCGGTGCAACACCGAGCACCACGCCCTCGCGCTCTTTCCGCTCCGCCTGCGCGACGTTCTCGGCTTGAGCGCGCACTCGAAATGCGCCGCGCTCGGCCTCCAGCTCGCAACCTACCGCCAGCTGCGCGATGCGATCGGGTTCTTGAGATCGCGCGGCGTCGAAATCACCGAGGCGCTTCCTCCGGAGCTCCATCCCGGAATCGAGTACGCCGCCCATGCGCGCGACCCCGACGGCCATTGGATCCAGCTCTATTTCGCGATGGAGCAAATCGGCTGGGACGGAAAGCCTCGGCCCAAGGAAGCGCGAAAGCCGCGCCCCTTGAAGGAGTGGCCCGAGGCGTTGGAAGCCCACAGCGATGCTTATCTCGGCGAGCCATTCCCGGGCCCGTGGGGATGAGAAGCAGGGAGCATCAAAAGCAGGGAGCAGGGAATAATACAGAACAGCAGGGAGTATGGGGCGTGGAGCTGAGAGCCAGGTGTAAGACGGCGCGGCTCGAGAAGCGCTCGGCCTTCTGAGCCGGCCCTAGTGAGGAGGCAAGCAAGATGGAGACGATCCGATTTGTCGATACGACCATTCGCGACGGCCACCAGAGCCTGTGGGCGGAAAACATGACGACGGGCATGATGCTGCCGATCGCCAGGAACCTCGACCGCGCCGGCTTCGAAGGGATCGAGCTGATTTCCGGTTCGCACCTGAAAAAATGCGTCCGTGAGCTGCGAGAGGACCCGTGGGAACGCGTGCGCCTCGTGGCCCGCGAAATCACCGCCACCCCGCTCCGCGTGATCGCCGG
>DATMBL010000263.1:0-4915 GCA_035559295.1 Candidatus Eiseniibacteriota bacterium
GGACGCTCTTCAGTCCCTTTACAAAGCTGCCAAAGCGGAAGGGCAGGTTATCTTATGGTCGCCCCTCGATCCTCCGGAAGTGCGCATGCTGGTGGAAGCCTTCAACAAAGAGTTCCCGGGTATCGAGGTCAATCATTTCGAGATCCGGCCGAGCGATTTTGCCTCTCGGGTCGTGGCCGAAGCCCAGCAGGGCAGGATCAGCTTCGACGTCGGAACGGGACGGCTGGCGGCGATATCGCCGCTCATCCAGAGGGGACTGATCGAATCCCACCAGGACTGGACGAAAATTTTCACGGCTCTCAAACCGGCCGCGGTGTCCGATGAAGGGCGGCTGTTGACGATTTACAGTCTGTTCTATCCGATCGCTTACCACACAAAGTTGATCCGTCCAACCGACGTGCCGACGTCATGGAAGGACCTTCTCGATTCGAAGTGGAAGAACAAAATCATCGTGGAGCCCAGAGCCAACGCGTTCGCCTATCTCGGGTTGAAGTGGGGAGAAGAAGCGATGGTGGATTACCTCAAGAAGCTGAGGGTCCAGGACCCGATTTTCGTGAAAGGCGGCAGCGGCGTTGTGCAGCAACTCATCGCGGGTGTCGCTCCGCTGGCCGTCGGCGGAAACGTGCACAACATCCTCCAGAGAAAAGACGAAGGAGCGCCGGTCGGTTGGGCAAGCAAGGCCAGCCCCATCGGCGCCACGGATAACGTGATGTTCACCATGAAAGGCGCGAAGCACCCGAATGCCGCCAAGTTGTTCACCGGGTGGCTGGCGTCGGACAGGGCACAGGACGTGATGGCGACGAAGCTGTTCAGGGCGGCTGCGGTTCCGGGAAGCAGCTACGTTGTCATGAAGGAGCTCGAGAAGAATCGGGTGGAAATTGTCCGTGAGACGCCGGAGAACTACCAGAAGGTCAGGGCATTGGACAAGTCGGCCGTAAAGGCCCTGGGGGTGCTCAAGTAAACCCCTAGCGGAGACGCGAAGACTGAACCGATGGTCGGACGAGAAGCCGTTCTGGCGTTGCGGGATATCGCCTGGCGAGCGCCTTTCAAGCGCGTGAATTGGGGCCCCGTGGTCCTGGCGCTGACCAGCGCCGTGGTGCTCTACCTCGTCCTGGTTCCGCTCGTGGTCGCGCTCGTGGCCACGTTCAGGGAGCACGGCTATCTGCCTTTCGAACCCGGGCCACTGACCTTTAGGAACTATGCCTATGTTTTTCTCGACGCGACGACGTGGACCTTGATGGTCAACACCGGGCTCTTTGCGGCTGGGTCTCTCGTTCTCGGCATGGCGTTCGCGATCTTGTTCGGCTGGCTCGTGGAGCGGAGTGATATGCCGCTGCGCAACCTGACGTTCGCGCTCGTGATCGCGCCGATGATTATTCCGGGAATGATGGTGGCGATCGCGTGGATCTTTCTCCTCGATCCGAGAATCGGATTGATCAATCTGATGCTCCGGTGGATCCCGGGATGGGAAACGGATCGGGGACCGCTCGACATTTACACGCTCGGCGGAATGATCTTTGTGGAAGGGTTTCGTATGGTGCCGACCATGTTCCTCATGATTTCGGCCGCCTTCCGCAATATGGACCCGTCCCTGGAGGAAGCCAGCCGAGTGGCCGGGAAGTCAGGTCTGGCGACGGTTTCGAGGATCACCTTGCCGCTCATGCGGCCGGCGATGCTCGCGGCCCTGCTTTACTTTTTCATCCGCGCGATCGAGGTCTTCGAAGTGCCGGGCGTCCTGGGATTGAACGCTGGTATTCACGTTTTCAGCACGCGGATCTACTGGTCCGTGCATCCCGCGGCAGGAGGTCTTCCGGACTACGGCTTGGCCAGCACGTTCTCGCTGATCCTGGTGGCGGTTTCTGCATTTTCTGTATGGCTGTACTACCGGTTGACGCGCAAAACCTACGTGACGGTAACCGGCAAAGGATTTCGACCGCAGCGCGTACGCCTGGGGCGAATGAAATATCTGGCCGGGCTACTGTTTCTGGCCTACTTCGCCGTGACGCTGGTGTTGCCGTTCTTTGTTCTTCTCTGGACTAGCTTGCACAAGTTTTATCTGCCTCCATCCTGGGAGGGGTTGCGCTCCATGACGCTGGCGTCGTACGGCGAGCTTCTGAAAGATCCGGGCGTGATTCTGGCGGCCTTCAACACCATCCTGCTGGCCCTACTTACGGGCACGATGACGATGCTTATCGCGTTATTCGTCGGCTGGTTCGTTGTCCGCAGCCGTTATCGATTGACGCGTGCGCTCGATCTGTTTGCGTTCCTGCCGCATGCCCTGCCGACAGTGGTCATCGCCCTGGCGGTCATGCTTTTGTACCTTTCCTTCCCGAATCCGATCTACGGGACGATCGTGGCCATTTCGATCGCGCTGACCACCAGCTACATCGCCTACGGGTCGCGGGTAATGATCGCCGGATTTCATCAGATCCATCCCGAGCTGGAGGAAGCCTCGCGGGTCTCCGGCGCCAATTTCTTTCGGACATTCTGGCGGGTACTCCTCCCGCTTTCCGCACCGGCCTTCATCAACGGCTGGATTTGGGTCGCGGTTCACGCCGGGAGGGAGCTGACGGCGGCGCTGATGCTGTTCAGCCCTTCGAGCGTAGTAGTTTCGACGAAGGTTTGGGCGCTCTGGGAGCAGGGCCGGGTATCTGTCGCATCCGCGCTCGGCGTCGTTCTGATGATGATGCTGATCCTCATCAGCTGGGCGGGGCGCTCAGCCATGACGCGGATGCGCGCGTTTTGAGTTCATCCGAGACACCCGATTCGGAGAACGCATTGGATGGTGGAAGTTAGCCTGCTCAGGAAACAATTTTCGACGGAACAGGAAACCGTGAAGGCGTTGCGCGGCATTTCGTTCAGCGTTCCGGAAGGTCAGCTGGTGACGTTACTCGGCCCGAGCGGGTGCGGTAAAACCACCACACTGCGATGCGTGGCGGGACTGGAGCGGCCGGATTCGGGAATGATCAGAATCGGCGAGCGCGTCGTGTACTCGAGCGAGAGCAAGCAATTCGACCCGCCCGAGTGGCGGCCGGTGGGGATGGTTTTTCAGTCCTATGCGATATGGCCTCACATGACGGTTTTCGATAACGTCGCCTATCCCTTGAGAGGGCGGGGTGTCGGCAAGACCCGTATCGTGCAAGAAGTTCACCGTGTGCTTTCTCTTGTGGGCCTGGCTGAGCTTGCCGATCGGCCGTCACCCCAACTGAGTGGCGGGCAGCAGCAGCGGGTGGCGGTCGCGCGGGCGCTTGTGGCCAATCCGAGCGTTTTACTCCTGGATGAGCCGTTGTCGAACCTGGACGCAAAGCTCCGCCAGCACATGCGGCTCGAGATCCGCGAATTGCAGAAGAGAAGCGGCATCACGGCGATCTATGTCACTCACGATCAAGAAGAAGCCATGGCCGTGTCCGACCAGATCCTGTTTATGGTGGACGGCGAGATCGTTGAAGGAGGTCCGCCTCAGGAGATCTATCGCAAGCCGCAGAAGAAACTCACGGCGGAGTTTTTCGGCGAAGCCAACTTCGTCCGGGGTAGGATCAAAGCCCAAGAAGGCGATCGGGTCGTTGTGGAGACACCGCTGGGAACCTTGTCCTGCGCAGGCCAGAACAAGTCGGTGGGACAGGAAGCATATGTTTTTTTCCGGCCGGAAGACGCCGAGGTGGTTCGGGAGCCGCCCTGCCGCCGCGCCTCGCTGCCCGGGCACGTTGCGCGGGTGACTTTTCTGGGGAAGACCGTCGAATGCCTGCTGGAGTTAGAGAACGGCGTGACACTCAAGGCGAGCGTTCATCCGAAATTCCGGCCCAGGCAAGCGGAGACGGTTCATCTCGTCGTCAATCCCGACGCCTGTTCCGTCGTCACCGATTAGAGGACTTCAGGCAAAGAGGGGAGTAGAGGAAGCCAATTCATAAGGTAGGAGGGCATATCCATGGTGAAGACCAAGGGCATTTACCACATCGGCATACCCGTCAATGACGTGGATCGGGCGGTTAAGTTTTACACGGAAATACTGGGTATGAAGGTGGCCAAACTGAACCGCGACGACATGGGCGGTCGTTTGAAACGAGCGGATCTCAGGTCGGGAGACGGCATGGTGGTTCTTTTCCAGCGCCCGAAGCCGATCGATAAGAACGCGTTGGAAGAGGACGGCGCGTCGCACCATGCTTTTGTCGTGGACCAAGACGATTTCGAGCTGGCGGTGAAGAAGATGAAGGATTGGGGAGTCAAGATCCATTCGGTGCCGACGGTCGAGCGCCCGTCGGGACGGGGCTTCTACTTCTTCGATCCCGACGGGAATCTGCTCCAGCTCTATACACCGCCGAAAGGTTCGCCCGCTGGCGCCAACCCCTGAGACCGTGCGGCGAGGATCGGATTCAATGACAGGGCTCCGGATTATCGGCCAGCACGTTTCCAGAAAGGACGGCCGGGACATTGTCACGGGCAACGTCGTGTATGGCCCCGATATCAGCCTGCCCGGCATGCTCTATGGAAAGGTGTTGCGTAGCACGATTGCGAGTGGTCGAGTCGTTCGGATCGACGTAAGTCGCGCCCGCGCCCTGGCCGGAATTGCGGCCGTGATTACGGCTGCCGACGTTCCTTCCACGCGGTTCGGTTACGCCATAACGGATGAGCAGATATTCGCGAGCCCAAAGATTCGTTACGCGGGCGAGCCCCTCGCTGCGATTGCAGCGGTAGATGCTAACACCGCAGACGAAGCGGCCAGGTTGATCGAGATCGAATATGAGGAGACACCCGGAGTGTTCGATCCATTGGACGCCATGAAGGACGGCGCACCGCTGGTTCACGAGGAAATGGGGAGTTACAAAGTTAATCCCCTCTTGACTCGGACCTGGAACCCTTCCCCGGGAACGAACATCGTCCACCGGATCGAATACGCTCGAGGCGAAGTCGAACGCGG
>DATMBL010000264.1:0-7682 GCA_035559295.1 Candidatus Eiseniibacteriota bacterium
CCCGCCGATGGCGGGGAAGAATGAACCCTCCCTTGTCGCTGCAGCCACGGCGATCGACCGCTGACCCGTTGGTCGGCGATCCCGTATTGCCTATTGGGCGGTTTGCTGGTAGTTTGCCCGTTCGCGCAGGCTCGCGAGACCCGCAGGGCCCGCGACGGCAGCGCAGAGTTTATGGCGCAAGACTCCCGGTTAACCGATTTCGCAAATCATCTGGGGTTGCGCCGCGCGGCGATTTTGGAGCGATGGCGGCGCGCCGTTGAAACCGATCCCAGTCTTACTAGCGCTTCGGCGCTTACTCGGACGCAATTCTACGACCACATTCCCGCCGTGCTCGATGGTTTGGAGCGCGAGCTCCGCTCGGAGCCACCGAGCGAGCACGCGCAAGCGGAAAAGGAGCAGAAGGAAACCGCCGCCGAGCATGGATTACACCGCTGGCACCACGGCTACGATCAGCAGGAGGTGATGCGGGAGTGGAGCCATTTGTATTTCTGCTTGATGGACGAGCTGGAAGAATACGCATCCTCGGCGGGCGAGTTCGACACGCGCTCGATGCGCCGAGTGCACCGCATCGTGGCACGATGTTTCAGCGACGGTGTAATTGAGAGCGCGGCGCGTTACTGCCGGCTGCAACAGATTGAGGCCGCCGAGCGCGTGCGCGATCTCGAGCAGGCTCTGGCCCAGCTGGAAGAGCTGGAGCGGCGGCGGGCGGAGATGTGGCGCGAAGCCGCCCACGATCTTCGCGGCAACCTCGGTGTGGTCAAGAATGCCACGGCGACGCTCAATTACAAAGACGCGCCCGAGCCGGTGCGCGACCAATCGTTGCAAATCCTTCAAAAAAGTGTGGCGTCGCTGCACGCGCTGCTGGATGATATGGTGGTCCTCTCCCGTTTGGAAGCGGGACACGAGCGGCGCGACCTCGCCAAGATCGATGCAGCCGTGCTGCTCAAAGAATTGTGCGCAGGGCTACAATCGAGCGCGCGCGAGCGCGGACTTTTCCTGCATGTCGAAGGGCCGAGCACGTTGATCGTGGAGGGCGACGCGGTGAAGATCAGCCGGATCGCCCAAAACCTTTTGCTCAACGCCATCAAGTACACCGAAAAAGGCGGGGTTAAACTCAAATGGACCGACTTCGACTCTGAAGGGTTACAGAAGTGGGCTTTGATCGTGCAGGATACCGGTCCTGGTTTCGAGATTGCCCGAGTGAGACCTCTGGCGCGCGCGCTGAAAAGGGCGACCGAAGAGTCTCGCTCGGTCGAGCAACAGGCGGGACAGCCGTCATCGGAGCCTAAGCCCGGGATGCTTGCTGCGAAATCGGCGGGAATTTCCACCGATCAACCGGCCGGGGAAGGCATCGGCCTCTCGATCGTCAAGCGCCTGTGCGAACTTCTGGACGCGACCGTAGAAGTAGAAACCGCCCTCGGCAAAGGCACCACATTTCAGATCGTGTTCCCGCGGCGGTACGACACGCGCTAAAAGAGTGAAGTGACGGAGTATGGGGTTTAAAACCCATCACTCCATCACTCGATCCTTTGACTTATTGGCCGAAGAGTTTTTTTATCTGCTCGATGACCTCGGGCGGTTGGTTCATGACTTCTTTCGCCATCTTCTGCAGATCTTCTCCCCGGTTAGGTCTCACTTCGATTCTTAGTTTCTTTGCTTCGGCCAAGAGCTCGGGGTCTTTGGTGGTTTTCTCGAACGCGGCACGGAGCACGGCGACTCTGTCGTTAGGCGTCCCGGGCGCCACCATATAAGGACGCGCCCACTCGCCGCCCTGAAGCATCGCTTCGGCGACCCGGCGCTTGGTCGTGGGCGTTTTATACTCGTCCATTAACTCGTAGATGGTCGGCGCTTCGGCGACGCGCGGATCGCGTTGCCGCCCGCTCTGGGCGAGAAACCGGACGAATTTGTTTTTTAGCCATGTGAGGAAAGGCTCGCGCCCATAATAGGTCGAGATCGTGAGCCCCATGCACTGAACTTCGTTTCGTTCCAGGGCGATCGCGATCTCGCTGCTCCCGGGGTAACCCGTCACGTGATTGACCTTGGCGCCGATCGTTTCCTCGAGAATCTTTGACATGACATAGTCCGAACTGCCCACGCCGGTCGAGCCGCACTTGGGCGGTTCTTTTGCCCGGACGATGTCGTGAATCGACTTGAACGGCGCATCGGCACGGCCGAAAATCATCATGTCGTCATTTTCCAGATTCCCGATCCAGAGGAACTTCGGCAAGTCGAACTGCACTTCCTTTTGTCCGGAGAGCTGCGCGAGGTAAAGGTTGTTGTGCGGCGCCAGTATGGTCAACCCATCGGGTTTGGCCACACCCCATACATAGTTGGCCGCTGTCACCGAACTGGCGCCCGGCATATTTTGCACGATTATCTCGGGATTTCCGGGAATGTATTTCGGCATGTGCCGGGCTACGAGCCGCGCTGCCCGGTCATAGCCGCCGCCCGCACTCAGGCCGACGATGATGCGAATTTGCTTGCCTTTGTAAAACTGGTCCTGGGCGAGAGCCGTTTCGGGTATGCCCACCCGGAAGGTTGAAGCGGTAACGAGCCATAGAAGCGCTAGCAACGCTTTATCCATCGATCCTCCACGTTAAAAATTCATCAAACAACCCGATTCCGCCGGGCAGCGAGAATGCCGTTCTCTCGGTTTTCCGCTGTACGTTAGACGCGGGCTCGAGGCGATTCTTCGAAATCCAAGCCCGCAGGCTAGCGCTGCGGCAGGCTGCGGTGCGATTATAATTTTATGGCTGTATTGTCAAGCGCCGAACGATCGCAACATGCTTTACCCGCTTTACGCTAGAGTGAAGCGCAATCTTCGAAGGGGCTAGACCGAGAGCAATCGGGGTGGCGGCGCTTCGAGCTTTGCTAAAATCCGTTCCAGCTGGTCGAGATCGACAGGCTTTTTCAGATGGAGATCGAATCCCGCGTCACGCGCGCGCTCTTGATCCTCGTGCTGGGCATAGCCGGTTACCGCCACCAGGTAAACGCCCTTGAGACCGGGTTCTTGACGGAGAGCGGCTGCCAACTGATAGCCGTCGAGTCCCGGCAAGCCGATGTCACAGAGCACAACTTCGGGGCGAAAGCGGCGGGCGGCATCGAGTCCGGCGAAACCGGTATCCGCCGTTTCGACCTCGTGCCCCGCCTCCGCCAGGAACATGCGCATGCTCGCAGCGGCGATCGGATTGTCCTCGACGATCAAGACCCGGCGCGGGCACACGGGCCCGGGCGCACGCTCGACCGGCTGCTTGGAGGTCTCCCCGGCAAGCGCTTCAAGCGGCAAGCGGATCGCTATTTCGGTGCCGCGGCCGAGCCCTTCGCTAAAAGCCCGAACCTCGCCGCCGTGCAGTTCAATCAGACCCTTGACCAGAGCGAGGCCGAGTCCTAAACCACCGCTCCGACGGTCGATTCCATGGTCGGCCTGGCTAAACGAATCGAAGGCGTGCGCCAGGGTTTCGGAATCCATTCCCCTACCGGTATCGGCGATTGTCAGAACCGCAAAACGATCGTTCCCGTCCGCGCCGAGGCGCACCGTAATCATCCCTCCGGCATCGGTAAACTTCCCGGCGTTGTGCAGCACATTGCCGATAACTTGAGCGAGGCGCGTGCGATCGCCCATGACCCACAACGCATGCTCGGGTAACTGAACTTCGACGCAGAGACCTTGGGCCTCGAGCCCGCTGCGGTAGTCCGTGACGGTCTCGTTGACGACTTCGGTAAGGTTACACGCTTGCTTGTTGAGTTGAATGCGGCCGCGAGCGATCCGGGAGACGTCGAGTAGGTCATCGATGAGCCGGCTCATGTGGCGTACTTGACGCTCGATCATTTCCCTCAGCTCCACGAGGTCCTCGACATCGGACATCTTCCTGTGAAGGAGCTGCGTCACAGTGCTGACAACGCCGAGAGGGTTGCGCAATTCGTGGCCGAGCATCGCCATGAACTCATCTTTGCGCCGATCCGCTTCCTGGAGCGCCTCGGCCGCGCGCTTTTGCTTTTCGATTTCGGTGCACGTTCCGAACCACTTCGTAACCCCGCCGCCCGCATCGCGCAGCGGGACCGCGCGCATGAGAAACCACTCGTAGTGTCCATCCGCGCAGCGCAGCCGCAATTCGGTTTCCACCGGGTTATGCGTGCGGAGGGCCTCCTGCCAGCGCGCCCGCACGGGATCGCGCTGCTGCGGGTGGATGGCTTCCAGCCAGCCCCAACCCAGCGACTGCTCGGGGTTGAAGCCCGTGTACTCGTACCAGCGGTGATTCAAGTAATCCACCGCTCCCTCCGGCGCGGCGCTCCACACGAGTTGCGGGACGAGTTCGGCAAGCGCCGAGAAACGACTTTCGCTGTCCCGCAGCGCCTCGTAGGCACGCTTGCGCTGGCTGATATCGCGCACGATTTCGGCGATGCCGGTGACACGCCCGTCAGGGCTCCGGATCGGCGACATCGAGATCGCGACGTCGAACAGCGTGCCACGCTTCTTCAGCCGCACGGTTTCGAAACCGGCGATCGACTCGCCGCGCGACACTCGGGCTCTGAGATCCGCGCTTTCTTCGGAACGATCTTCGGGTACGATGAGCGAGACACGCTTGCCTTGAATTTCTTCCGCGCTGTAGCCGAACAAGCGCGCGGCCGCCTGATTCCAGGTGAGGATCGCGCCTTCGAGAGAAAAACTAATCATGGCATCGGTGGATGCTTCGACGATCGCCGCGAGTTGCCCCTGCGCTTCTTCGCGTGTGCGGACGGCTGCAGCCGCCTCCTCGATGGCGCGGCTCAAATCCGCGACTTCCTCCACGTGGTGGCCCAAGGGAACGCGCGCGGGCTCGCCGCCGCCGATCGCTTTCGCCGCCGCTGCAAGCGCGACAATCGGTTCCGAAATACGCCGGCTCAGCGCGAGGGCGAGAGCAAAAGCGATCAAGCCAGCGGCCAGGATCCCAGCAGTCATCGACCAGATCGTTTCGCGCGTCGCCGATTCAAAAATAGCCGCCGGGATTCCCATAGCGACCGTCCAGCCGCTGAAACTCGAGCGATGGTAGGGCGTATAAACCTCCCAACCCTCGACCGTACTCCCGTGAAACCATCCCTCGGGGGCGCGGGCGAGCGCCGCCCGCAGGCTTTCGGACGCCGTTTGACCCACGGTTCCGGCCGGATCGACCGTGCGCGCCACGATTCGCTGACTGTTATCGAGAATGGCCGCCACCCAGTTCGGGGGCAAGCGTTGAGGCGACAGGAGCGCGCTGATTGGATCAGGTTTCACGACGGCCGTGAGAACGTAGTGCACGGTTCCGTTTCGCAGCACCGGCACCCGCACGGGGAAGCCGTAAAGCTTGTCGACCGCGCCTTGGGCGAGATCGCCGATCTGCGGGGTCTTGGTCCGCACGAGCTTGTCGAAGCTTGCCGGGTCCATGATTGGCGGAAGGGCTGTGCCGACGGGATAGCGCGCGTTGACGAGAGGCTCCCCTTTCGGGCTTGCCAGAATGATTGTTAACCAGTCCGGCTGGCTTTCGAGCACGCGCCGGGCCTCGGCATGAAACCCGCGGAGGTCATCGACGTCGAGTTCGCGCGAAACGGCAAGACTCTCCAGCGCCGCCACCGAGCGTTTCAGCTCGGTATCGACGGCAGTTAAGAGCGCGCGTGTTTGCTCAGTGGCGCCGCGCTGGAAGGTGGCGCGCTCTCGCTCGGCCAAAAGACTCGCGGCGATGACGGCAAAAACAACCATCGGCAGAAGCGTGCCGACGGCGAGGATGATCAAATGCCACCGGAGTGTCCTCGGCCGACCCGAAACCGCTTTAAGAACGCGCTTCAACATTTCCCTAAATGGCCGGGGAAGTCCGGCCCGGAGGCAAGCGCCGGCCATGAGGCTGCTTAGCAAACAACCGCCGACCGCTCAAGAAAAAACACGGTATCGGTGGCCTTCGGCCCAGCCGGATGCGGCATTTAAAACCTCATCGCATCAGGACGGGTGTGGCGCTGAAGGCTGTGATCGCCAAAGCCGACTTGTCGAAAAGGTTTACAACCGGCCGAGCGGTGATTAAATTGCACTTTTCGGAGGAGTAAGTCATGAGCCAACCGCTTCGCCTCATTTCCAACTCGGACGCTTCCAGAATCGGTTCGACCGCGGCCATTCGAGACCGCGACGACGAGGTGCTCGATGCCTATTCCGCCACCGTCACAGCAGTCGCGGAGCGCGTGAGCCCATCGGTCGTGAACATCGAAGTCGATCATGACGCGGAAAACCGCCGCTCAAGCGTTGCCGGTGCTTCTCGCGAGCTACGCGGTAGCGGCTCGGGATTTGTGTTCACCCCCGACGGCTTTATCCTGACCAACAGCCACGTTGTCCGTCGCGCGAGCCGGCTGCGGGTCACCCTTGCCGACGGCCGCACATTCGCGGCGCAATTGATCGGTGAGGACCCCGACACGGATCTCGCCGTGATCCGGATCCACGCCGAAGGCTTAATTCCTGCGGCTCTAGGCGATTCAAAGTCGATTCGCGTAGGACAGCTCGTGGTCGCCATCGGCAACCCGTACGGTTTTCAATGCACCGTCACCGCGGGCGTCGTGAGCGCGCTCGGGCGCTCGCTCAGGTCGCAATCCGGACGCCTGATCGATGACGTCATCCAGACCGATGCTGCGCTAAACCCCGGAAACTCCGGCGGTCCGCTGGTCAGCTCGCGCGGCGAGGTGATCGGCGTCAATACCGCTGTCATCTTCCCCGCCCAGGGGCTCTGCTTCGCAACCGCGATCAATACCGCAAAGCACGTGGCCGGCTTGTTGATCCGTCACGGCAAGATCCGCCGCGGCCATATCGGCGTTGCCGGCCAGAACGTAAGCTTGCCGCGCCGCCACGTCCTCCAGCACAACTTGAGGACCGCAAGCGCGGTCTTGGTGGTTTCACTGATCGCCGGCGGACCGGCGGCGCGCGCGGGCGTGAGAGAGGGCGATCTGATCATCGGTTATGCCGGCCGGCCGGTTACGAGCATTGATGATCTGCACAAGCTGCTCACGGAAGAGCGAGTGGGCGTGAAGACCGAACTGCTCCTGCTTCGCGGCCGGGAAAAGGTCGGTCTCGAGATCATTCCGGCGGAATCCGCCGCGTTCAAGTAAAACGCGCTATTCGGCGTCACCTTCGATTTCGGCTTTGAGGCGGCGCTGCTGCACGGCATCGGCAAGCGTCTCGAGCAAGGCATAGCTGTCTTCCCAGCCGATGCACGCGTCGGTGATGCTGAGACCATAGACCAGCTCTCGCCCCGGGAGAAGGTCTTGCCGGCCTTCTTTTAGATGACTCTCGACCATCACGCCGAAGATGCGCCATTCACCGCTTGCGATCTGAGACGCCACTTCGCGTCCCACCACGAGCTGCATTTTCGGATCTTTGCCGCTGTTGCCGTGGCTGAAATCGATCATCAACCGCGCCGGAATACCGGCTTCGGCCATGCTCTTGGCTGCGGCATTGACGCTCGCGCGATCGTGATTGGGTTGCTTGCCGCCGCGCAAGATCACGTGGCAGTCTTCGTTGCCCGTGGTCGAAACGATCGCGGAATGTCCGGCTTTGGTGACCGAGAGAAAATGGTGCGGCGCCTGCGCGGCGCGGATCGCGTCAACCGCGATGCGCACGTTGCCGTCGGTGCCGTTCTTAAACCCGACCGGGCACGACAGACCGGAAGCGAGCTCGCGGTGAAGCTGGCTTT
>DATMBL010000265.1:0-5193 GCA_035559295.1 Candidatus Eiseniibacteriota bacterium
CGCGCAGTTGAACTTAACCGGTTCGGCGCAAATAAAAAAGGGCCCCATCGAGCCCTTTTTTGGTTGCGGGGCCGGGATTTGAACCCGGGACCTCAAGGTTATGAGCCTTGCGAGCTACCGGACTGCTCCACCCCGCGTCAACGACGTAAAATGTCTATCTACCTTGCGAGGCCAACCGAGTCAAGTCAAGATAGGAGAGCTGTATGGCAAAGCCGTTTCGTAATCCGCTTCCCACAGTCGATATCATTATCGAACTCAACGGCGGTATCGTGCTGATCGAGCGCAAAAACCCGCCCGAGGGTTGGGCGCTTCCGGGAGGATTCGTCGATTACGGTGAGAGCCTGGAAGCCGCCGCCATCAGAGAGGCGGCGGAAGAAACCTCGCTTCGGGTCCGCCTCGCGGAGCAGTTCTATACGTATTCCGATCCGAGGCGTGACCCGCGCCACCATACCGTCTCCACGGTTTTTATCGCTACCGCCGAGGGCACTCTCCAGGCGGCGGACGACGCCAAAAACGCCCGGGTTTTCCACGCCGGCGAGTTGCCGAGTCCGCTGGTCTTCGACCATCCCGCGATTCTGCGGGACTACTTTGTTTTCAAGCAAACGGGCCGGCGGCCGAAGCCGTAAGCGGCCTCCCGGGCGGAAGCTACTCGAGTTGTTCGACCGCAAGGCGAATCCTCCGGCATCCCTCTTCGATGTCGTCGAGCGAGGTCGCATAGGAAAACCGAATATGCTCGAACGAACCAAAGTCCTCGCCGGGAACCGTAGCCACTCGAGCTCTCTCGAGCAAATACTCGGCGACGTCGCACGGAGAGGAGAGCTTTTTGCCGGTGCCGGCGGCGGTTTTGCCGAAGAGTGCGCTCACGTTGGGAAAGACGTAAAACGCGCCCTCGGGCTTGAGACAGCGCACGCCCGGAACGGCATTGAGCCGTTCGACGATCAGGTCGCGGCGCGTTGCGAACTCCCGAACCATGGCGGCGACGGTCTCTTGCGGGCCGGAAATCGCCTCGAGCGCGGCCGCTTGAGCGATCGATGTCGGATTCGAGGTGCTTTGACTTTGAATCTTGGCCGCCGCCGACATGACCTCCGCCGGTCCGAGCGCGTACCCGATGCGCCAGCCGGTCATCGAGTAGGTCTTGGATACGCCGTTGATGATCACCGTCCGGCCGCGCAGGGCGGGGTTCAGAGCGACGATATTATTGAATTGGAAGTCGTCGTAGACGATCTTCTCGTAAATATCGTCCGACAGGAGCCAGCACGCGCGCTTTTCCAAAACCCGGGCGATGCGCGCCAGCTCGTCACGACTGTACGTCGCACCCGTCGGGTTGCACGGGCTGTTCAGGATGACCAGACGAATTTCGGGCGTGAGCGCGGCTTCGAGCGCTTCGGCGCTGATGCGGAAGCCGGCGGATTCACCGGCGCGAACGAGGCGCGGTTTGCCTCCCGCTAGGACGGCGATATCGGCATAGCTCACCCAGAAGGGAGCGGGGATTAGGACTTCATCACCATCATCGACGATCGCCTGGATTACGTTGTAAAGCGCGTGCTTCGCGCCGCAACTCACGAGCACCTCGTCTTTGGAATAGGCCAGTCCGTATTCGCGTCGGTATTTTTCCGCCACGGCGGCGCGCAGCGGCTCGATCCCTCTCACGTCCGTGTACTTGGTCATGCCGCGCGCGAGAGCATCGATCGCGGCTTGTTTGATCGATGCCGGCGTGTCGAAGTCGGGCTCACCGGCGGAAAAGTTGATGATATCGACGCCTTCGGCGCGGAGCTTTCCCGCTTTGGCGGCGATCGCCAGAGTCACCGACGGCTTGATCAACCGGCTTCGTCGGCTGAGCTGGTTCATCTTCATTCCTAACGCCTGAGCTTCTCGCGGAGCTTCTTGAGCACATTCGGCGGCACGAGTCCGGAAACGTCGCCTCCAAGGCTGACGACTTCCTTTACCAGCCGCGAGCTAATGTAAAACTCGGATTCTCCCGTCATCATGAAGAAGGTTTCCAGCTTCGGCTTCAAGCGGTGATTCATCATGGCCATCTGGAACTCGTATTCGAAATCGGAGACGGCGCGCAGGCCGCGGATGATCACGATCGCGCCTTTACGCTCGGCGTAATCGACCAGCAATCCCTCGAACGAGTCCGCTTGTACCCGGCCGTTTTCTCCTTTGAACACTTCCTCGATCATGCGCACCCGCTCTTCGACGGTGAAGAGCGAAGCGTCTTTTCCGGCGTTGGTTGCGATGGCGACAATGACTTGATCGAAAACCCGGAGCGTGCGTTTTACCAGGTCGATGTGTCCGTTGGTGATCGGGTCAAACGATCCGGGATAGATGGCGATCTGTTTTTGGCTCATGCTTGCCGACCTTCATGGGTTTGAGGCCCTGCGGTCCCGGATGCGATAAAACGAAAGGACGGTCGCTCCGTAGCGCCGGCGGTCATCGAGCGCCAGCGTGCCATAGACCTCGTCGAGGTGTTCTCTAACGCTATGCTCCGCAATTACCACACCTGAGGGGCGGAGCAAAGCGCCGTCACCAAGTGCGTGTAAGACCGGAGCGGCCAACCCGCGTTCATACGGCGGGTCGAGGAAAATGACATCGAAACGTTCGCCTTGGCGGGCCAGCCTGCGGAGAGCACGACTCACGGGAAGGGTGAGGATTCGGGCGCGGTCGGACAACGAAAGTGCCGCGAGGTTCTCGCGCATCACCTTGGCCGACTCCGAGGATGAATCGACAAGCGTTGCTCGAGCGGCGCCGCGGCTCAGAGCCTCGATCGTCAGATTGCCGCTTCCGGCAAAGAGATCCAAAACATTCAAGCCGCCGAGATTGCGCGGCAGGATGTTGAAAAGCGCTTCCTTGACCCGGCCGGAAGTTGGACGTACGGCCAAGCCCTTTGGGGCTTTGAGTCGCCGCCCACGCGCGCGGCCGCCGATGATGCGCATCATAGCAGGTGACCAAAGGCCAAGCCGGGCCCGAGTCGCCCCGCGCCGGGTGGTCGTTCCTACGGCTGGCCGCTCGGCCCAGCCGGCTCTTCCCTTCGTTTAGACGACGGATTCGGATGCTTTGCCGATGCGCAACACGATCTTGCCGAACTGCTTTCCTGCTTCCAGCCTCTGCTGCGCCGCCCGCGCTTCGGTCAAATCAAACGCCCGGTCGACGATCGGTTTCGTGCCTGTGGCATTCGCGAAATCGAGCGCTTGCTGGAAATCGGCACGGCTCCCGAGCGTCGATCCGAAGATCTTCAGCTGGTTCCAGAAGACCCGACGGATATCGGTCGGCGCGCAGGGTCCGGCAGTCGCGCCGCACGTCACCAAACGGCCTCCTTTGGCCAAAGCGGCGAGGCTTTTTGGCCAGCCCTCGCCGCCCGCACAGTCAACCACGAGATCGACGCCGCGCTTGCCCGTCCATTGTCGCGCTTCTTTGGCGAAATCGGTGGCGTGGTGATTGATGCCGTGTTCGGCGCCCAACGCTCGCGCTTTTTCGAGCTTCTCATCGCTGCCCGAGGTTACCATCACACGCGCTCCCATGCGAAGCGCGAGAAGAAGCGCCGCGGAAGCAACGCCGCCGCCCACGCCCAAAATCAGCACACGGTCGCCGGGTTGCAAGCCGCCGTTGATCACCAGCATGCGCCAGACAGTGATATGGACAAGCGGAAACGCGGCCGCCTCCTCGAACGAAAAGCCCGCGGGTATTGGAAAACAGTTCCGCGCCTGAATCTTCACGTATTCGGCGTAAGTGCCGGGCAGCCGCTCGCCGAGCACGCGCACGCGGATGCACATGAAGTCCCGATCGGTGCGGCAAAATTCGCATTGGCCGCACCCGCTGGCCGGATAAAGGCAGACCGCGTCGCCGGGCCGGACGTTGTCGACTTCGCGACCGGTCTCGATCACGATACCCGCACCGTCGGCGCCGAGGATGTGTGGAAAATCGAGCTGGATGCCGGTCCGGCCGCGCCGGTTCCACAGATCGATATGGTTGAGCGAGGCGGCTTTGAGTTCGACGATGACCTCGCCCGGTGAACTGATGTTCGGGTCCGGCGCGTCCTCGTAGAGCAGCTGATCGATGCCGCCGTAGGCGTGAATTCGAACCGCCTTCAGAGAAGCCTCCTGGCACGCGCCCCCGTTTGGTTAGCAAGTTACCGACGGAGAGTCAAAAGGAACGAAGCGATGAAGCAGGAAAACGCCTCAGGCGGAGAACGAGGTGCCGCAGCCGCAGGTCGCGGTGGCGTTCGGGTTCACGAATTTAAAGCCGCCGCCGTAAAGGCTCGCCGCATAGTCGAGCACCGTGCCGTTTAACAACTCCGCGCTCGTGCTGTCAATGAAGACCCTGAGTTCCTCGAGTTCGAGGACCTGATCCCCCGGCTGGGGCTCCTTCTCGAATTTCAACTGGTAGGAGTAGCCCGAGCAGCCGCCATCGGTTACCCCGACTCTCAGGCCGTATCCCTCGAGCTTGTCGCGCTCCAGCAGGGCCTTCACCTGACGCGCGGCGGCTGGAGTGACCTTCAAATCGACCGTGACCGCCCGAATGTTTTCGTCGTATGGTCGGTCGCTCATACCAAGAACAAGGCTAGTGGCTCGGCTCGGCCAAGTCAAGCGGCGCGAACCTTGGGAGCAGTCGAGCCTTGGGTTGAGAGGCGGCGGGAGCCGCTACGCGGCATGGTTATTTCTCAAACAGCGCGCGAACGAATTCGGCAGGATCGAAGGGCTGGAGATCCTCTATCTCTTCGCCCACCCCGATATAGCGGACCGGCACCGAGAGCTCTTCCTGAATCGCGATGATGACGCCGCCCTTGGCGGTGCCGTCGAGTTTCGTGAGGACGATTCCCGTGAGATCGGTCGCTTCCTTGAAGACCCGAGCCTGCTGCAGCCCGTTTTGTCCGGTCGTGGCATCGAGCACGAGCAGGACCTCGTGCGGTGCGCCGGGCTGCTCCTTGCCGATCACCCGCTTGATCTTTTTTAGTTCCTCTATCAGATGCGTCTTCGTGTGGAGCCGGCCGGCCGTATCGATCAAGAGCGCATCCATATTGCGCTTCCGCGAGGCCTGCACGGCATCGTAAACCACCGCCGAAGGATCGGCGCCCGGCCTGTGCTTGACCACATCGGCGCCGGCGCGGGCGCCCCAAGCTTCCAACTGCTCGATTGCCGCCGCCCGAAAGGTGTCTGCGGCGGCAATCAGGACCTTCTTGCCGGAGGCTTTGTA